>NZ_JBHVPG010000008.1:0-226116 GCF_042887545.1 Streptomyces sp. NPDC057939
TATCAACTTTTGGCGTTGATTTTTGGCACGCTGTTGAGTTCTCAAGGAACGGACGCTTCCTTTGTACTCACCCTCTCGGGCTTTCCTCCGGGCTTCTGTTCTGTGTTCTTGCGTTTCCGACTCTATCAGACTCTCTCGGGCCCGATTTCCTCGGTGCTTTCCAGGTCCTGCGCTTTCGCGCTTTTCCTTTCCGGCGATTCCAACTCTACCAGATCATTTCCGCGCTCTGCTTCTCGGAAGTCGCAGTTGCTCGAATTTGAATTCGGTGACCGTTGGGGGTTTTTGGCCTTTCGGCGCTCCGCTACGTTAGCGCTTTCCCCTTGCGACTCATAATCGAGCCAGCCGGCGAGTAATTCGGGCATGCCGAAAGGGACCCCGCCAGGGGTAAGTCGTAGGTAGTGGTTTGGCCGTTCTGGGGGTCTGCTGAGGCAGTGCCCCGTTCAAGCGGCTCGGGCTACGTTAGGCGTCCGGAAGGGCTGAGTCAAGTTGCGCGGCGGCGTGGTGCGTGTGCCCGGTAGGGGCTGACCGTGGGGTCGTTCGTGATCCAGAAGCGGTACGGGTGGGCCGCGCCGGCGCCGCCCACTCCCGTGCGCGGCCCGTTGCTCACCAGGTCGGCCGGGGTGGCCGTGCCTGTGAGGAGGGACAGGGGGGATTCGGGGTCGTCGCAGAGGTCGGTCCCGTCGAGCGAGCGGTCCACGTCCAGGGCCGTGGCCAGGCGGGCCGGACCCTTGGCGAGTTCACGCGGGTTTCTGGCCGAGAGTCGACGTTTGGCTGCCAGGTCCGCTCCGACGATGACCTCGCCGGCCCGCAGCAGTACGCCGCTCGCCCGGCCGGGCGGGCCGCAGACCAGGTTGAGGCTGAACCACATGCCGTAGATGAAGTAGACGTATGCGTGTCCGGGCGGTCCGAACATCGATGCGTTGCGGGGAGTGCGGCCGCGGTAGGCGTGGGAGCCGGGGTCGGCCCCGCCCTCGTACGCCTCCACCTCCGTGATCCGCAGTTCGAGGGAGCCTTCCGTCGTGCGGCGGACCAGGGTGCGGCCCAGCAGGTCGGGGGCCACCGTGAGGACCGGGCGGTCGAAGAAGGACCGCGGCAGGGGCGTACGGTCGGGACGCGCGCTCATCCGGTCGAGCGTAACGGAACGCGTCGTCCTGCAACCGGGGCCTAAGGTTCCGCGTTGGTAAAAGGGGTAGGCGCGTGAGTCGCCACATCCTTCGTACAGGCCTTAAGGGGAGTTTGAGCATGGGGTTCAGGAAGCTGTTCGCGAGCCTGGGTGCCGGCGGTGCCTCGGTGGACACGATCATCACCGAGCCGAACGTCGTGCCGGGCGGGATCGTCCAGGGCGAGGTCCGGATCCAGGGCGGGTCCGTGGAGCAGCAGATCGAGGGGCTGTCCGTCGGGCTGCAGGCTCGGGTCGAGGTGGAGGGCGGCGACCAGGAGTACAAGCAGGACGTCGTCTTCACGAAGCAGCGCCTCGGGGGTGCCTTCCAGGTGCAGGCCGGCGCGCTGCACGTGGTGCCGTTCGGGTTGGAGATCCCGGCGGAGACGCCGATCACCCACTTCGGGGGTCAGCACCTGCACGGGATGAACATCGGCGTCAGCACGGAGCTGGAGATCGCGCGCGCGGTCGACGCGGGTGACCTGGACCCGATCAACGTGCACCCGGTGCCCGCGCAGCAGGCGATCCTGGACGCGTTCCGACAGCTCGGCTTCTCGTTCCGCAGCGCGGACATGGAGCGGGGTCACATCCGCGGGACGCGGCAGACGCTGCCGTTCTACCAGGAGATCGAGTTCCTGCCGCCGTCGCAGTACCGGGGGCTGAACCAGGTCGAGCTGACCTTCGTCTCCGACGGGCGCGAGATGGACGTCGTGCTGGAGATGGACAAGAAGCCGGGGCTGTTCAGCGAGGGCAGCGACACCTACCGCTGCTTCCAGGTGGGGCTGCAGTCCTACCAGGACACCGACTGGGCCGCGTACCTGAACCAGTGGATCGCGTCCGTCGGTTCGCAGCGCAACTGGTTCTAGGCTCGGGCCGTACGCGCATCCGATCAGGAGGTTCAGCAGTGGTTCAGCAGCACAGGGCGCCCCTCCCCCACGACTTCCACCCGGAGGTCCCCTCCTTCACCGTGACGAGCGCCGATCTGGCGCCCGGCGCGGAGTTGGGAGGGGATCAGGTGTTGTCGGGCGGGAACCTCTCGCCCGCGTTGCGGTGGGAGGGCTTCCCCGAGGGGACGAAGAGCTTCGCCGTGACGTGCTTCGACCCGGACGCGCCCACGGGCAGCGGGTTCTGGCACTGGGTGCTGTTCGACCTGCCGGTCTCGGTGACCGGGCTGCCGGCCGGGGCGGGCGGCGGAAAGTTCGAGGGGCTGCCCGCCGAGGCCGTGCACGTGCGCAACGACTACGGCACGAAGGACTTCGGCGGGGCCGCTCCGCCGGCCGGGGAGCGGCACCGTTACGTGTTCACGGTGTACGCGGTGGACCAGGAGAAGCTCGGGCCGGACGGGGACGTGTCCCCCGCCGTGGTCGGGTTCAATCTGCGCTTCCACACCCTCGGGCGCGCCCAGCTCATCGGTGAGTACGAGGCACCCGCGGGCTGATCGTTCGCCGAGCGTTTGCCCGGTCCTGGTCTAAAGACGGCCAGGACCGGGCATTTTTATTGCGTTGTCCCGCGTGGCGCGCGCGGCCAGAGTGGTTCCGGGCCGCGCAGCCGGTGTGGTCGCGGGCCTGCACACGGGAGGTGGGCGAGATGCGGGACACGCTGGTGCTGAATGCGAGCTTCGAGCCGCTGTCGACGGTGACCTTGAACCGGGCGGTGGTGCTCGTGCTCCAGGACAAGGCCGTGGTCGAACAGTCGCATCCCGAGCTGCGTGTGCGGGCGGCCACCATGGAGCTTCCGATGCCGCGGGTGATCAGGCTCTGCCGCTACGTGCGGGTGCCCTTCCGAAGACATGCTCCCTGGTCACGGAGGGGGGTGTTGGTTCGGGACCAACACCGTTGCGCGTACTGCGGGAAGCGCGCGACGACCGTGGACCACGTGCTGCCGCGGGCCCAGGGCGGTGGGGACACCTGGCTGAACACGGTGGCCTCCTGCGCCGAGGACAACCACCGCAAGGCGGCGCGGACTCCGGAGGAGGCGGGGATGCCGCTGCTCCGCAAGCCGTTCGTACCGTCGCCCGCCGACGCGATGTTGCTCGCGCTGGGTGTGGGCGGGCGGGATCCGCTGCCGGAGTGGTTGTCGCGGTCCGCGTAGTCGTCCGCCCCGTGCGCCCCGTTGTCGGGTGCACGGGGCGACGTATTTCCCCTACGTCGTTCAGCGGAGCAGGATCTGGACGATGGCGAGGATTCCGACCGTCACGATGACTCCGCGCAGGACGGTCGGCGGGAGCCGGCGGCCGACCTTCGCGCCGATCTGTCCGCCGAGGGTGGAGCCGACGGCGATGAGGAGGACCGCCGTCCAGTCGAACTCGGCGACGAAGAGGAAGAAGACGGCGGCGATGCCGTTGACGAGGGCGGCGATGACGTTCTTGACGGCGTTGACGCGTTGCAGGTCCTCGTTGAGCAGCAGTCCCATGAGTCCGAGGTAGAGCACGCCCTGTGCGGCCCCGAAGTAGCCTCCGTAGGCGCTGGAGAACAGCATGCCGGTGAGGAGGGCGGGGCCGCCCTCGCGTTCCTCCGCGGCGGTGCCGGCGGCTTCCCGGCGGCGGCGGAGGGACGCGGCGAGGCGGGGCTGGAGGACGACGAGGACGAGGGCCAGTCCGATGAGGACGGGCACGATCGTGTCGAAGGACTTCGGGGGCAGGACGAGGAGCAGGACCGCGCCCGCGAGGCCGCCGACGAGGGAGACGGCGCCGAGGCGCAGGATGCGGGCGCGCTGCCCCTTGAGTTCGTTGCGGTAGCCGATGGCTCCGCTGATGGAACCGGGTACCAGGCCGAGGGTGTTGGAGACGTTGGCCGTGACCGGGGGCAGGCCGGTGGCGAGGAGCACCGGGAAGGTGATCAGGGTGCCGGAACCGACGATGGTGTTGATCGTGCCGGCGCCGATTCCGGCGGCGAGGACCGCGAGCGATTCCCAGATGGACATGGACATGGACGGAGCCATCCCCTTTGCGTGAGTGAGTCGCCTCCCCGCCATGAAGGTCGAGGGGCCTCACCGATCATGCACGAGGGGAGGGCGGGCTCAGTCGATGGGGGGCTGCTCGCGCCGGTCGTTGGCGCCCGTCGTGTCGTTGCCGCCCTTGCCGCTGTTCTGCGGGTTGAAGCCGCTCGGGCTGCCGCCGCCCATGGGGCCGAAGTTGCCCATGGCGCCCGAGAGGCCCTTGAGCGCGTCCCCGATCTCGCTGGGCACGATCCAGAGCTTGTTGGCGTCGCCCTCGGCGATCTTCGGGAGCATCTGGAGGTACTGGTAGGCGAGGAGCTTCTGGTCGGCGTCGCCGGCGTGGATGGACTCGAAGACCGTGCGGATGGCCTGGGCCTCGCCCTCGGCGCGCAGGGCGGCGGCCTTGGCGTCACCTTCGGCGCGGAGGATGGAGGACTGCTTCTCGCCCTCGGCGCGCAGGATCTCGGACTGTCGGACACCTTCGGCCTGGAGGATCGCGGCGCGCTTGTCGCGGTCGGCGCGCATCTGCTTCTCCATCGAGTCCTGGATGGAGGTCGGCGGCTCGATGGCCTTGAGCTCGACGCGGTTGACGCGGATGCCCCACTTGCCGGTGGCCTCGTCGAGCACTCCGCGGAGGGCCGCGTTGATCTCCTCGCGGGAGGTGAGGGTCCGCTCCAGGTCCATGCCGCCGATGATGTTGCGGAGGGTGGTGACGGTGAGCTGCTCGATGGCCTGGATGTAGCTGGCCACCTCGTACGTCGCGGCGCGGGCGTCGGTCACCTGGTAGTAGATGACGGTGTCGATGTTGACGACCAGGTTGTCCTGGGTGATCACCGGCTGCGGCGGGAACGGGACGACCTGTTCGCGCAGGTCGATGCGGTTGCGGATCGAGTCGATGAACGGGACGACGATGTTGAGGCCCGCGTTGAGGGTGCGGGTGTAGCGGCCGAAGCGTTCGACGATGGCGGCGCTGGCCTGCGGGATCACCTGGATCGTCTTGACCAGGGCGATGAAGACCAGAACCACCAGGATGATCAGGACGATGATGATCGGTTGCATGCGGTTCCCCGTGCCCTTCCGGCTGTCTGTGCTGCCCCGTTGAGCGGAGTCTCGCAGACCCCGGGGCCGCGGGTCGGCTGCTTTCTCACATCACGACGGCGGTCGCTCCGTCGATGTCGACGACGTCGACGGACTGGCCGGGTTCGAAACTGGTGTCCGCGTCGAGGGTGCGGGCGGACCAGACCTCGCCGGCCAGTTTGATCCGGCCCCCGCTGCCGTCGACGCGTTCGAGGACGACGGCGGACCTGCCCTTCAACGCGTCGATGCCGCTGCGGTGTTGGGGGCGTTGGTTGCGGTGCCGGTTGGCGATCGGACGGACCACGGCGATGAGCGCCACGGACACGATCACGAAGACCAGGACCTGGGCGACCACTCCCCCGCCGAGGGCCGCCGTGACGGCGGCCGCCACCGCGCCGATGGCGAACATGCCGAATTCGGGAAGGGCGGTGAGGACCAGGGGGATGCCCAGTCCGACCGCGCCGATGAGCCACCACACCCATGCGTCGATGTCCACATGGTCATGGTAGGTCGGGTGGGCGCGGTCGGGACAGTGCGCGACCGGTACGGACCGCTAGCGCAGCGGCAGGCCCTGGGCGGTCCAGCGGTCGTGGTCGTTGCGCTCGACGACCAGCGGGAGGCCGAAGCAGAGCGAGAGGTTGCGCGAGGTGAGTTCGAGGTCGATGGGACCGGCGGTGACGACCTTGCCCTGACGGATCATCAGGACGTGGGTGAAGCCGGGGGCGATCTCCTCGACGTGGTGCGTGACCATGACCATGGAGGGGGCCAGCGGGTCCCGGGCGAGGCGGCCGAGGCGGCGTACGAGGTCCTCGCGGCCGCCGAGGTCGAGGCCGGCGGCGGGCTCGTCGAGGAGGAGGAGCTCGGGGTCGGTCATCAGGGCGCGGGCGATCAGGGTGCGCTTGCGCTCGCCCTCGGAGAGGGTGCCGAACCTGCGCTCCAGGTAGTCGGTCATGCCGAGGCGGTCGAGGAAGGCGCGGGCGCGCTGCTCGTCGATGTCCTCGTACTCCTCCTGCCAGGTCGCGGTCATGCCGTAGGCGGCGGTGAGCACGGTCTGCAGGACGGTCTGCCGCTTGGGCAGCTTGTCGGCCATGGCGATGCCGGCCACGCCGATGCGGGGGCGCAGCTCGAACACGTCGGTACCCGGCTTGCCGAGGGTGCCGCCGAGGATGGTGGCGGTGCCCTTGGTGGGGAAGAGGTAGCTGGAGGCGAGGTTCAGCAGTGTGGTCTTGCCGGCGCCGTTGGGGCCGAGGATCACCCAGCGCTCCCCCTCCTTCACCGACCAGGAGACCTGGTCCACCAGAGCCCGGCCCTCGCGGACCACGGATACGTCCACCAGCTCCAGAACATCGCTCATGAGCGTGTTGTCACCCCTTGCAGTCACGGTTCTCTGTGCGCCGGCAGGCGCAGCCCCTGGGGGAAAACCTACGCCACTCGGGGCGGGCTCCGGTTCCGGGGCCGGGTGCGGGGCGCGATCCGTAAAGTGGGGGGATGCTTTTCGAACCACGTTCAGGGCGGCTGGCCGCCTGGGGGAACGCGCTGCTGGCCGGTTTGGTGTCGCCCGACGAGGCCGCGTCGTCGATCGTCGGTGAGGACGCCGTGCACCGGGTGACCGGGCTGCCGGGGGAACCGGGTCCGGTGGGGCTCACGCTGGCGCTCGGTCGGTTGCGGGTGCTGGGGGTGAGCGGGCTGCGGGTGGCACTGCCCGCGCCGGGTCATCCGTTGGGGCTGAGCGGGCCGGCGGAGTTCAACGCGCGGGCGTTGGAGGCCGAGGAGGCGGTGGTCGCGGTGGGCGCGGCGCTGGGTCTGGTGCCGGAGGTGGTGGAGGCCGGTCCGGCCGGTGACCTGCACGTCTCGGTGACCTGGCACTGCCTGCCGGTACGGGAGGCCCCGCCGGCGGACGTGCCGTCGCTCGGTGAGGCGGAGCGGGAGCTGGCGGAGGCGCTGCGCGAGGCGACGGTGGTGCTGACGCGGCTGGACGTGGCGGGGTCGGGGCCGGTCGCGGAGGCGGCGCTGTCGGCGTACCGGGCGCGGGCGGAGGCGGGTCGTGAGGTGCTGGCTCCGGGGTATCCGCCGCGGGCGGTGCGGGTGCTGGCGCTGGCGCAGCGGGTGGACCTGCTGGTGTCGCTGGCGTACGAGAACGGGCCCGGGGGTGCGGTGGCCGCCTCGGAGATGGCGGCGCGGTCCGAGGCGCTGCGGCCGGTGGAGCGGGTGGCGCGGCGGGCCCTGGTGGCGGCGTACAACGCGGCGGTGGAGGAGCGCGAGCGGGGCTGAGGCGCAGCCCGAGCAGGGGTTCGGGCCGGGGTGCGGGGCTGCGGGTGGGTCGGGGCCGGCGCCGGGGTGGGTGGTGACGATGGAGGGAAACGCCGCGGCCCCGCTTCCCGGGGAGAGGTGGGGAAGCGGGGCCGCGGGGTGGGTCAGTGGTTGACGCCGAAGTTGCCGAAGGCGGGGTTGAGCAGGCCGATCACGTTGACGGTGTTGCCGACGACGTTCACGGGGACGTGGACGGGGACCTGGAGCAGGTTCCCGGAGGCCACGCCGGGCGAGTGCTGGGCCACGCCCTCCGCGGACGCACCGCCGTGCGCCGACGAGACACCCGCGCCGGCGGCGACGAGGCCGCCCGCGATCATGGTGACGGCTGCGGCCTTCTTGAAGTTCTTCACGTTCTCGTCCTCCAGTACGTCTGCCGCGACCAGCCGTCGCGACACGCCATGGAGAACGCCCGGCCCGGTGGGCGGGATACGCCATGTGGGCTACATACACCCGACCGTATGAATCTCTGCTGAATCACAGTGC
Source organism: Streptomyces sp. NPDC057939 (assembly GCF_042887545.1). NCBI lineage: Bacteria > Bacillati > Actinomycetota > Actinomycetes > Kitasatosporales > Streptomycetaceae > Streptomyces > Streptomyces sp. NPDC057939. The sequence continues at coordinate 7,967 of NZ_JBHVPG010000008.1, forward strand.
GCACGCAGATGGTCTGATTACTCCGCCATTCCGTGCCTGACCGCCCACAATGCGGCCTGCGTCCGGTCGGAGAGGTCCAGTTTCATCAGGATGTTCGAGACGTGCGTCTTGACCGTCTTCTCCGACAGCACCAGCGCGCGGGCGATCTCCCGGTTGGAACGGCCGTCCGCGATCAGGCGGAGGACCTCGCGTTCGCGGTCGGTCAGGGAGCCGGGGCGGCCCGCGGAGGAGGGCTGGTCCTCCTGGGCGAGGAGCGCCTGAGCCACCTCCGGCTGGAGCAGGACGTGGCCCGCGTGCACGGATCGGATGGCGCCGGCCAGGGCGTCGGGGTCGATGTCCTTGTAGACGTAGCCGGCCGCGCCGGCCCGCAGGGCGGGGACGACCGTGCGCTGCTCGGTGAAGCTGGTGACGATCAGGACCCGTGCCGGGTTCCCCAGGGCGCGCAGCCGCCGTAGGGCCTCGATGCCGTCGGTGCCCGGCATCTTGACGTCCATGAGGATGACGTCGGGCCGCAGTTCCTCGGCGCGTTCGATGCCCTCCTCGCCGTCGCCGCCCTCGCCGACCACCTCTATGTCGTCCTGGACCTCCAGGAACGTGCGCAGGCCGCGCCGGACGACCTGGTGGTCGTCGACCAGCAGGACGCGGATGCGGGCCGGGGTGTCAGCCACCGGGAACCTCCATCTCGATCGTGGTGCCCTTGCCGGGCTCGGAGTGGACCTCCAGCCTGCCGCCGGAGCCGCTCGCGCGGTCCCGCATGGAGACCAGTCCGAGGTGGCGGCCCGCCTTGCGGACCGTGGAAGGGGAGAAGCCGCGGCCCCAGTCGCGTACGCGCAGGACCGCGCCGCCCGCCGGGGTCCGGGTGAGGGCGACCTCGACGCGGTCCGCGCCGGAGTGCCGCAGGGCGTTGTGGAGGGCCTCCTGGGCGACGCGCAGGAGCGCCTCCTCCTGGGACGCGGGCAGGGCCCGTACGCCTTCGCAGGTGAAGGAGACGTGCGCGGCGTGGGCCCGGTCGAGGACGCGGACGTGGTCGCGCAGGGTCGCGACGAGCCCGTCGTCGTCCAGTGCGGCCGGGCGGAGCTCGGTCACGGCGGCGCGCAGTTCGTCGGCAGCCTCCGCGGCCAGGGCGGCGACCTGGTGGAGCTCGTCCTTGGCGCGGACGGGGTCGCGGTCGACGAGGGCGGCGGCCGCCTGGGCGGTGAGGCGCAGGGAGAACAGTTTCTGGCTGACGGCGTCGTGCAGCTCGTGGGCGAGGCGGGAGCGCTCCTCGGCGATGGTGAGCTCGCGGCTGCGCTCGTAGAGGCGGGCGTTGGTGAGGGCGATGGCCGCGTGCTGGGCGAGGAGGGAGAGGAGCTCCTCGTCCCCGTCGGTGAAGCCGGGGCGGTCCTCCGCCCCGTCGCACGGGCCGGCGGGGTCGTGGCGCTTGTTGGCGAGGAAGAGGGCGCCGAGGGTCTCCTCGCCGTCCCTGATGGGCATGCCGAGGAAGTCGGACATGTCGGGGTGGGCGGCGGGCCAGCCCCCGAAGCGCGGGTCCTCGCGCACGTCGGCCAGCCGCTCGGGGGCGTCCTGGTGGAGCATCGCGGCGAGGACCCCGTGCTGGCGGGGCAGGGGGCCGATGCGGCGCCACTGTTCCTCGCTGATGCCGTCCACGACGAACTGGGCGAAGCCCCCGTGGTCGTCCGGGACGCCGAGGGCGGCGTACTCGGCGTCGAGGAGTTCGCGGGCCGAGGCGACGATCGTGCGCAGTACGTCGTGGACCTCCATGCGGCGGCTCATGGCGAGCAGCGCGGTACTGACGGCAGCGAGTCCCGTACAGGGTCCGTAGTGCATGGGATCACCGTACCGGCGGCCCTGACCTGCGGGATCGGGCATCGGGCCTAGGTCGGTGGGCCCGGGGCGTACGGCGGAGGGATGGGGCGGCGGGGCCGCCGGCTCTGCCCTGGGGAGTAGGCGGGTCGGGTCCGGGTCCTCCTCCAGGAGGAGTCGGACGGGCCGGCGGTCACCTTGCGCGTTGCTGTCGCAACTGTTGGTGAGAACGTTACGTGCCCGATGTGAGCCCCGGCATAGGACCCACATCACTTACGAAGCTGCGTAGTGGACAGGTAAAGGTCCTGTCAGGTCGGTTGCGCCTAGTGCGGTGCCCGTCATTCCGGATTCGTCCCGGGGCCCTGATCCACTAAGCGGGATCGTACGTCACACCTTTGCCAGGCGTTTTTGCCACCGCTAAGAATGTCGACGTCGCACAGCGCCGCGGGTCCCGGATCCGAGCGGCGCCTTCCTGCGACTCCCGCTATTCGAAGAGGTTGCCCCGCCATGTCTGCTTCCAGCACTCCCGGTCACAGTCGTCTGACGAAGGCACACAAGCTGTCCGTTGCCGGTGTCGCCACGCTCGGTGCCGCCGCGCTCGCCTTCTCCCTCGTCCCGGCAGGTGCCGCGGAGACCCAGCAGGCGGTGACGATCAACGCCGCCCCCGTGGCGTGGACCCCGACGGTTCAGCAGCACCTCGGCGCGCAGCAGGCCGTCGCGAACAAGCTGGCGAAGGACTCGGCGGCCGCCAAGGCCAAGGCCGCTGCCGCCGCCAAGGCCGAGCGCGACAAGACGGCGGCCGCGAGCCGGTCCGCCGTCCGCACCCCGGTCTTCGCGAACAACCTCGACGGTTGGATCAAGGAAGCGCTCTTCATCATGAAGCGCGAGGGGATTCCGGGCACGTACGCCGGCATCCACAAGAACGTCATGCGCGAGTCCAGCGGCAACCCGCTGGCGATCAACAAGTGGGACATCAACGCCCAGAACGGCATCCCCAGCAAGGGTCTGCTCCAGGTCATCTACCCGACCTTCAAGGCGTACCACGTCAAGGGCACCAAGTTCGACCAGTACGACCCGGTCGCGAACATCGTCGCCGCCTGCAACTACGCGGCCGACCGCTACGGCTCGATGGACAACGTCAACAGCGCCTACTAGGCCGCCGACGCCCCCAGACCCCCCATGCGCCTCAGGGCGGCACCCCGGATCCCCGGGGTGCCGCCCTGAGGCGTTTGCCGTGCCGGCGCGGGGCGCCGGGCCGGGTGCGCGGGCCGTTACTTGCCGGCGCGCATCACCTCGGGCTCGTGGCGGCGCAGCAGGCGCTGGACCAGGAAGCCACAGGCGACGCCGATGAGCAGCAGGACGATGATGTTCAGGCTCCACTGTCCGACGGTGGCGTCCCAGAGCGGGTCGGTGTTCGTCGGGTTGTCGCGGTCCCACGGCGGCATGAGCTTGCCGAGGTTCAGCGTGGTGCCGGCGGCGGCGACGGCCCAGCGGGACGGCATCAGCCAGGCGAACTGTTCCAGGCCCGGGGAGTCGTAGACCTGGAAGAGGATGCCGGTGAAGACGACCTGGACGATCGCGAACATGACCAGCAGCGGCATCGTCTTCTCGGCGGTCTTGACCAGCGAGGAGATGACGAGGCCGAACATCATCGAGGTGAAGCCGAGGGCGATGACCGACAGGCACAGCTCTACGGCCGGCGGCATCAGCAGGCCCTCGGTGGGCAGGTCGCGCGGGAAGAAGCCGATCGCGCAGATGACCACGCCCTGGACGGCCGTGATGACGCCGAGGACGATCACCTTCGACATGAGGTACGCGGACCGGGACAGGCCGGTCGCGCGCTCACGCTCGTAGATGACGCGTTCCTTGATCAGTTCTCGGACCGAGTTCGCGGCGCCCGAGAAGCACATGCCGACCGCGAGGATCAGCATGATCGTGCCGGCGTCGCCGTTGAACTGGGACGGCGGTCGCGGCGGCGCGAGGCCGAAGGTCGCGGGGATGACCGTGGAGACCACGCCCAGCACCGCGGGCAGGATCAGCATCAGGCCGATGAAGCCCTTGTCGGAGGCGATCACCGAGACGTAGCGGCGGATCAGCGTCCAGAGCTGCGAACCCCAGCCCTGCGGCTTGGGCGGGCGCATCTGCTGCGGCGAGGGGAACGCGACGGACTGCGGGGCGACCGCGTCGATGTCGGCGGCGTACAGCTGGTAGTGCTGCGAGCCCTTCCAGCGCCCGGCCCAGTCGTAGTCCCGGAACTCCTCGAAGGCGGAGAACACGTCGGCCCAGGTGCTGTAGCCGAAGAAGTTCAGCGCGTCGTCCGGCGGGCCGAAGTAGGCGACCGAACCGCCGGGGGCCATGACCAGCAGCTTGTCGCAGATGGCGAGCTCGGCGACGGAGTGGGTGACGACGAGGACCGTGCGGCCGTCGTCGGCGAGACCGCGCAGCAGCTGCATGACGTCGCGGTCCATGCCCGGGTCGAGGCCGGAGGTCGGCTCGTCCAGGAAGATCAGCGACGGCTTGGTGAGCAGCTCCAGGGCCACGGACACGCGCTTGCGCTGACCACCGGAGAGCGAGGTGATCTTCTTGTCCTTGTGGACGTCGAGCTTGAGCTCGCGCAACACCTCGTTGATGCGGGCGACGCGCTCGGACTCGGCGGTGTCGCCGGGGAAGCGGAGCTTGGCCGCGTACTTGAGGGCGGTGCTGACCTTCAGTTCCTTGTGCAGGATGTCGTCCTGCGGGACCAGGCCGATGCGCTGGCGGAGCTCCGCGAACTGCTTGTACAGGTTGCGGTTGTCGTAGAGGACGTCGCCCTGGTCGGCGGGCCGGTAGCCGGTCAGCGCCTTCAGGAGGGTCGACTTTCCGGAGCCGGAGGGGCCGATGACGCCGATGAGCGACTTCTCCGGGACGCCGAAGGTGACGTCCTTGAGGATCTGCTTGCCGCCGTCGACGGTGACGGTGAGGTGGCGGGCCGAGAAGGAGACCTCGCCGGTGTCGACGAACTCCTCCAGCCGGTCACCGACGATGCGGAACGTCGAGTGGCCGACGCCGACGATGTCGTTCGGGCCGAGGAGCGCCGTGCCGGACTTGGCGAGCGGCTGGCCGTTGACGTAGGTGCCGTTGTGGCTGCCGAGGTCGTGGATCTCGAAACGGCCGCCGGGCATCGAGCGGAACTCGGCGTGGTGGCGGGAGACCTGGAGGTCGGAGACGACCAGCTCGTTCTCCAGCGCGCGGCCGATGCGCATGACGTGGCCCAGCGAGAGCTGGTGGAACGTCGTCGGGCTGCGGTGGTCGTTGTAGCCGGGGTTCGGCGCGGTCTGCGCCGGGCCGCCCTGCTGCTGCGGCACGTGAGGCTGCTGGGCCTGGTGCTGCGGCTGGTGCTGCTGGTGCTGCGGCTGCTGCTCCCAGGGCTGCTGCTGGGCCGGGGCCTGGTAGGCCGGGGCCTGCTGGTGCGCCTGTCCCTGCGCGGCCGGGACCTGGTAGGCCGGGGCCGACTGGGCGGCGGCCTGGGCCGCGGCGGTCAGATCGAGCCGCGGGCCGTCGGTCGCGTTGCCCAGGTGGACCGGCGTGCCGGGCACGAGCTCGGTCTGCTGGACCCGCGCTCCGCGCACGTAGGTGCCGTTGGTGCTGCCGTGGTCCTCGATGCCCCAATTCCGGCCGTTCCAGGTGATGGTGGCGTGCCGCCACGACACCCGGGCGTCATCGATCACCACGTCGCCCTGGGGATCACGCCCCAACGAGTACGACCGGGACGGATCCAGCGTCCAGGTCCTGCCATTCAATTCCAGTACGAGTTCCGGCACTCCAGCCCCACTTAAGTCCCCCGAGAATCCCCCTGACGTCAGGGAGTCTAGGGATGGCGAACATCCGGGGGAACTATTTCAGGCCTGCGGCCACATGTGGAATCGGGGCCTTGCCGGGATGTCCCCGTCGGCCGGTCGGCGGGTGCAGAAGTCGCCCGGAGAGTGAAATACGGGGACTTCTCGCCCGGGTTCCACGAGGCCGCGACCCCGGCCCGCGGCCGCCGGGACGCCCCGGGCGGGGCCGTGCGAGGGGGGCGGTTCAGGGAGTGGGACGGATGTCCGTCCGCCGGAGCCGGGAAGATACGGTGGGCGCACCATGAGCGCTTCGCAGACCTCCGACGTCCCCACCCTCCTCGTCAAGATCTTCGGCAAGGACCGTCCCGGGATCACCGCCGGGCTGTTCGACACCCTCGCCGCCTATTCCGTCGATGTCGTCGACATCGAGCAGGTCGTCACCCGTGGCCGCATCGTCCTGTGCGCCCTCGTCACGAAACCGGCCGGCGCCGGCGAGGGCGAGTTGCGGGCCACCGTCCACAGCTGGGCAGAGTCGCTCAAGCTCCAGGCCGAGATCCTCTCCGGGACCGGCGACAACCGTCCGCGCGGCAGCGGACGCTCCCACGTCACCGTCCTCGGGCATCCGCTCACCGCCGAGTCCACGGCCGCCATAGCGGCACGGATCACCGGGACCGGCGGCAACATCGACCGCATCTTCCGGCTCGCCAAGTATCCGGTCACGGCGGTCGAGTTCGCCGTGTCCGGCGTGGAGACCGAGCCGCTGCGCACCGCCCTGGCCACCGCTTCCGCCCAGATCGGCGTCGACGTGGCCGTGGTCTCGGCCGGGCTGCACCGCCGGGCGCAGCGGTTGGTCGTCATGGACGTCGACTCGACCCTGATCCAGGACGAGGTCATCGAGCTCTTCGCCGCGCACGCGGGCTGTGAGGCCGAGGTCGCCGAGGTGACCGAGCGGGCGATGCGCGGGGAGCTGGACTTCGAGCAGTCCCTGCACGCCCGGGTCGCGCTGCTGGCGGGGCTGGACGCGTCGGTGGTGGACAAGGTCCGCTCCGAGGTCCGGCTGACCCCGGGCGCGCGGACGCTGATCCGCACGCTGAAGACCCTCGGTTATCAGGTGGGCGTGGTCTCCGGCGGCTTCACCCAGGTGACGGACGACCTGAGGGAGCGGCTCGGACTGGACTTCGCCTCGGCGAACACTTTGGAGATCCTGGAGGGCAAGCTGACCGGGCGGGTCACGGGCGAGATCGTGGACCGCGCCGGCAAAGCCCGCCTGCTGCGGCGCTTCGCCTCCGAGGCGGGTGTTCCGCTGGCCCAGACCGTGGCGATCGGGGACGGCGCCAACGACCTCGACATGCTGAACGCGGCGGGTCTGGGCGTGGCCTTCAACGCCAAGCCGGTGGTGCGCGAGGCCGCGCACACGGCGGTGAACGTGCCCTTCCTGGACGCGGTCCTGTACCTGCTCGGCATCACCCGCGAGGAAGTCGAGGCCGCTGACCTGGCCTGACGGCCGGAAGCACCACATCGGACTTTCCATACCGCCCGGTCGGGTTATCCCGGCCGGGCGGTCTTTCATATCCAGCCACCCGAGGCCCGCCCGCGAGGCGCCCGAACCGGACACGGGCGCCGACCGGCGAGCGGAACGCGTCACGGCGGATCAACGCAACGTGTCCGAACGCAAGAGCCATTTCGGACAACGGGTGCCCGAAGTCGCCCTATTCTCACTCCACTTACGACAAATACTGTGACCGCTCTGTCGTGAACGCGACAGCGACCATCGGTCAGTCTTGATCGTTCAAGGGGAAACAATGGTGACTCGAAGTGTCCTCGTCACCGGGGGTTCTGGCGGCATCGGCCGGGCCTGCGTGGAGAGGTTCGCTCTGGAAGAGGACTGGACGGTCTGGTTCACCTACCGCAACGGCCGGGCCCGGGCCGAGGAGCTGGTGCACGAACTGGCCCTCACCGGCCACGCCAAGGTGGAGGCCTTCCCCTTCGACCAAGGGGACTGGGAGGACCACCAACGACTCCTGGAGAGGCTTCCCGGCCCGGTCGAAGTCCTGGTGAACAACGCCGCCGTCGGCTCCAAGACCATCGACGGGTACACCGACGGCGCCGTGCATGAGAAGGCCTCGGAGTTCTTCCGGATCAACGCGGTGGGCCCGCTGTGGCTCACCGAACAACTGCTGCCCGGCATGCTGGAGAACGGCTACGGCAAGATCATCAACATCTCCAGCGTGGGCGGCGGAATCTTCCAGTTCCCCGGCTTCCACCCCGCCGACGGCATGAGCAAGGCCGCGCTCACCTACCTGACCCGGCACCTCGCCGCCGACCTGGTGCACAGCCCGGTGGACGTCTTCGCCGTGTGCCCCGGCGCGGTCGACACCGCGATGTTCCAGGCCAGCACCCTCGACAAGCTCGACCCCGAGGAACTCGCGGCCCTGACCGCCCGGCTGCCCAAGAGCCGCCTGATCCGCTCCGAGGAGATCGCGGAACTGGTCTGGTGGCTGGCGGGCGACCACTCCACCTCGCTCCACGGCTCCGTCATCGACGCCTCCATGGGCCTCGGGGTCAACCCGGGACTGCTCACCGCCGCCGGCGTCGACAGCGGGAGGGCCCGATGATCTCCCGCCAGGCCGCCCGGCTCCTCGCCGACACCCCGGCCATCGCCGAGGCCCACTTCCGCGCGGAGGCCGAGCCGTACGACGCGCGGCTGCGCCCCGACGGCTACCTCAACCTGGGCACCGCCGAGAACCGTCTGCTCTGGGACCTGCTCCGCGACCGGCTGGCCGCCCTTCCCCCCATGTCCGAGGCGACCGCCCGCTACGCGCCGCTGCACGGCACCGACGTCCTGCGCGAGCGGATCGCCGCCCTGCTCTCCACGACCTGCCGGACCCCGCTGGACGCCGAGGACCTCGTGGTGATCAGCGGTGCGACCGGGGCGCTCGACGCCATCGCCTCCGTACTGTGCGATCCGGGCGAGGCCATCGTGGTCCCGTCCCCCTACTACGGAGCCTTCGACACCGACCTCGGCGGTCGCTCCGGCGCCCGGATCCTGCCCGCGCCGCTGTCCCCCGACGACGGCTTCCGGCTGACCGCCGACGCCGTCGACCGGGCCCTGAAGGAGGCCCGGTCCCGGGGCACGACGGTGCGGGCCGTGGCCCTCTCCTCCCCCTCCAACCCCATCGGCGAGGTCCACCCGCCCGAGGTGCTCGCCGAGCTGCTGCGCGTCGTCCGCGAGCACGACGTCGACCTGGTCTCCGACGAGATCTACGCCCACGCCGTCTTCGGCGACCGCGCCTTCACCAGCGCCGCCGACCCGGCCGTCAACCCGCACTGGGCCGACCGCACCCACGTGGTGTGGGGCTTCGCGAAGGACTTCGGACTGCCCGGTCTGAAGACGGGCGTGCTGCACACCCGCGATCCGCGCGTCCGGGACGCGGCGCGGGCGATGGCCTACTTCGCCCCCGTCTCCACCGCCACCCAGGGCACCCTCGCCGGGCTCCTGGCGGACACCGCGTGGGTGACGTCCTTCCTCGCGGCCGGCCGCGACCGGCTGGCCTCCTCGTACGGGCACCTCGTCGCGCTGCTGGACGCGCACGACATTCCGTACGCCCCGGCGGAGGCGGGCTTCTCCGTCTGGCTGGACCTGCGCCGGTGGCTGCCCGGCGCCGACTTCGAGGCCGAACACCGGCTGTGGCGCGGCCTGTTCGAGACCGCGAAGGTCAGCATCCTGCCCGGCGGGGCGTTCCGCTCCCCGCAGCCGGGCTGGTTCCGGCTGTGCCACACCGTCGACGCGCCGCTGGTGGCCGAGGCGGTCCGGCGGATCGCCGCCCACCTGGGGACGGCCGGCGCCCCGCCCGCCGGCGACGCCCCCGCGCTCCCCCTCCCCTCCTCACCGAACGGAAGACGCCCATGAGCACGGCCCCAGGCCCCCTCGACCGCTGGTACGAGAACGCGGGCGTCCGCGGCGGAGTCCGGCGGATCTTCCACGCCGAGGCCGAGCAGGGCCGGGTGTTCTTCCCCGACGCCCTGGTACCGCACCTGTCCCACCCCGAGGTGAAGGCCCTGACGCCGGAGCTGATCCGCGAGGTCTCCGTACGGCACCTCTACCAGTTCCTGCACTCGACCACCCACCTGGAGACCCGGGTGGTCAACGGGGCCGCCGAGCCCGTCGCCAACGGCAACTCCGGCCTGCACTTCCCCACCGCGCTGCGCATGGACGCCTTCAAGGTGTACTGCGACGAGGGCTACCACGCCCTCTACAGCCTGGACCTCGCCGACCAGGTGGCGGCGGTCACCGGCATCGCCGTGCCCGACGTCGACTACGGCGGGTTCGTCACGGCCCTGCAGGACACCGGACGGCGACTGCTGCCCGACGACCCCGTCCTCGCCGGGCAGTTGCAGGCGGTCGTCTTCGAGACGCTGATCACCGCGGTCCTCAACGAGGTGCCGCAGGACCCGACCGTGGTGAGCACGGTGCGCGAGCTGATGCGCGACCACGCCAAGGACGAGGGGCGCCACCACCGCTTCTTCTCCGCCTTCTTCCTCGAACTGTGGGCCCGCCTCGACCAACGGCGCCGGATCCTGGCCGCCCGGGCCCTGCCCGCGATGATCCGCGCGGCCCTCGACTGGGACCTGGAGCCGGTGTACGACTCGCTGCGCCGCGCCGGCCTGGACGAGGACCGCACCGAGGCCGTCCTGACGGACACCTACGGCGGGGACGCGGGCATCGACCGCATCCAGACGATCTCCCGCTCCACTCTGCGGCTGTGCGCCCAGGTCGACGCCTTCGACCTCCCCGGCGTCACCGACGCCTTCGCCCTGTACGGACTGCACGCACCGGAGGACTCCGATGTCTGACACCGTCACCTACTCCGACTACCTGCGGCTCCCCGAGCTGCTGACGCTCCAGGTGCCGCTGGCCGACGGGGTGCGCGACGAACGGCTGTTCATCACCGTGCACCAGGTGCAGGAACTGTGGTTCGGGCAGCTGCTCGAAGACCTCACCGACGCCCGCGACCGGATCCTGGACGGCGACCCGCGCACCGCCCGCGCCCGGCTAGCCCGCGGCGCCGTGATCACCCGGGCCCTGATCACCGGCATCCATCCGCTGCGCGCGATGCCGCCGAGGGAGTTCCACGCCTTCCGCGGGGCGCTGGGCACCAGCAGCGGCGCGCAGTCCGCGCAGTACGTGGAGATCTCGGCGCTGTCCGGGGCGGACTGGGTGCACGGTGAGTACGGCGCCCGTGTCGCGGCCGGGCTGAGCCCCGCCGAGCGCACGCGGCTGCGGGTGCGGCTCGAAGAGCCCTCGCTGTGGGAGGCCTTCGTCGGACTGCTGGGCAAGGCCGGCTTCGAGGTGGCGACCGAGGACGGCCGGCGGGCCGCGTACGAGCGGCTCTCGGACCTCCCGAGGGACGGCGACCCGGCGGAGCTCGCCGAACTGGCCGAGCTGGCCGAGGCGCTGGTCGACCACGACGAGGTCTGGACGGAGTGGCGGGCCTGCCACGCCCTGCTCGTGGAGCGGCAGATCGGCGGGCGTCCGGGCACCGGGGGCAGCACGGGCGTCGCCCACCTGCGGGCGGCGGTGCACCGGCGGTTCTACCCGGAGCTGTGGGAGGCGCGGGGCGCGGGAACGGCGGCCCTGCCGGGCCGGTGACGACCGTCGGACGTGCCGGAGCCCGGACCGCTCACGAGGGCGGCCCGGGCTCCGTGGCGCTCGGCGTTCCGACTGTGCGCCCTGGCGGTTCCCGCCGTTGCCGGCGGGAGTTCGCGCTCAGTGGTCCTTCGGGGTCCAGAAGTCGAGCAGCGTTCCCACCCCGTGCTCCAGCGACTTCCACGAGCCGGTGAAGGAGACGACGGCGAGGGCGGCGGTCGGGAAGCCGGTACGGCTCATCCGGGCGAGCGCGTCGCCCTCGGCCCGCCCGGAGAGGGCGTCGGCGAGGGCGTGCATGCCGGGGTTGTGACCGATGACCAGCAGGTCGCGGACCTCGTCGGAGGTCTCGTTCAGCAGGGCGATGAGCTCGCCCAACGAGGCGTCGTAGATGCGTTCCTCGTACGCCGTCCTCGGCCGGTGCGGGAGTTCCTGGACGGCGAGCTTCCACGTCTCCCGGGTGCGGGCGGCGGTGGAGCAGAGGGCCAGGTCGAAATCGATGCCGGTCTCCGCCAGCTTCAGTCCGACGGCCGGCGAGTCCTTCCGGCCGCGTTCCGCCAGCGGGCGTTCGTGGTCGGCCACCTGCGGCCAGTCGGCCTTGGCGTGCCGGAGGAGGGCGATCCTGCGGGGTGTATCGGCGCTCATGACTCCCAGCTTCGCATGAAATGAGCCACGGGGCGCAGGGTGTTGGGAGGCCGCTTCCCGCTGGTGGAGCGCGGCCCGGCGCAAGGGGTCAGCCGACGGCGCGCAGCAGCTGTCGGCCGACCTCGATCAGCCCCGAGGGCTCCGCGGGGGCGGCGTGGGCCTGGCCGGATCCGGCGAGGAGCAGCAGGAGCAGGCCGAAGGCGAGGGCGGGCAGGGCCAGCGCCCACCAGTGCAGCCGGGCGTTCGCCCCGGTGTGGGCGGGGGTGCGGCGGCGGGCGGGGCGCGCGGTGCGGGACGGGGTGTGTACGGGGGCCGACATGGCCGCCTCCGGGGGTGCTGGGCCGGGACTGGATCGCTGCTTCGAATCTATTGATCCGAGGCGGCGGTTCCCATCCGGGGCGCACCCCAGTCGACCCTGAACCTGGCCCCCTAGGGGATGGTGGGGTTAGCCCCACCCCCGCGGGCCGCCGCGGTTCAGGGGGAGGCGATGGTCGCGATGACGGCGATGATCACGGTCACGGCGAGCATGGCGCCGAGCACCAGGCCCAGCTTCTTGCGGCCGTTCTGGGGGTTCGGTTCGAGTACGGGCGACATGTCGTTCAGTTTCGCATGCCGCATTCGTCCTCGATCGTGCGGTCCCGCCCGGCGAGGATGCCGAGGGCGATCTGCGGGACGAGGAGGCCCGCCATCAGGGCGAGGGGCAGGTCCCAGCCGCCGCTGTGCTGGTAGAGGGTGCCGATGACGAGCGGGCCGGGGATGGAGATGAGGTAGCCGGTGCTCTGGGCGAAGGCGGAGAGCTTGACGACGCCGGCCGGGGACTTGGCGCGCAGGCCGATCATCGTGATGACGAGCGGGAAGGCGCAGTTGGAGATGCCGAGCAGCAGCGCCCAGGCCCAGGCGCCGGCGGCCGGGGCGAGGTAGAGCCCGAGGTAGCCGGCGAGGCCGAACAGGCCGAGGGCGACGGCGATGGGGCCCTGGTGGCGCATCCGTCCGGCGAGGCCGGGGATGACGAAGGCGAGCGGGACGCCCATGACCATGGTGACGGCGAGCAGGACCCCGGCGGTGGAGGCGGAGACTCCGGCGTCGCGGAAGATCTGCGGGAGCCAGCCCATGGTGACGTAGGCGCCGGTGGCCTGGAGGCCGAAGTAGCAGGCCAGGGCCCAGGCGGTGCGGCTGCGGATGACGGAGGGGCCGTTGTCCTCGCGCGGGGCGGCGGGCGCGGCGGCCTTCTCGCGGCGGCTCGCGGCGGCGATGGGGAGCCAGGGCAGCACGGCGGCGGCGGCGAGGACGGCCCAGATCAGCAGGCCGGTGCGCCAGCTGCCCCCGAGGGCGGAGGTCAGCGGGACGGTCGCGGCGGCGGCGAGGGAGGTGCCGGCGGCCAGGGCCATGGAGTACAGGCCGGTCATGGTGCCGACGCGGTCGGGGAACCAGCGCTTGACGATCACCGGTAGCAGGACGTTGGTCAGGGCTATGCCGGCCAGCGACAGGGCGCTGGCGGCGAGGAAGCCCGCGGCGTTGGTCGCGAAGGGGCGGATGAGCAGGCCCGCGGCGACGGCGGCCATGCCCGCGCAGACGACCGCGGCCGGCCCGAAGCGGCGGGAGAGCCGGGGCGCGGTGACGCCGAAGACGGCGAAGCAGAGGGCGGGGACCGAGGTGATGAGGCCGGCGACGGCGCCGCTCATGTGGAGGCCGGTACGGGTTTCCTCGAAGAGGGCGCCGAGGCTGGTGATGGCGGGTCGCAGGTTCAGGGCGGCCAGCACGATTCCGACGATGAGCACCGGACCCAGCCACTGGGGGGTGGTGTGGGCGGCGGGGAGCGTCCGGTCGGCGGGGCCGCCGACGGTCCGGGGGCGGTCGAGGGTCTGGATTTCTTCGTCGGGCATTCAACCATCATAGAATCATGGGATGATTAGTTGTCCAGTCGCGCTCGCGTCACGCCGGCGCCCACGGCGCACCGGAGCCCGCGTCACCCCCGAGAGGAACCCATGCCCCTGACCTCGCCCCGGCGGTCCGCGCTCGTCGACCAGGTGATCACCCAGCTGAGGAACCAGATCACCTCCGGCGAGTGGCCGGTCGGCTCCCGCATCCCCACCGAGCCGGAGCTGGTGGAGCTGCTGGGCGTCGCCCGCAACACCGTGCGCGAGGCCGTCCGCGCGCTGGCGCACAACGGGCTGCTGGACATCCGACAGGGTTCGGGGACGTACGTGATCGCCACCAGCGAGCTCGCCGGGGTGATGCACCGGCGCTTCGCCGGCGCCGACCCGCGGCACATCGCGGAGCTGCGTTCGACGCTGGAGTCCTCGGCGGCCCGTCTGGCGGCGGAGCGGCGGACCGCGCGGGACCTCGTACAACTGGACGCGCTGCTGGCCCGGCGCGAGGAGGCGTGGGAGAGCGGGGACGCCGAGCTGTTCGTCGCGGCGGACGTCAGCCTGCACATGGCGGTGGTGACGGCGTCGCACAACGACGTGCTGATCGAGCTGTACGCGGACCTCGGGGATCTGGTGGCGGACTGGCTGCGCACGGACGTGGGCACCGAGCTGACGCCGGCCTCCCACTTGGACCACGCCCGACTGATCGAGGCGATCCGTCGCGGGGACGCGGACACGGCCGCCTCGGAGGCGGCGGGCTACCCGTTCGTCTGCCTGGGCCGGTAGCGGCGGCCGACGTCGGGGGCGACGTCGGGGACGGGAGCGGCGGCGCGGCGGGCCGGCGTCACGGCCCGGGGCGCCGCGCGCGGTTCAGGTCCCCGGCCTGTGGTGGGTCACCCAGGCCGAGCGGACCTCCTTCCAGCAGCGGCCGGTGAGCCGGACGCGGCCCGCGGGGTCCAGGGGCACGGCCGCGGCGTCCCCGTCCACGTCCCACCAGCGGTCGCATTCCACGTGCAGCCGGATCAGGTCGGTCTCGGGGTAGGCGTTGTGGCAGTACGCCGTCACCTGCGAGCCGGCGATCTCGGTGTCGCAGTCGGCCCCGAAGAGGTCCCGGCCGGTGGACGGCGCGGGCTGCGCGGGGGGCTCCGCCGGGTACTCGGCGAGGTCCGCGCCCGCGGGGGCCGCCGCCGCGCCGGGGGCGGGAGCGGGGTCGCGGTCGGCGGTCTGCGCGACGGCTCCCGGCATCAGGAGTCCGGTCAGCACCACCGAGGTGAGCAGCAGGGATACCGATCGGTTCGGCCTCGCACGCACGCCGTACCTCCGCCCCGACCACGCCGGGAAGATCCCGACGAGGTCAGTTTGCAGTCATCTGTCCGGGTTTTCGAGTCGGAAAGATCCGGTCAGACGACGAACATCCGATCGAACCGGGCCCCGCATCCCGTGCCCCGTACGCGAGACGGCGGTAGCCGCGCCTCCCCCGAGGGGGACGCGCGGCCACCGCCGTACGGACGCAGGACGCCGTGATCCGAGGATCAGGCACCCATCGCGTGCAGGCCGCCGTCCACGTGGACGATCTCGCCCGTGGTCTTCGGGAACCAGTCCGACAGCAGGGCGACGACGCCCTTGCCGGTCGGCTCCGGGTCGCTCATGTCCCACTCCAGCATCGAGCGGGAGTTCCAGACCTCGGCCAGCTCGCCGAAGCCCGGGATGGACTTCGCGGCCATGGAGCCGATCGGTCCCGCCGAGACGAGGTTGCAGCGGATGTTCTCCTTGCCCAGGTCGCGGGCGAGGTAACGGCTGGTGGCCTCCAGGGCCGCCTTGGCCGGGCCCATCCAGTCGTACTGCGGCCAGGCGAACTGCGCGTCGAAGGTGAGGCCGACGATGGCGGCGCCCTCCGCCGGGAACAGCGGCTTGCAGGCCATGGCGAGGGACTTCAGCGAGAACGCCGAGACGTGCATGGCCGTGGCGACCGACTCGAACGGAGTGTTCAGGAAGTTCCCGCCGAGGGCGTCCTGCGGGGCGAAACCGATGGAGTGCACGACACCGTCGAGACCGCCGAGCTCGTCGCGGACGAGACCCTCCAGACGGTCCAGGTGCTCCTGGTTGGTGACGTCGAGCTCGATCACCTTGACCGGCTTCGGCAGCTTCTTGGCGATGCGCTCGGTCAGCGACGGGCGCGGCCACGCGGTCAGGATGACCTCGGCGCCCTGCTCCTGGGCCAGCTTGGCGGTGTGGAAGGCGATGGACGATTCCATCAGCACCCCGGTGATGAGGATGCGCTTGCCGTCGAGAATTCCGCTCATGTGATCAGTGACCCATGCCCAATCCGCCGTCAACGGGAATGACGGCTCCTGTGATGTACGCGGCGTCGTCGGACGCCAGGAAGCTCACGGCCGCCGCGATCTCCTCGGGCCGCGCGTACCGGGCCAGCGGCACCTGGGCCACGATGCCCGCACGCTGCTCGTCGGTGAGCACCTTCGTCATGTCGGTGTCCACGAAGCCGGGGGCGACCACGTTGAAGGTGATGTTGCGGGAGCCGAGCTCTCGGGCGAGCGAGCGGGCGAAGCCCACCAGCGCTGCCTTCGAGGCAGCGTAGTTGGCCTGGCCCGCGGATCCCAGCAGCCCGACGACCGAGGAGATCAGGACCACACGGCCCTTCTTCGCGCGGAGCATGCCTCGGTTGGCGCGCTTGACGACGCGGAAGGTGCCGGTGAGGTTGGTGTCGACGACGGACGCGAAGTCCTCCTCCGACATCCGCATCAACAGCGTGTCCTTGGTGATTCCGGCATTGGCCACGAGCACCTCGACGGCGCCCTGCTTGTCCTCGATCTCCTTGTAGGCCTGCTCCACCTGCTCGGAGTCGGTGATGTCGCAACGCACCGCCAGAACACCCAGCGAAGTGAGTTCCTCCGGCGGCTCGCCCGACCGGTACGTGATCGCGACCTTGTCGCCGGCCTGCGCGAACGCTCGGGCGATGGCGAGGCCGATGCCCCGGTTTCCTCCGGTGACGAGAACCGAGCGGCTCAACGGATCACCCTTTCGCTAGCTGTCTTGATTACCGAAAACCTATAGGCCGCCCGAGGGATCCGGAGAATCCGGCTCCGACAGGGCCTGGAGGCGGGCTCTGTCGAGTCCCTACAGAAAGATGTAGTCACAACAGCCTTGAGCGCGACATGATCGGGGCTATCGGCCCCGACCCCGGGAGGACTTCCGTGGCCCATTCCATCGACGCGGCTTTCACCGCGCTGCCCTTGCGGGCGCTCGCCGACGCGGCGCTCGCAAGGGCCCGCGCGCTGGGCGCCGACCACGCCGACTTCCGGCTGGAGCGGATCCGCAGCGCCTCGTGGCGACTGCGCGACGCCAAGCCGTCCGGCGGCTCCGACACCACCGACCTCGGCTACGCGGTCCGGGTCGTGCACGGGGGCAGCTGGGGCTTCGCCTCCGGTGTCGACCTGACCATGGACGGCGCCGCCAAGGTCGCCTCGCAGGCCGTGGCCATGGCGAAGCTGTCCGCCCAGGTGATCAAGGCCGCGGGCTCCGACGAGCGCGTCGAGCTCGCCGCCGAGCCGGTGCACGCCGACCGGACCTGGATCTCCGCGTACGACGTGAACCCGTTCGAGGTGCCGGACGCCGAGAAGGCGGCCCTGCTCGCCGACTGGAGCGCACGGCTGCTGGCCGCCGACGGGGTCGCGCACGTCGACGCCTCGCTGCTGGCCGTCCACGAGAACAAGTTCTACGCCGACTCCGCCGGCACCTCCACCACCCAGCAGCGCGTACGGATCCACCCGCAGCTCACCGCCGTCGCCGTGAACGGCGTGACGGGCGAGTTCGACTCCATGCGCACCATCGCCCCGCCCGCCGGGCGCGGCTGGGAATACCTGACCGGCACCGGCTGGGACTGGAACGCCGAGCTGGAGGAGATCCCCGGCCTGCTCGCCGAGAAGATGCGGGCCCCGAGCGTCGAGGCGGGACGCTACGACCTCGTCGTGCACCCGTCCAACCTGTGGCTCACCATCCACGAGTCCATCGGCCACGCCACCGAGCTGGACCGGGCACTGGGCTACGAGGCGGCGTACGCGGGAACCTCCTTCGCCACCTTCGACCAGCTGGGCAAGCTCAAGTACGGCTCCTCGATCATGAACGTGACCGGTGACCGCACGGCCGAGCACGGCCTGGCCACGATCGGCTACGACGACGAGGGCGTCGAGGCGCAGAGCTGGGACCTGGTCAAGGACGGGACCCTGGCCGGCTACCAGACCGACCGGCGGATCGCGAAGCTGACCGGGCTGGGGCGCTCCAACGGCTGCGCCTACGCCGACTCCCCCGGGCACGTGCCCGTCCAGCGGATGGCGAACGTCTCGCTCCGACCGGATCCGGGCGGGCTGTCCACCGAGGACCTCATCGGCGGCGTGGAGCGCGGGATCTACGTGGTCGGCGACCGCTCGTGGTCGATCGACATGCAGCGCTACAACTTCCAGTTCACCGGTCAGCGGTTCTTCCGGATCGAGAACGGCCGACTGGCCGGGCAGCTGCGCGACGTCGCGTACCAGGCCACGACCACCGAATTCTGGGGCTCGATGGAGAAGGTCGGCGGACCGCAGACCTACGTCCTGGGCGGTGCCTTCAACTGCGGCAAGGCCCAGCCCGGCCAGGTCGCGGCGGTCTCGCACGGCTGCCCGTCCGCCCTGTTCCGCGACGTGAACATCCTCAACACCACGCAGGAGGCCGGCCGATGAGGGCAGACGGTCACTCCCCCGCCCCCCGGGGGTCCGGGGGTCGCCCCCCGGGACGGCACAGTCTCAACACCACGCAGGAGGCCGGACGCTGATGTCGACCCGAACCAAGCCGCACGAGATCGTCGAGCGGGCCCTGGAGCTGTCCACGGCCGACGGCTGCGTCGTCATCGCCGACGAGGAGTCGAGCGCCAACCTGCGCTGGGCCGGCAACGCGCTCACCACGAACGGCGTGACCCGCGGCCGGACCCTGACGGTCATCGCCACCGTCGACGGCAAGGAGGGGACGGCCTCGGGGGTCGTGTCGCGCTCCGCCGTCACCGCCGCCGACCTGGAGCCGCTCGTCCGGGCCGCCGAGGCGGCCGCGCGCGGGGCGGGTCCGGCGGAGGACGCCCAGCCCCTGGTCACCGGCACGCCCGCCTCACCGGACTTCACCGACGGCCCGGCGGAGACCTCCTCGGCGGTGTTCGCGGACTTCGCGCCGGCCCTCGGCGAAGCCTTCGCCCGGGCCCGCGCGGGCGGCCGGGAACTGTACGGCTTCGCCAACCACGAGCTGGTCTCCACGTACGTCGGCACCTCCACGGGCCTGCGGCTGCGCCACGACCAGCCGAACGGGACCCTGGAGGTCAACGCCAAGTCCCCGGACCGGCTGCGTTCGGCCTGGGCGGGCCGCTCGACCCGGGACTTCAAGGACGTCGACCCCACGGCCCTCGACGCGGAGCTCGCGGTGCGCCTGGGCTGGGCGGAGCGGAGGATCGAGCTGCCCGCCGGGCGGTACGAGACCCTGCTGCCGCCGACGGCCGTGGCCGACCTGTTGATCTACCAGATGTGGTCGGCTGCCGCCCGGGACGCGGTGGAGGGCCGCACGGTCTTCTCCAAGCCCGGCGGCGGCACCCGCGTCGGCGAGCGGCTCTCCCCGCTGCCGCTGACCCTGCGCAGCGACCCGAACGCGCCGGGCCTGGAGTCCGCGCCGTTCGTGATCGCGCACAGCTCCGGCGACGACGCGTCCGTCTTCGACAACGGCCTGCCGGTCCCGCCGACGGAGTGGATCGGTGACGGCGAGCTGAGGCGGCTGACGACGACCCGGCACAGCGCCGCCCTGACCGGCCTGGACCTCTCCCCCGGCTTCGGGAACCTGATCCTCGACGGGGGCGGGGAGAAGTCCCTGGAGGAGATGGTGGCCGGCACCGCGCGCGGGCTGCTGCTGACCTGCCTCTGGTACATCCGCGAGGTCGACCCGGCCACGCTGCTGCTCACGGGCCTCACCCGGGACGGCGTCTACCTGGTGGAGGACGGGCAGGTCGTGGGCGAGGTGAACAACTTCCGGTTCAACGAGTCCCCCGTCGACCTGCTGTCGCGGGCCACGGAGGCCGGCCGGACCGAGAAGACCCTCCCGCGCGAGTGGGGCGACTGGTTCACCAGGGCCGCGATGCCGGCGCTGCGCATCCCGGACTTCAACATGAGCTCGGTCAGCAAGGGCGTCTGACACACCTAGACTGACCATGGCAATTTCAGACATCGAAGGAGTCGAGAGACCGTGACGGACATCGTCGACGAACTGAAGTGGCGTGGGCTCTTCGCCCAGTCCACCGACGAAGAAGCGCTGCGCAAGGCGTTCGCGGACGGTCCGGTCACGTTCTATTGCGGCTACGACCCGACGGCGGCCTCGCTGCACGTGGGTCACCTGGTGCAGGTCCTGACCATGCGCCGGCTCCAGCTGGCGGGCAACCGCCCGCTGGCGCTGGTCGGCGGGGCCACCGGTCAGATCGGCGACCCGCGCCCGACGGCCGAGCGCACGCTGAACGACCCCGCGGTCATCGCCGAGTGGGTGAACCGGCTGCGTTCGCAGATCGAGCCGTTCCTGTCCTTCGAGGGCGAGAACGCGGCGGTCCTGGTGAACAACCTGGACTGGACGGCGGGCATGTCCGCCATCGAGTTCCTGCGGGACATCGGCAAGCACTTCCGCGTCAACAAGATGCTGACGAAGGACTCGGTCGCCAAGCGGCTGGAGTCGGACCAGGGCATCAGCTACACCGAGTTCAGCTACCAGCTGCTCCAGGGCATGGACTTCCTGGAGCTGTACCGGCGCCACGGCTGCGTGCTCCAGCAGGGCGGCTCCGACCAGTGGGGCAACCTGACGGCCGGCCTCGACCTGATCCACCGGGTCGAGTCGGGCGCGCAGGTGCACGCCATGGCGACGCCGCTGATGGTCAAGGCGGACGGCACCAAGTTCGGCAAGACCGAGGGCGGGGCCGTCTGGCTGGACCCGGGGATGACCACCCCGTACGCGTTCTACCAGTTCTGGCTGAACGTGGACGACCGGGACATCTCCACCTACATGCGGATCCTGTCGTTCCAGTCCCGTGAGGAACTGGAGGCGCTGGAGGCGCAGACCGCCGAGCGGCCGCAGGCGCGCGCCGCTCAGCGGGCGCTGGCCGAGGAGCTGACCACGCTGGTGCACGGCGCGGACCAGTGCGCCGCCGTGATCGCGGCGTCGAAGGCCCTGTTCGGGCAGGGCGAGCTGGCGGAGCTGGACGAGGCCACGCTGGCCGCGGCCCTGTCGGAGCTGCCGCACGCGAAGGTCGCCGAGCTCGGCCCGGTCGTCGACCTGTTCGTGGAGACCGGCCTGGTCGCCAGCAAGTCGGCGGGACGCCGGACCGTGAAGGAGGGCGGTGCCTACGTGAACAACGTGAAGGTCACCGCCGAGGACGCGGTCCCCGCTCCGGAGGACCTGCTGCACGGCCGTTGGCTGGTGCTGCGGCGCGGCAAGAAGAACCTGGCCGCCGTCGAGGTCACCGGCTGACGCGGCCCGCACGCGACGGAGGGGCCGGTACGGACAGCGCGTCCGTACCGGCCCCTCCGTCGTCCCGCCCCGGATGCGCGGGGCGGCTCAGGCGGTGCGTTTGTTGCCCTTCAGCGCCATGTACGCCATGTCGCCGAGTCCGACGATCAGGACCGCTCCGACCAGTTGCAGCAGGTGCCTGATCCAGTCGATGCCCTTGGTGTCGGCGACACCGATCCAGGTGGCGACGGCGTTGCCGAGGACGCTGCCGATGATGCCGAAGATCACGGTCAGCCAGAGGGGCTGGTGCTGCTTGCCGGGCAGGATCGCCCGGGCAATCAGGCCCAGCACCAAACCGACGATGATCGCCCACAACCAATGCATGTCGCCTCCTCCGGCGCGGTGTGCGCATGTCGAACCAGTCTCGATCCGCGTAGCGAACGGCGCATTTCGGACAGAGCCGTTCGGGGGACACCCCCTCACCACTCCGACGCGCGGGCCGCGTACGGTGGAAGGGTTCCGGACCGGGGTGCGTCCGGCAGGCGGATCGGGTGGTGCGACGTGCGGATGACGAAGCGGAACGAGGCCGAGGTCTTCCGGATCACCGGGGCCCGGATGAGCCTCGCCGAGGACGTGCGGGGACGACAGCGCCGGTACGTCATCTCGATGACGATCAGGACGCTTTCGGTCATCGCGACGGTGGTCCTGTGGAACGTGGAGCGCCATGTGGCGATCGTGACGTTGGTCGCGGGAGCCCTGTTGCCGTACGTCGCGGTGGTCATCGCCAACGCGGGACGCGAGTCGACGCCCTCCCTGCCCTCGCACTTCGTGCCGACGCCTGTGCGCCCCGCACTGGAGGCCGAAAACCTCAATAGAAGCTCAGATCAATCCTGAAGTTCCGGTGCACCCGACCGGGTCCTGCGTGACATACTGCCTACGCGCTCCGCATCCCCCGTCGGAGCGACGGACCGACGCCGGGCAGCTCCCCCCGTGGCTGCCCGGCGTCGCCCATCCGAAGCTGTCCCGAGTGCGTGTTTGTAGGGTTGAGGCCGTGAACTCCCCTGATCTGAACGCACCCGACCCCGAGCCCGCCCCCACCTGCTCCGCCAAGGGCTGTCGCGACGCGGCCGTCTGGGTCCTCGCGTGGAACAACCCGACACTGCACACCCCGCAGCGGCGCAAGACCTGGCTGGCGTGCGAGGAACACCGCGAGCACCTCTCCCAGTTCCTCGGCGTCCGGGGCTTCCTCAAGGACGTCGTGAGGCTCGACGAGTGGGTGCAGCCGGAGGGCTCGGAACGCGCCTGAGCCCCGGCGGGCCGGGGCCGGGGCAGGGCCCGTCGCGGTGGGCGCGGCGGGCCGGACGCGGGTCCGGGCCCGGTCAGCCGCCGATCGCGGACATGGGGCGGTCGGGCTGGAGGAACGACGGGTCGTCGAGGCCGGAGCCGGCCTTCTTGCCCCACATCGCCACCTTCCACAGGCGGGCGATCTCCTCGTCCGGGGCGCCGGAGCGGAGGGCCGCCCGCAGGTCGGACTCCTCGGTGGCGAACAGGCACGTACGGACCTGGCCGTCGGCGGTGAGCCGGGTGCGGTCGCAGGCTCCGCAGAACGGGCGGGTGACGGAGGCGATGACGCCGACCGTGGCCGGGCCGCCGTCGACCACCCAGCGCTCGGCCGGGGCGGAGCCGCGCTCGTCGGCGCCCTCCTCGGTGAGGGTGAAGCGGGTGCGCAGGGACTGGAGGATGTCCCCGGCGGTGATCATCCCGTCGCGCTTCCAGCCGTGCTGGGCGTCGAGGGGCATCTGCTCGATGAAGCGCAGCTCGTACTCGTTCTCCACGGCCCAGGCGAGCAGGTCGGGTGCCTCGTCGGCGTTGAGTCCGGGCATCAGGACGGCGTTGACCTTGACGGGGGTCAGACCGGCGTCCCGGGCGGCCGCCATGCCGTCGATGACGTCCTTGTGGCGGTCGCGACGGGTCAGGGTCTTGAAGACGTCGGGGCGCAGGGTGTCGAGCGAGACGTTCACCCGGTCCAGGCCGGCCGCCTTGAGGGCCTGCGCGGTGCGCTTGAGGCCGATGCCGTTGGTGGTGAGCGACATCCTGGGGCGGGGTTCCAGGGCGGCGCACTGCTCGACGATCCCGACCAGGCCGGGCCGGAGCAGCGGTTCGCCGCCGGTGAAGCGGACCTCGGTGATGCCGAGCAGCGTGACGGCGATGCGAATCAGCCGGACGATCTCCTCGTCGCTCAGCAGGTCCGACTTGCCGAGCCACTGCAGGCCCTCCTCGGGCATGCAGTAGGTACAGCGCAGGTTGCACCGGTCGGTGAGTGAGACGCGCAGGTCAGTGGCCACGCGGCCGTACGTGTCGAGAAGCACTGTGGGCCCCCTCTCCTGTCCGGTTCTGCGGAGGTCGACGCCGTCGCGGGTACGCGGTGGCGCTGTGTTCGAGCCTACGCGACGGGCCTGGCCCGTAGGGGTGCCCGATTGAACGAGACGCGACGTGGCCGAGTCGTACGGAAGTACGACTCGGCCACGCTGTGTGTTCGGTGGATCTCAGTGAGCCCCTGTTCCGGTGAGGGAGCGCACCTCCAGCTCGGCGAACTTGCGGGGATCGGCCTCTTCCTTGGTGAGGACGGTTCCCAGCCATCCGAGGAGGAAGCCGAGCGGGATGGAGATGATGCCGGGGTTCTCCAGCGGGAACCAGTAGAAGTCGGCGTCCTTGAACATCGAGGTGGGCTTGCCGGAGACCACGGGTGAGAAGAGGACGAGGCCGACCGCCGAGATCAGGCCGCCGTAGATCGACCAGAGGGCGCCCTGGGTGGTG
Source organism: Streptomyces sp. NPDC057939 (assembly GCF_042887545.1). Lineage (NCBI taxonomy): Bacteria > Bacillati > Actinomycetota > Actinomycetes > Kitasatosporales > Streptomycetaceae > Streptomyces > Streptomyces sp. NPDC057939. Next base: position 32,074 of record NZ_JBHVPG010000008.1, read on the forward strand.
AAGCGCTTCCAGAAGAGGCTGTAGAGGATCGTCGGCAGGTTGGCGGAGGCGGCGACCGCGAAGGCGAGGGCGACGAGACCGGCCACGTTCATGTCACGGGCCAGGGCCCCGAGGCCGATCGCGACGGCGCCGATGACCACGGTCGACCAGCGGGCCGCGCGGACCTCCTCCTTCTCGGTCGCCTTGCCCTTGCGGATGACGTTCACGTACAGGTCGTGCGCGAAGGACGACGAGGACGCGAGGGTGAGGCCCGCGACGACCGCGAGGATGGTCGCGAAGGCGACCGCGGAGATCACCGCGAGGAGGATCGCGCCCCCGGTGGATCCCGCGCCGCCGCCGATCTCCTGGGCGAGCAGGGGGGCCGCGGTGTTGCCCGCCTTGTTCGAGGCCAGGATGTCGGCCCGGTTGAGCAGGGCCGCGGCGCCGAAGCCGAGGGCGATGGTCATCAGGTAGAACGCGCCGATGATGCCGATGGCCCAGTTCACGGACTTGCGGGCGGCCTTGGCGGTGGGGACCGTGTAGAAGCGGATCAGGATGTGCGGCAGGCCCGCGGTGCCGAGGACCAGGGCGAGGCCCAGCGAGATGAAGTCCAGCTTGGTGATCGAGTCCTTGCCGTACTTGAGTCCGGGCTCCAGGAACTTGGTGCCCTGGCCGCTGTTCTCGGCGGCCTGGCCCAGCAGGCTGGAGATGTTGAAGTTGAACTCCAGCAGCACCAGGAAGGTGATCAGCAGGGCGCCCGCGATCAGCAGCACCGCCTTGATCATCTGGACCCAGGTGGTGCCCTTCATCCCGCCGATGGTCACGTAGAGGATCATCAGGAGGCCGACCAGCGCGACCACGGCCACCTTGCCGCCGTCGCTGGTGATGCCGAGGAGCAGCGAGACCAGTACGCCGGCGCCGGCCATCTGGGCGAGCAGGTAGAAGATCGAGACCACGATGGTGGAGGTGCCGGCCGCGGTCCGCACGGGCCGCTGGCGCATCCGGTACGCGAGGACGTCGCCCATCGTGTAGCGGCCGGAGTTGCGCAGCGGCTCGGCGACGAGCAGCAGGGCCACCAGCCAGGCCACGAGGAAGCCGATGGAGTAGAGGAAGCCGTCGTAGCCGAAGAGGGCGATGGCTCCGGCGATGCCGAGGAAGGACGCGGCGGACATGTAGTCGCCGGAGATGGCCAGGCCGTTCTGGAAGCCGGTGAACTGGCGGCCGCCCGCGTAGAAGTCGGCTGCGTCCTTGGTCTGGCGGCCGGCCCAGATCGTGATGATGAGCGTGGCGACGACGAACAGGCCGAACAGGGTGATGATCAGCGGGCGGTGCTCGGTCGCGCCGGCCGCGAGGGTCAGCTGTGGGATCGCGCTCATTCTCCGGCCTCCATCCGGGCCTTGATGGCCTGGGCCTTGGGGTCGAGCTTGGCGGCGGCGTGCCGCGAGTACAGCCAGGCGATCAGGAACGTCGTGGCGAACTGGGCGAGGCCGAGGACGAGGGCGACGTTGATGTTCCCGAAGAGCTTGGTCCCCATGAAGCCGCCCGCGTAGCTGGACAGCAGGACGTAGAGCAGGTACCAGGCGATGAAGGCAACGGTGAGCGGGAACGCGAAGGAGCGGTACGAGCTGCGCAGCTCGGCGAACTCGGGGCTCTGCTGGACGCGGGTGAAGTCCTCGGCCGTGGGACTCGCCGGGGTCGGTCCCGTGCCGCCGTGGGGCGGCGCTGCTTCGGTGGTCACGGGGGGCTCTCCTTGTGACGCGGGTGCGGTGGGGACGACGGACAAAACAACCTCCGTGTGGGGGGACGGTGGTGCCGATCCCCCCTGTCAACGGCACGGCCGGCGCGTCGGGACGGTTCAACACCTTTGATTTCTTTGGAAACTGATTCCTCGAACTGATGGCGGAGAGGGGAACACCGGCACTAGGTTCGCGTGTCATGAACCCGTCCTGCGCAAACCGCGTGCGGACGGCTTTTTCACGGATGATGTGGAGAACCCATGGCGCATCTGGGGTCGCGTACCGCCCGGAAGAGCAATCGTCTTGCCGTACCGGTCGGACTGGCGCTCACCGCCTCACTCGCCTTCCTGCCCTCGGTCGCGGCCTCCGCCGCCCCGCTCGGCAACACGGCGGCCACGGCCACGACGGCGAAGCCCGCCGCCGACGGCCCGAAGCTCTCCTACGTGGCGAACCTGACCGCGTACGGGACGGCCAAGCAGGCGAAGAAGGCCATCGAGCGGGCCGGCGGAACGGTGGTGACGGCCTATGAGCAGATCGGCGTCGTCGTCGCACACTCCCAGAACCCCGACTTCGCCAAGCAGCTGCGGTCCCAGCGCAGCCTCTTCGTGTCGGTGGGTGCCACTCGGACGGCCCCCCTCTCCGCGGTGCAGACCACCGAGGAGGGCGCGACGCAGAAGCTGAGCGCGGCCGACGCCGCCAAGGCGGCGGCGCAGGCGGCGCCGGGACAGGAGCCGCTGGAGCCCAACCAGTGGGACCTGCGGACGATCAAGGCCGACCAGGCTCACAAGATCAACGATGGCAGCCCGAACGTCACCGTGGGCGTCATCGACACGGGTGTGGACGACACCCACCCCGATCTCGCCCCGAACTTCTCCAAGAGCCAGTCCGCCAACTGTGTCGGGGGCGTCGCGGACACCTCCGAGGGCGCCTGGCGTCCGTACCCGGACGGCAGCGACCACGGCACGCACGTGGCCGGCACCATCGCGGCCCCGCGCAACGGCGTGGGCGTCAGCGGTGTCGCCCCGGGCGTGAAGGTCGCCGGCATCAAGGTGAGCGAGCCCGCGACCAGCCTCTTCTACACCGAGGCGGTCGTCTGCGGCTTCATGTTCGCCGCCGAGAAGGGGATAGAGGTGACCAACAACAGCTACTACGTCGACCCGTGGAACTACACCTGCAAGAACGACGACGACCAGAAGGCGCTGGTGGAGGCCCTCGCCCGGGCGACGAAGTACGCGGAGCGCAAGGGCGTGCTCAGCGTGGCCTCGGCCGGCAACTCCGACCACGACCTGGCCGGCGACTCGATCGTCGACGACACCAGCCCGAACGACACCACCCCGGTGCCGCGGACCATCGACCCGAAGGTCTGCCTGGACCTGCCCACCCAGCTGCCGGGCGTGGTCACCGTCTCGGCCACGGGTGACCAGGGGCTGCGCTCCTACTACTCCAGCTACGGCCTCGGCGTCGTCGACGTCGCCGCTCCCGGTGGCGACAAGTGGCAGGTGCCGGCCACCCCGGACGCCAACGGCCGCGTCCTGTCGACCGTCCCGGGCGGCGGCTACGGCTACAAGCAGGGCACCTCGATGGCCGCCCCGCACGTCGCGGGCGTCGCGGCGCTGCTCAAGAGCGCCCACCCGTGGGCCTCGCCCTCGCAGCTCCAGGCGATGCTGAAGGGGCAGGCGACGAAGGTCGCGTGCCCGACGAAGATCTACGACGGCACCGGCAACCTGATCGACGCCACCACCTGCAAGGCCAAGTGGGGCCAGACCGGCTACTACGGCGCCGGCGTGGTCGACGCGCTCAAGGCCGTCAAGTAGGAACGCTCGACGCCGTCGGACAGACGGCGCGGCGGGCCGGCCCCGGGGTGTCCCGGGGTCGGCCCGCCGTCCTGTCGGGGCCCGGGCGTCAGGGCGTGATAAGGACCTTCAGGGCGCTGCGGTCGTCCATCGCGCGGTAGCCGTCCGGGACCTCGTCCAGGGATACCGCCCGGTCGAAGACGGGGGCCGGGTCGATCGCGCCGCTCAGCACGTCCACCAGCAGCTCCGGGATGTACGCGCGCACCGGCGCGACGCCGCCGCGCAGGGTGATGTTGCGGTCGAACATCACGCCGAGGTCCAGGCCGGTGCCACTGCCGTGCGGGACGCCGACGTAGCCGATGGCCCCGCCGTCGCGGGTGATGTTGACGGCCGTGCGCATGGACTGTTCGGTGCCGACCGCCTCGATGACGGAGTGCGCGCCCTGGCCGCCGGTCAGCTCGCGGACGGCCGCCACGGCCTCGTCCCCGCGCGCGGCGACCACGTCGGTGGCGCCGAAGAGCTTGGCGATGTCCGTACGGACGGTGTGCCGACCCAGGGCGATGATCCGCTCGGCGCCGAGCCGCTTGGCGGCCAGGACGCCGCACAGGCCGACCGCGCCGTCGCCGACGACGGCGACCGTGGAGCCCGCGCGGACGCCCGCGCCCAGGGCGGCGTGGTGGCCGGTGCCCATGACGTCGGAGAGCGCGAGCAGGCCCGTCAGCAGGTGGTCGTCGGAGACGGCCTCGGCGGGCAGCTTCACCAGGGTGCCGTCGGCGTGCGGGACCCGGACGGCCTCGCCCTGGCCGCCGTCGTGACCGACCGCGCCCCAGAAGCCGCCGTGCACGCACGAGGTGTACAGGCCCTCGGAGCAGTAGTCGCAGGTGCCGTCCGACCACATGAAGGGGGCCACGACGAGGTCCCCGGCGCGCAGGCCCGAGACGGCGGAGCCGGTCTCCTCGACGACGCCGAGGAACTCGTGCCCGATGCGCTGACCGGGCTGCCGCGCGGCCTCGCCGCGGTAGGCCCACAGGTCGCTGCCGCAGATGCAGGCGCGCAGGACGCGGACGACGGCGTCCTCGGGACGCCGGATCGCGGCGTCGGGCACCTCCTCCACGCGGATGTCGTGCGGGGCGTGGATGACGGTGGCGCGCATGGTGGTGCAGTCCTCCGGGGTGCGGTCCTGTATGACCGTCCTACCGTACGCCCGTCCCGGAATCGGGGCGGCCCGGGGACCGGCCGAGGGTCCCGGTGGCCAGCAGGTACTGGGCCGCCAGGTAGGTCGCCATGATCCAGAAGTCGGGTCGCGGCAGCTGGGGCCACTCCGCGACGCCGGTGGCGATGAGGGTGTCGGAGAGCAGGAACAGCGCTCCGCCCGCCCCCGCGACCCGGCCGAGGGCGCTCGCCCGGTAGGCCATGGCGGTGAGCAGCAGGCTGTAGCCGGCGACCGGGATCCGCAGGTCGGCCGGGAGGTCGCCCCACAGCAGGGCGACGGTCCCGATCAGGGCCGCGGCGTACGCGGCGCCGAGGAGGGGCCCGGTGCGACCCCGTCCGAACAGGACGAGGTAGCAGACGTGCCCGGCGGCGAAGGAGCCCATGCCGAGCAGGAAGGCGATCTCGGCGTCGAAGAGCAGCGCGAGGTCCCCGCCCCAGCCGAACAGCAGGGCGGCGACCAGCAGCCGGGGGGCGCGGCGGGTGATCACGTGGGCCACGAGCAGCGGCATCAGCAGCGGCTTGAACAGGACGTGACCGAGGTGCCAGTCGGCGAGGAGGGACACCAGGTCGGCGGCGGCCGCGACGGCGAAGGCGGCGAGCAGGATCCGTCCGGCGCGACCGGCTCCGGTCGCGGTTCCGGTCCGGGTGGCCCAGGAGGGCGTACGGGCCTCGGTGGCGCTCACGCGGCGCGCTCCGGCTCCGGAGCCGCGGTGGCCCGCGGGGCGGTGGGTGTCGCGGGAGCCCCGGGCGCGGCGGGCGCCTGGGTCGCGGCGGGCCCGTCGGCGGCCGGTTCGGGGCGGGCGGGCTGCCAGCCGGGGCCCGCGAAGACGCGTCCGGCGCGTTCGCGCCAGGTGTCGGCGGCCCGGACGTCGCGGGCGATGGCGGCGTACTCGTGGGTGGCCACCCGCAGCGGGTTGTGGGTGCCGATGTTCTTGGTGAGGCCGTAGACGGGGCGCTCCGTCTCCCCCACCCAGGATCCGAACATCCGGTCCCAGACGATCAGGATCCCGCCGAAGTTGCGGTCCAGGTAGCCGCCCTGGGAGGCGTGGTGGACGCGGTGGTGGGACGGGGTGTTGAAGACGTACTCGTAGGCGCGGGGCAGCTTCCCGATGCGTTCGGTGTGCACCCAGAACTGGTAGAGGAGGTTGAGTCCGTAGCAGAACGGGATCGCCGCCGGGTGCACGCCGAGGGCGACCATCGGGAGGTAGAACCACCAGGTGGTGGCGCTGGTCCAGGGCTGGCGCAGGGCGGTGGTGAGGTTGAACCGGCGGCTGCTGTGGTGGACGACGTGGCAGGCCCACAGGATGCGGATGACGTGGTGGAGCCGGTGCTGCCAGTAGTAGAGGAAGTCCTGGACGAACAGCATCAGCAGCGCCGTCCACCACAGGAACGGCACCCGCAGCGGGGTGAGTTCGTAGACCGCCGTGAAGACCGCGACGACCGGGATCTTCCACAGCAGGTCGAAGCCGATGCTGCCGAGCCCCATCGTGACGCTCGTGACGGCGTCCTTGGTGTCGTACCCGGTCGCGTCCTCGTCGGGATGCAGGCGATAGCTCACCACCTCGATGACGGTGAGCAGCACGAAGGCAGGTATGGACCACAGCACGACATCGGGCAGGTTCGGCATGCCCGCACCATAGAGGCGCCTCCGGGGGCGACGCTAGGGGTTGTTACCGATCGGTATCCGACGGTGTTACCGGAGGTACCCGAAGCACCCTCCGGCGCCCCCGACCGGTCCCCGCCGGGGCGGCTCATCCGCTCGGGCGGAGCCGCCCCGGCGGGACCGGGTCACCAGACGCGGACCGAGGCGCCGCGGGCGAAGGCCGGGCTGGTGGCGCTGGCGGGGATCTCGCCGAGGGGCTCGGCGATCTCCTGGACGAGGGGGCCGTGCTTGGCCGCCAGGGCGTCCAGGAGGGGGAGGTCGAAGCCGTAGACGCGGGCCGCGTTGCCTCCCACCATGGCGGCGACCTCCTCGCGGGGCAGGCCCGCGTAGGCGATGCGCAGGCCCTCGCGGGAGAAGGGCGTGGTGCCCTCGTCGTGGGGGAAGTCGCTGCCCCACATGATCTTGTCGAGGCCGATCCGTTCCCGCAGCGGGACCTCGTGGGGGCGCATGAAGCTCGCCCCGACGAAGCAGTTGTCGCGCCAGACCTCGCTCGGCCCCCTGCCCATCGAATCGGCCAGTCCCGCGCCGAACTTGGCCTCGGCGGTGGACGAGGCCGCGACCAGGCGGCCGTGGTAGTAGTCCAACATCTCCAGCACGCCCGGGATCCAGCCGGAGCCCTGCTCGGTCAGGACCAGCTTCAGCCCCGGGTGGCGCCGGAAGGCACCGCCGAAGATCAGGTGCCACAGGGCGCGGTGCGAGAACCAGGTCGTCTCGACCATGAACACGGCGCGGGCCGCCGGTTCGTCGCCCAGCGGCGGCGAGGCCGATCCGCCGTGGTGGTTGACCGGAACGTCCAGTTCGGCGCAGACGGCCCAGAGCGGGTCGTACGCCGAGGAGTACAGCTCGGGGACGGGCGAACCGGGCGGGACGCCCGGCAGGAGGATCCCGCCGGTCAGGCCGGCCGTCCTGGTGCGGCGGATCTCCGCGACCGCCGCGTCCACGTCGTTGAGGAGGATCTGGACGACCCCGGCCCGCCGGCCCGGCGCGTCGGCGCAGAAGTCCGCCAGCCAGCGGTTGTGGGCCTGGAGACCGGCCCAGCGCAGCTCGTACTCGTCGCGGGTGGGTGGTTGGGCCATCAGCGAGGCCTTGGGGAAGAACGGCGGGATCGTGTTGGGGAACAGGACCTCGGCGACGATCCCGTCCGCTTCGAGTTCCGCCAGGCGCCGGGCCGAGTTCCAGTTCAGGTCGGCGGTGTCGGCGAGGAGGTCCTCGTACGGGTTGACGTACGTGGCGGCCCAGGCGTCGAAGGCCTCGTGGTGGCGCTTGGCCAGGTACGGCCGGTAGTCCAACAGGTCGGCGCCCGCGTGGCAGTCGGCCGATATGACGGTGTACCGGTCCTCGGCGGGGTTCACCGGTCCACCCCCAGTACGGGGAAGTCGCCGCCGGTCAGCCAGTGCCGTCCCGTCTCGCGGGAGCGGGCCCAGGAGGCCTCGACCGACGCCTGGTCCGGGGACTGGCCGAGCTCGGCCGGGGTGGGGCCGATGCGGCGGGCGATCGGGGCGAGCGCCTCGGTGTCGAAGCCGAACACCTCGGCCGCCGCCAGCCCGAGCATGCGGCGGGTCTCGTCGACCGGGATGTCGTGGAAGGTGTTCCGCAGCCAGTTGCGGGTGTCGGGCCAGGTCCCCTCGGGGTGCGGGAAGTCGGAGCCCCAGAGGATGTTGTCCACGCCGATCTCGTACCGCTGGGCCAGTTCGCGGCGCTTGGTGTTGGTCGCGCAGACGAACACCTGACGGTCCAGGTACTCGCTCGGCGGGCGTTTCAGCTCCTCGAAGGGGGACAACTTCTTCCCGCCGTGCGCACCGAGGTAGAGGCGGTCCATGAACCAGAGCTGGTTGGGCAGCCACCAGCAGCCCGACTCGGCGACGCCGAACCTCAGCCCGGGATGCCGTTCGAAGACCCCGGACCAGAGCAGGAACCACAGGGGGCGAGCGGGCCACCAGGTGACCTCGGAGACGAAGATCCCCAGGTGGTCGCCGTACTCGTGGCGGGGCGAGGAGCCGGAGTGGGTGACGATCGGCATCCGCGTCTCGGCCGCGGCCGCCCAGACCGGGTCGTAGCGGCGGTCGTGGTACGGCGCCTTGTCCACCCACATGGCGGGGATCATCAGCGCGCCCAGTCCGGACTCCTTGGCCCGGTGGATCTCGGCGACGACCCGCCGCGGCTCGGCCGTGATGGGGAGCAGGGCGACGCCGCAGTGGCGTGCCGCGTTCCCGGCAGGCCCGTCGGAGACGAACTCGGCCAGCCAGCGGTTGTGCGCCTGCGCGCCGGCCATGCCCAACTCGGGGTCCTGGTCGCCGGACAGGCCCAGGCCCACCCCGAAGGGGGCGGCGGTCTGGCTGTCGACGGCGTCCGCGTCGGGGAAGACGACCTCGCCGGCCACGCCGTCGCCGTCGAGTTCCTTCAGTCGCTGTCCGATGTCCCAGCCGCCGCGCAGGCCCTCCTCGTGGTCGTGGAACCACTTCTCGGCGAACGCCTCGTTGCGGACGCCGAGCCGGGTGGCCTCCTCGCGGCGGGCGTCGCGCTGACCGAGGAACTCGTCGAACGCGCGGTGGAAGCGGGAGTCGAGGTACGGGCGGTACCGCTCGGTGGGCAGGCCCGCGTGGCAGTCGGAGGAGATGATCAGGTACGGGTCCTCGAACCCGTCCCCGGACCGCGCTGCGGCCGGGTCGTTCGCATGCGTGTCAGGCACGGCGGGCCCCTCAGTCGAGGATGAAGCTTTCCAGGTAGGCGGGGTTGGCGCGGTCGAGCATCGACTGCGACCTGGCGCGGATCTGGCGGTCGCTGTGCTCGCCGGCCGGGAGCATCCAGAAACGGTCGGCGCGGATGCCGTCGACGACGTGCTCGGCGACCTCCTCGACCGGGGTGAAGCGCACCTCGTGCCCGGCCTCCTTCATCGCCGCCTCGTACTGGTCGAGGGTGCGGTACGGGGACTTGCGCGGCCGCTCCTTCGCGTAGCGGTCGGGCCGGTTGCGGTGCGACTCCCACAGGCCGGTGCGCAGCATGTGCGGTCCGGGGAAGAGGACGGAGGCGCCGACGGAGGCGCCCTCCGCCTTCAGGTGGGCGTACAGCGACTCGGTCATGGTGACGACGGCCGCCTTGGTGACGGCGTAGACGGAGGCGGTGGGGAGCGGGGCGATGCCGCCGTCGCCGGAGGACGTGTTGACGACGTGCCCGGGGACGCCGCTCGCGATCATGCGGGGGACGAAGGCCTGGATGCCGTGGAAGACGCCCCAGACGTTGACGGAGAAGGCCCACTTCCAGTCGTTGGGCTCGTGCTCCCACATCCGGCCCTCCGCACCGGAGCCGACGCCCGCGTTGTTGCACAGGACGTGGACGGAGCCGAAGGCCTCGTAGGCGGCGTCGGAGAGGGCGATCACGGAGTCGCGGTCGCTGACGTCGACGAGCCGGGCGAGCACCTCGGCGCCGTCGGCGGTGAGTTCCTCGGCGGCCTTGCGCAGGGCTCCCTCCTCGACGTCGGCGAGCACCACCTTCAGCCCCTCGGCGGCGAAGCGGCGGGCCATGGCGAGGCCGATGCCGCCGGCCGCCCCGGTGACGACGGCCACCTGTCCGGGTTCGAGCCGCATGTCACACCGCCCCTTCGGGGGGTCCGTCGAGGATCTGCAGGGGGTCGTCGTAGCGCTGGTGGATGTACGGCAGGAGGGCCTGGGCGCTGACCCGCTCGACGACCCTGCCCTTCTGGTCGGTGGTCTTCTCACCGATGGTGATCTCCACGAGGCGGCGGACGACGAGGTCGGCCACCGGGTCGAACATGGACTCGCGCAGGACGACGTCCCCGGTGACGTGCTCCAGCTTGCGGACCTTCTCGTTGCGCGTGCAGTGGACGAGGACCGGGTCGGAGTCGAAACCCGAACCGTCGACCGCGGGCAGGAACTTGAAGTAGAAGTCCGTCTTCTGCATGGGCTCGGGCAGCGGCAGCGCCCGGTCCACGGCCCCGCGGACCTCCACGAAGGCGATCCCGTGCCGGGCGAGGACCGCCCGCACGACGAGCCCGTCGCGCTCGACGGTGACCTCGCCCAGCTTCTTGGGTTCGCCGAACACCTCGCGGCCGCCGATCAGGGCGCGCTCGTGCGTCATCGGCATGACCAGCGGGTACCAGCCCTCGACCCCGCCGTGTTCCGCGGCGACGGCGACCGAGCCCGCGCCGAGGGGGTAGCCGGGCAGGTCGACCTTGCTGATGTTGGCCCGTACGAGGGGCCGCGCGGTGGGTTTGAGCGGTGGGGGCAGGACCGCCGCGACCACGTCGGGGTCGCTCTCCCAGACGGCGACCACCCCGGTGGACCAGATGTCGGGGAGCTTGGAGCTCTTCTCGCGCGACGCCGCGATCTCGGCCTCGGTTCGCGCTCCGTACCGTACGCGTGCCATGTTTCGCACCACCCTTCGGTCGGTTCTGTAACACAGTTACACTGCCGTCGGTGAAGGGTAAAGACCCCTGCACGAACAAGAACTGACGACTCGACAGACAAGGTGCCGCCGATGACGAGGAGCGCGCTGACCCGTGAGGAGGTGCTGTCGGCCGCCGCGTCCCTCGTCATGCGGGACGGCCCGGCGGCCCTCACCATGCGCGGACTCGCCGCCGCCCTGGGCACGGCGGTGACCTCCATCTACTGGCACGTCGGCAACCGGGAGTCGCTCCTCGACGCGCTCGTGGAGCGGACCGTGCGCGAGGTGGGCGCGATCACCCCGACCGGGGCCACGCCCGCCGCCCGCATCCTGTCGGTGGCCGGGATCCTGCGCCGAGAACTGCGCACCCGGCCGCACCTGGTCGCGATGGTCCACGAACGCGGCCTGACCGACCGGATGTTCCTGCCCGCCCAGCAGGCCCTGGTCCACGAGGTGCACGCCGCCGGACTGCGCGGGGCGCGGGCCGCCGACGCCGTGCGCGTCATCCAGTTCCAGATCGTCGGGTTCCTGCTCGTCGAGCGCAACCGCGAGCGCTCCCCCGCCCAGTCGCCGGCCGAGGGCGAGCTGTGGGACCCGGCGGCCGCGCCCGACGACCCGGCGCTCGCCCGCGCCCTGGCCCGCCCGGCCGACCCCGAGCGACTGTTCCTGCTGTCGGTGCGGGCCCTGACCGAGGCCCTGCTGAAACCGGGCACCGACCAACCCCCCTCCGACGGCCGACCGTCGCACGGATGATCGGTCTGCGGCCGTCCGCGGGCGCGTGACGGGATCGACGGCGCGGGGGCGCCTCCGCGGCGCGCGTCCTTCTCCTTCCTTCACGGAAAGGATCCCGCGCGCACGAAAGGATCCCGCGCGCCCGCTCCCCGCCCCCGACGGCGCCACCGAGTACGTCGACCCGGACCTGGCCGGCGGGTCGCGGGTCTGGCATGCCGATGGTGGTGGACCTGGCCGAGGGCCGCCCGCTGTGGGCGGACGTCCACCTGCCGCCGTCGGGCGGCTTCCAGAGCGTCGCCTCCCGGGGGGGGACCGGCTCGGCGAGGTGGCCCGCGACGTCAGCTAGCACTTCGGGTCGCCACCCGTACGGCCCTGTGGGACCTGGCGGTGTGGCGGGCCGCGGCCCGGACCCGCGAGGTGGCCGTCGTACGCCGGGCGTCGCTGCCCGACCTCGGCGACGAGGTGTATGTACCGGGCGCGACCGGCCGGGGAACCTGCCGCGTTCGCCGCCCGGATCTCCCGCCGGGAGGAACCGGGCGAGCGGCTGTCACGGTCCGACGCCGACGCGGCCGCCGCCGAATCGGCCGCGGGCCGAAGGGTGTTCCTGGCGATGACGCACGCGGGCGCGGCGCCGGCCGGCGCCTCCGGCGCCTCGTACCGGCCGTGCCCGGGGCCGGCCGAAGTGTCGGACTCCTTCGCCCGGGTGAGCGCGGGCGACCTGGTGGCGGAGCTGGGCTGAAAGGGCATCGGGCCACGACTGTCGGTCGGGCCCGATATCCTCTGTGACCATGCTCGCCGACCGTACGACCGCAGAGACGACCTGGCCGACCGCGTACCCACAGGGGTACGCGGTCGTCGACGTGGAGACCACCGGGCTCGCTCGCGACGACCGGATAGTGTCCGCGGCCGTCTACCGGCTCGACGCGCAGGGCAACGTGGAGGACCACTGGTACTCCCTGGTCAACCCGCGCCGGGATCCGGGACCGGTCTGGATCCACGGCCTGACGAGCGCCATGCTCAAGGACGCGCCGCTCTTCGAGGACATCGCCGAGGAGTTCGCCGGCCGGCTCGACGGCCGGGTGCTGGTCGCACACAACGCCATCTTCGACTGGCAGATGATCGCCCGGGAGTACGCGCGGGCCGCGGCGACCGCGCCGGTCCGTCAGCGGCTGTGCACCATCGCCCTGTCGAAGGAGCTGAACCTGCCGCTGCCCAACCACAAGCTGGAGTCCCTCGCCGCGCACTTCGGAGTGGTGCAGCAGCGCGCCCACCACGCGCTGGACGACGCCCGCGTGCTCGCCGAGGCCTTCCGCCCGTCCCTGCACGCGGCCGCCCGTGACGGCGTACGACTGCCGCTGCTGGAGTGCCGTCCGCTGACGGAGTGGTCGGACTCCCCCGCCGCTCCCCGGGTCGGCCACCAGGCCTCGTACGGCGGGGGCAGTTGGCGCGCCTCGCGCAAGCGGCCGCCGTGCCCGCACCCGAACCCGGGCCGGTTCGAGGACGGCAAGCCGCTGAAGCAGGGCATGCGCATCGCCTTCTCCGGCGACACCTCGGTGGACCGGGAGCTGCTGGAGGACCGGGCGGTGGAGGCGGGCCTGCACATCGCGACGAGCGTGTCGCGGCTCACCAGCATGCTCGTGACGAACGACCCCGACTCGGCGACCTCGAAGACGGTCAAGGCCCGGTCGTTCGGCACTCCCGTCGTGGACGAGGCCGCCTTCACCCAGCTCCTGCGGGACGTCGCCCCGGCCGACTGAGAGCGCGGCCGGGCCCCCGCGCCGGCCGTCCGGGGGCTGCTACGCCAGCCGGGTAGAAGTTCCCCGACGACACGAGGACGTCCGCCCGCCCGGGCGGTCCGAGCCTCCACGATGCCGCCATGGCACGTTGCGAAGTATGCGGAAATGACTACGACCTGGCGTTCTACGTGGAGACCCAGGACGGCGCGCGGCACGTCTTCGACTCGTTCTCCTGCGCGATCCACCGGATGGCACCCATCTGCGAGCACTGCCGGGTGCAGATCATCGGCCAGGGCGTCGAGGCGGACGGGCACTGGTACTGCGGAGCGCACTGCGCCCGCGCCGAGGGCAAGGCGGGGATCATCGACAGGGTGGGCAGCGCCGCCGGCGCCATGGGGTGACCCCCGGCGCCGCCCGGCGGCGAGCACGCCCGACCCACCCGCCCCCGTCCTCCTCCCGACCCCGGAAGGCCACCCGGCCGCCGGGGTCGTCGCCGCTGGGGGTACCGTCGTGGACGTGTACCGCTTTGTACTGACCCGGCAGTGGGTGTGCCTCACCCTCGTCGCCCTCGCCCTCATCCCCGCGATGATCAAGCTGGGCTTCTGGCAGTTCCACCGCCATGAGCACCGGGTCGCCCAGAACGAGCTGATCGCACGGAACCTGTACGGGAAGCCCGTGCCGATGACCGGGCTCACCTCGCCGGGCCACACCGTTCCGCGGTCCGACTTCTGGCGTGCCGTCACCGCCACCGGTACCTACGACCCCGCCCACGAGGTGGTGGTGCGGATGCGGACCTCGAACGACGACAAGGTGGGCTTCCACGTCGTGACCCCGCTGGTGCTGGCCGACGGCCGGGCCGTGCTGGTCAACCGGGGCTGGGTGGCGGGCGGCGGCGACGCCCGGGCCTACCCGCCCGTGCCGGCGGCGCCCTCGGGCGAGGTGACGGTGACCGGCAGGCTGAAGGCCGACGAGACGAGCGGTGGCAGCGGCATCAAGGACCGCAAGGGGCTGCCCGACCGCCAGGTGATGCTGATCAACAGCGAGCAGCAGGCCGCGGCCCTGGGCCGGCCCGTACTCGGCGGGTACCTGGAACTCACCGCCCCGGCGCCCGCGGACGGGAGCCCGGAGCCGGTGGGAGAGCCCGACCACGACTCGATCGGCGCGCACATGGCGTACGCCGTCCAGTGGTGGCTGTTCGCGGCGGCCGTGCCGGTCGGCTGGATGGTCCTGGTCCGCCGGGAGCGGCGGGACCGGGAGCAGGCGCAGGCGCAGGCCGCCGCCGCGACGGGGGCCGTGTCCCCGGAGCCCGCTTCGGCGTAGCGTGGCCCGCATGGATCTTGGACTGAAGGACCGTGTCTACATCGTCACCGGAGCCACCCGCGGCCTCGGCTTCGCCTCCGCGAGGGAACTGACCGCCGACGGGGCGAAGGTGGTGGTGACCGGCCGCGACGCGAAGCGGGCGGCGGACGCCGCCGCCGCGCTCGGCCCGAACGCGGTGGGCGTCGTGGCGGACAACGCCGACCCCGCGGTGGCCGCGGAGCTGGTCGCCACCGCGAAGGAACGCTTCGGCCGGTTGGACGGCATCCTCATCAGCGTGGGCGGCCCGGCCCCGGGCCTCGCGGCGGACAACACCGACGAGCAGTGGGCGGCGGCCTTCGAATCGGTTTTCCTGGGCGCGGTGCGGCTGGCGCGGGCCGCCGCGGCCGAGCTGGGCGAGGGCGGGGTCATCGGCTTCGTGCTGTCGGGCTCGGTGCACGAGCCGATCCGCGGCCTGACCATCTCCAACGGCCTGCGGCCGGGCCTGGCCGGCTTCGCCAAGTCCCTGTCGGTCGACCTCGGTCCGCGCGCAATCCGCGTCGTCGGTCTGCTGCCGGCGCGGATCGACACGGACCGGGTGCGCGAACTCGACGCCCTGTCCGGTGACGCGGAGGCCTCTCGGGCGGCCAACGAGTCCCGCATCCCGCTGGGGCGGTACGGCACCCCGGAGGAGTTCGGCCGCACCGCGGCGTTCCTGCTCTCCCCCGCCGCGTCCTACCTGACCGGGGTGATGGTCCCGGTCGACGGCGGCTCCCGGCACGGTTTCTGACCCGACCCGCCCGACGGCCGGCGGGGACGCCCCCGCCGGCCGCTCAGGTCACGCGTTGCGCGTGGTGCGACGACACCCGCAGGCGGGCCTCCGCGGGGAGTTCCGGCAGGCCCGCCGACGCCCGGGCGTGGGTGAGGACCGGCCCCCGCAGCGCCGCCAGCGCGTCGGCCGGCACGGCGTACGGCTCCAGTTCCAGCGCGATCCGCAGGCCCGGGGCGTCCCGCCGGCCGCGCAGGGCGACCCGGCAGCGCGCGACCCCGTCCAGGGCCTCCGCCTCGGCGGCCACCGCCGATTCCAACGCGCGGCCCCGCAGCAGGGCGAAGCCCCCGTCCCCGGTGTCCACTTCCAGGGCCGCGAGGCGGGGGCGTCGCAGTTGCGCCAGCAGCCACCACAGCGCCAGCAGCACGCACAGCCCCAGGACGGCGACCACCGCCCACCACCGCCAGTCGTCCGCGTGCCAGTACCGGTGCCTGTCGCGCTCCGTGAGCAACGGGGCGTACCGGCCGCCGAACGGCCTCGACGCCGTGAGCAGCGTGACCCCGGCCGCCAGCAGCACGAGCCCGACCGCCGCCAGCAGCGTCCGGTTCACCTTCCCGAGCACCGCGCTCACCTCCTGACCCGGACCCGCGGCCGCGGCGGTCGCGCGAGTCCCAGTTCCTCGATGCCGACGGCGAGCACCTCGTCCAGGTCGGCCCGTACGTCGTCCAGTTCGCGGAAGTGCGAGGTGGCTCGGACCCCGACGCGGGAACGGCTCACCTTCACCCGGACCGACCGGACCCCGGCGACTTCCATGGCCCGGTCCCGGAGCACCATCGCGGCCGCCTTCCTGCCGAGCCCGGCCCGCAGCCCGCTCCCGGCGCCCTCGTCGACCTCGGCGTCGGCGTCGGCCCCGGCGCGCCCCGGGTCGGTGTCCGTGCGCATCACCAGCAGTCCGCGCAGCCCCGGGGCCACCGCGAACAGGAGCAGCAGGGCCCCGAGCACCACCATGATCGCGCCGCCGACCAGCACCTCCGTGTCGGCCGGGCTGTGCTGTTCCAGCCATCGGGCGAGTTCCGGGCGCCAGCGCATGCCGGGGCGGTGGGCGCGCACCGAGACGAGGTCGTAGAGGAAGAGCCCGGCGACACCGATGACGGCCAGTGCGGTGAGCGCGGCCGGGATCCGCCGGGTGGACCGGATGCGTCCGGAGGCGCTCACAGCAACCCCCGGTCCCGGCCCGTGGGGGCCGGTCGGGTGTGGGTGGAGTGCAGGCGTTCGATGTCGACGTCCACCTCGGGGACCGTCATCGCGGCGCACTCCTCGATCCGCCGGGCGACCTGACGGCGTACGGCCGCGCACTGGGCGGCGAGGTCGGAGGGGTAGCCGAGTTCCAGACTGACCCGCACCCGTGCGATGTCGTGGTGCACGGTGACCGTCGCGTGCGGGACCGCGCCGGGCGCGGGCGGTCCGTCGGCGAGCGCCTCGCGCGCGGCCTGGGCCGCGATCTTGGCGACGACCCGGTCGGCGATGCGGGTGGCTCCGCGGTCCGCGGCCGGCACTCGGGGCGGTACGGCCCTCGCGGGGCGGGGCGCGTCGGCACCCGGTGGTGTCGGAGGCGACGGGGTCGACGGCTTCGGCGTGTTCACGGGCCGCTCACAGGGGCCGGTCGTCGCGGCCGCGGGGCCGGGAGCGGGGGCGGAACAGGTCGCCCGGGTCCAGGTCCCCGTCGAGGAACCGGCCGACGACGAAACCGACGGCGCCGAGCGCCGCCACCAGGAGGAAGGCCCCGAAGCCGCCGAAGTACCCGGCGAACCCCAGTGCCATGCCGGCCAGCAGGCCGGCGACCGCCATGCTCATGTGTATGGCTCCTCTCGGTTACTGGAGCCGGGATTCCGGTTCTTCGTCTTCCTCGTCGGGCAGTTTGACGTCGCTGACCGCGATGTTGACCTCGACGACCTCCAGGCCGGTCATCCGTTCGACAGCCGAGACGACGTTCTCGCGGACCGCCCGGGCCACGTCGCGGATGGACACGCCGTAGTCGACGACGATCTCCAGGTCGAGGGCCGTCTGGACCTCTCCGACCTCGGCCTTGACGCCACGGCTGACCGAGGCCCGCGTCCCGCCGGGGACCCGGTCGCGCACGGCGCCGAGGGTGCGGGAGATGCCGCCGCCGTTGCCCATGGCGTGGACGCCGATCACCTCGCGGGCGGCCAGTCCGGCGATCTTCTCGACCACCCCGTCGGCGATGGTGGTGCGGCCGCGGTCGGCCGGGGCCTTGGAGGTGCCCCCTGATGCGGATTCGGTCATCGCAGGTCCTTGGCTGGGGAGACGTCTCGGGAACCGGCGGCCCCCGAGGGGCGACGAGCACGTTCGCGTGCCGCCCACTCCCGTCCACGGTAAGCGTGTGCCACCGTCCGCGCGCCTGAAACCACGCCGGTCGGCCCGAACCGGCGATGCCCGCCGACATGCCTGCGGGCATCGCGGCGGGCATGTCGGCGGGCATCGCGGCGGGCTTGCCGGGACGAACCGGGTGGAGGTCGCGGCGGGGGGACGCACCGAGCGGCGGGTCAGTCCGACAGACCCGCCAGGTCGCGCAGTCGGCGGCCCTGCGCGGCGCGCTCGGCGGTGCGCTGGGCGTCGTAGGACCGGGACGTGGCGTCGCGGAGCAGCGCCTTGGTCTCGATGACCGCGTCGCGGGGCGGGGAGAGCAGTGCGGTGGTGAGGTCCTGGACGGCGGCGTCGAGCTCGTCGGCGGGGACGACCAGGTTGGCCAGGCCGACGCGCTCGGCCTCCTCGGCATGCACGAAGCGACCCGTGGCGCAGATCTCCAGCGCCCGGGCGTAGCCGACCAGCGCGGTCAGCGGTTGGGTGCCCCCGAGGTCGGGGACGAGGCCCAGGCTGGTCTCGCGCATGGCGAACTGCACGTCGTCCGCTACCACCCGCAGGTCGCACGCGAGCGCGAGCTGGAAGCCGGCGCCGATCGCATGCCCCTGCACGGCGGCGACGGAGACGATGTCATTGCGTCGCCACCAGGTGAAAGCCTCCTGGTACTTGGCGATGGTGGAGTCGAGCAGGTCATCCGCACCACGTGCCAGATCGAGGAAGGACGGCTCACCCTCGAAACCCTCGGGAGCGAACGCCTGCCGGTCGAGCCCCGCGGAGAAGGACTTGCCCTCGCCGCGCAGGACCACGACCCGGACGGTGCCCGGCAGTGACTGTCCGGCCTCCGCCAAAGCCCGCCAGAGCGCGGGGGACTGGGCGTTTCGCTTGGCCGGATTGGTCAGGGTCACCGTGGCGACCGAGTCGTCGATGGTGAGCCGTACGCCGTCCTTGTCGAGCAGAGCCATCTGGTGCCTCCGATGTGCAGTCGGCCGCATGCTCGGCCTAAGTGACTGCACAGTAACCACCCGATCGACCACAGGGCCGACCGGGGGTCACCGAAGGAACCGTGCGTGGAACAGAATCTTCAACCCATCAAGCATGGAGCCGTCGAGCTTCTCCGGCACCACCCCGGGCCTCCCGGCACGGGGTCAGGCCGCAGCCGCCTTCTTGCCACGTGTCGCGCCACCGCGACCTCGCAGCGTGACTCCGGACTCGCTGAGCATCCGGTGGACGAATCCGTAGGACCGGCCGGTCTCTTCGGCCAGCGCCCGGATACTCGCACCGGAGTCGTACTTCTTCTTCAGGTCTGCCGCGAGCTTGTCGCGCGCGGCGCCGGTTACCCGGCTGCCCTTCTTCAGAGTCTCGGCCACCCGTGCCTCCTCATGGGAAGTGCGCTCTGGACTTCTCATGATCACCCCTCTCCGGCTTCCTGGCCACCCATTCAGCAAGGTCCGTACGACGGCATTTCCCGAAGGGTGGACACCCGAGCAGAACGGAATCTTCTCTTCCGCCGCATGACCTCCGTCACACTCCCCCGTCGCCCGAAGGAATCACCAGGTCAGGGGCCGAAGGAGGAAAACGGAAGACCCCGGTCGCGCATCCTCGGGGATGCGGCCGGGGTCGTCGTACAGCACGCAACGGTACGAGACCGTCTCACTCAGATGATGGATCACGCCTGAGCCGAATGATCCATAAGGAACTGGATCAACCCTTCGGCGCCGGTCAGGCGAGGGCCACCAGGTCCCGGTAGTCCGGACCCCAGAGGTCCTCGACCCCGTCGGGGAGCAGGATGATGCGCTCCGGCTCCAGGGCCTCCACCGCGCCCTCGTCGTGGGTGACGAGGATGACGGCGCCCTTGTAGGTCCGCAGCGCGCCCAGGATCTCCTCGCGGCTGGCCGGGTCGAGGTTGTTCGTGGGCTCGTCGAGGAGCAGGACGTTCGCCGAGGAGACGACCAGGGTCGCCAGGGCCAGTCGGGTCTTCTCGCCGCCGGAGAGCACGCCCGCCGGCTTGTCCACGTCGTCGCCGGAGAACAGGAAGGAGCCGAGCGTCTTGCGCACCGCGACCAGGTCCAGGTCGGGCGCGGAGGAGCGCATGTTCTCCAGCACGGTGCGCTCGGGGTCGAGCGTCTCGTGCTCCTGCGCGTAGTAGCCGAGCTTGAGGCCGTGACCGGGCACGACGGTGCCGGTGTCCGGCTTCTCCGTGCCCGACAGCAGGCGCAGCAGCGTGGTCTTGCCGGCGCCGTTGAGGCCGAGGATGACCACGCGCGAACCCTTGTCGATGGCCAGGTCGACGTCGGTGAAGATCTCCAACGAGCCGTAGGACTTCGACAGGCCCTCGGCCGTCAGCGGGGTCTTGCCGCAGGGCGCCGGGTCCGGGAAGCGCAGCTTGGCGACCTTGTCCGAGACGCGGACGGCGTCCAGGCCGGCCAGCAGCCGGTCGGCGCGCTTGGCCATGTTCTGCGCGGCGACCGTCTTGGTCGCCTTGGCGCGCATCTTGTCGGCCTGCGAGTTCAGGGCCGCGGCCTTCTTCTCGGCGTTCTGGCGCTCGCGCTTGCGGCGCTTCTCGTCGGCCTCGCGCTGCTGCTGGTAGAGCTTCCAGCCCATGTTGTAGACGTCGATCTGGGCGCGGTTGGCGTCCAGGTAGAAGACCTTGTTGACGACGGTCTCGACGAGGTCGACGTCGTGGGAGATCACGATGAAGCCGCCGCGGTAGTTCTTCAGGTAGTCGCGCAGCCAGACGATCGAGTCGGCGTCGAGGTGGTTGGTCGGCTCGTCGAGGAGCAGGGTGTCGGCGTCCGAGAAGAGGATCCGGGCGAGCTCGACGCGGCGGCGCTGACCACCGGAGAGGGTGTGCAGCGGCTGGCCGAGGACCCGGTCGGGCAGACCGAGGGCGGCGGAGATGGTGGCGGCCTCCGCCTCGGCCGCGTAGCCGCCCTTGGTCAGGAACTCGGTCTCCTGGCGCTCGTACTGCTTCATCGCCTTGTCGCGGGTGCCCCCGGAGCCGGAGGCGATGCGCTCCTCGTTGGCGCGCATCTTCTTGATCAGCACGTCGAGTCCGCGCGCGGAGAGGATCCGGTCGCGGGCCAGCACGTCGAGGTCGCCGGTGCGCGGGTCCTGTGGCAGGTAGCCGACCTCACCGGAGCGGGCGATGGCGCCGGCGGCGGGCTGGCCCTCGCCCGCGAGGCACTTGGTGAGGGTGGTCTTGCCCGCTCCGTTGCGGCCGACGAGGCCGATGCGGTCGCCCTTGGCGACGCGGAAGGAAGCGGACTCGATGAGGATGCGGGCGCCGGCACGCAGCTCGATGCCGGTTGCGGTGATCACGGAAATACTCCAGGGCGGTGGGGACGGCGGAAGGGGGGCAGGACGCGCGATGCTTCGACGCCGCTAATCCGCAAGGAGATTTGCCATGCGGACCATTCTACCGGGGGTGCGCAACTACTTTTCGGGGCGCCCGGCGCCGCGGGCCCGCTCCCCCGCCGCGCCGCGCCGTCCCCCGTTCGGCCCACGGGCCGGGCGGGCGTGCCGGGGCGCGTACCAGGATGAACGGGTTGATACTCGCCGCAGGGGCGGATGCGTGGCCCCTTGGCTGCACGAACACAGAGGCGGTGCGGGATGCAGTTCGACGACAACGCCAATCTGGACACGTCCGAGGTGAACGACGTGCGCGGCAGCCGCATCCCCGGCGGGAGGGCCACGATCGGCGGCGGACTCGTCGGCATCATCGCCCTGATCATGGGGTTGCTGTTCGGCGTGGGGCCGGAGCAGCTCGGGCTGTCGTCGGGCAACGAGGAGCCGGCGCCGTCCTCCTCGTCCGTCAACCAGGTGCAACAGAGCTGCCGGACCGGGCAGGACGCCAACACGCGCGAGGACTGCCGGCTGGTCGCCGTGGTGAACAGCACACAGGACTTCTGGCGGCAGGAGTTCCAGCGGCGCGGCGGCCAGTACAGCCCGGCGCAGACGGTGTTCTTCACCGGTCGGGTGGGTACCGCCTGCGGGGCGGCCACCTCGGCGGTCGGGCCCTTCTACTGCCCCGCCGACCGCAAGGTCTACCTCGACCTGGGCTTCTTCGACGACCTGCGGACGAAGTTCGGGGCGAGCGGCGGCCCCTTCGCCCAGGCGTACGTGGTCGCCCACGAGTACGGGCACCACATCCAGAACCTGACCGGCACCCTCCAGCGGGCCCAGGACGGGCAGCAGGGCGCGAACAGCAACGCCGTCAAGGTCGAGCTCCAGGCCGACTGCTACGCGGGGGTCTGGGCGCACAACGCGACGAGGACCCCGGACGAGTCCACGGGACGGCCGCTGATCACCAGCCTGACCGACCAGGACATCCAGGACGGGCTGGACGCGGCGGCGGCGGTCGGCGACGACCGGATCCAGGAGAAGTTCCAGGGCCGCGTGACCCCCGAGTCCTGGACCCACGGCTCGGCCGAGCAGCGCCGGCAGTGGTTCTACCAGGGCTACCGGACGGGCGACATGGCCCAGTGCAACACCTTCCGCTGACCGCCGACGACGCCTGCCATGCTGTGGTGCGGGTCACATCGACGCACCAGCACGTCCACGAGAGGAAGTGATCGTCATGGCAGGCGTTCCGTCCATCGTCCCGACCCTGCTCTACCGCGACGCGAAGGCGGCGATCCAGCAGCTGACGGAGGCGTTCGGCTTCACCCAGGTCTCGGTCTACGAGGGTGACGGCGGCGCCGTGGTGCACGCCGAGCTGTCGTACGGGAACGGCGCGGTGATGCTCGGCAGCAAGGGCACCGGCGGCGCCTTCGACAAGGCCATGGAGGGCGCCGGCCCGGCCGGGGTCTACGTCGTCGTGGACGACGTGGACGCGCACCACCGCCGGGCGGCCGAGCACGGGGTGGAGATCGTCATGGAGCCGACCGACCAGGACTACGGATCGCGGGACTACATGGCGCGCGACGGCGAGGGCAACGTCTGGAGCTTCGGCACGTACGCGCCGCAGGTCTGACCCGCGGCGCGCACCCGTCCGTTCGGGTCCGCCCCGGCTACGCCCCGCCGGTGTGGACCTGGAAGGCCGCCCGGCGGACGGCCTTGGCCAGGGCCGGGTCGGGGTGGGCGGCGGCCAGTGCCACCAGGACCTGCACGGTGCGGGGGTGCCCCACCGCGCGGACCTCGTCGAGCAGTCGGGGGACGGTCGTGCGGACGGCCGAGTCGAGGTGGCGCGCCAGCAGGTCGGCCTCGCCGTGGTCGGCGATGGCGGCGGCCGTGTCCACCCAGAGCCAGGTCGACTCCTCGGCGGTGAGGACCTCCTGGGCCTCGTCGGGGTCGACCCCGTCGTGCTCGGCGAGCCACAGCAGGGCGTAGGGGCGCAGGGCGGGTTCGCGCACGGCGGCGCGGACCTCGCGCTCGGCGGGGGCGCCGACCACGCGCAGCGCCTCGAAGGCCAGGCCGCGCAGGAGGGCGTCCTCACCTCGGGCGGCGTGCAGCAGCTCGCTGACGGCGTGCCCGACGGGCCGGGCGGCGAGCCAGGCCTGGTACTCGGCGCGGGCCGGTCCCGGGGTCAGCCGGGCGCAGCCGTGGAGCATGGCGGCGGCGGACTGCTCGATGTTTCCGGCCGGGCTCTGCGCGGCGACGCAGATCTGCTCCAGCTTGACCCAGACGGCCCAGCTGCCGAGCGGGGTGAGGGTGGCCCGCGCGGGGCCCAGGGTGACGGCGTCGACGGCGGCGAGGCCCCCGAGCGCCCAGCGCAGCAGCCGGGCGAGGGGAAGGGGCCGCGATTCGGCGGGCGCGGCCTCGCCGGCCGGGTCCCGGGATCCGGCCGGCTCCCCCGCGTACGGGACCTCGCAGCGTTCGTCGCGCAGTTCGGTGACGCGCTGACCGAGGAGGTCCAGCAGGTCGGGGACGGTCACGGGACCGGCCGACAGCTGGAGGAGGGAGAGCAGCTGGGGCATCGCCTCGACGACCTCGGCGACGGCCCCGGGGGCGATGTCGGCGGGGGCGGGGTGGACGAGGGACCAGGCGTCGAAGAGGGCCACCCAGCCGCGCAGGACGGCGGTGTCGTCGCGGTCCCAGGCGCGCAGGCGCCAGCCGGGCCGGGCGTGGCCGCCGTGCACCTCGACGAGGCCGGAGAGCCGGGCGCGGTCCCAGCCGACCCGGATCTGACCGTGCGTCAGACGTAGTTCCGCGGCGGCCCGTTCCACGTCGGAGGCGGGCAGCGCGCCCGCCGTCGCGGGGCGCCCGCCATCGCCCGCCCCGAGGTTCAGCTCGGCCCAGCGGGCCAGCCGTACCGCGTCGGCGAGGGAGGCGCGGGCCCGGTTCGCCAGGTCTGCCGTGGCGGGGGTGCCCGCCGGCGGCCGGGGGGCCGGCCGGGTTCGCCGGTCGGTCACCGCCTTGCGCGCCGTGGCGACGGAGCGCGGGGAGACGAGTCGGAGTCTGGAGTCGCGAGCCAACTGCTCATCAGGCTTTCGGGACGTCACGGATGCAGTCTCGCCCGTCACTGGCCGAAAGCCCAAACGGAACCAGCCGTTTCCACAGGTCACCGGATGGATGAACCGGGACAATCCGCCCCCTACGTCCCGTCCGGCACGAGCCCTTCACCCCGGCGCCGCGCGGCGCGCCCGACGGCGCGTCACATGAGGGGGGTGAGGAAGCGGCGCAGCGCCTCCTCGTACCCGGCCGGGTCGACGTTCCACATCGCCCCGTGCGGGGCGCCCCGCACGGTGTGCAGGGTGACCAGGTCGGGACGGGCGGCGGCCAGCCGTCGGGAGGGCTCCCAGGGGGCGAGCGTGTCGTCGGGCCCGTGCAGGATCAGCACCGGTACGCGCAGGGCCGCCGGGTCCGCGCCCGGGGGGCGGCGGTCGGCGCGCAGTCCGGCCCGGCCCTCGGCGGCCCGTACCGCGAGCGGGATCAGGGGGGCCGGGGTGCGGCGGGCGGCGGCGAGGGCGCGCAGGGTGGCCTGCCAGTCCATGACGGGCGAGTCCAGCACCAGTCCGGAGATCCGGTCGGCCAACGCGGAGCGTTCGGCCGCGTGCAGGGCCATGGTGGCGCCGGTGGACCAGCCGTGCAGGACCACCCGCCGGGCTCCGTAGCGCAGGGCGTAGCGGATGGCGGCGTCCAGGTCCCGCCACTCCGACTCGCCGAGGTGGCCGAGGCCGTCCGGGGAGGCGGGGGCGCCGAGGTCGCCGCGGTAGGCGAGGTCGAGGACGGGGAGGTGGTGGCGGTGCAGGAAGGGCATGACCACCATCGGGTGCTCCCGGCCGGCGCCGAGCCCGTGGACGGTGATGACCCAGGTGTCACGGGCGGCCGGCACGAACCACGCGGGCAGCGCGCCGAGCTCGCCGGGGACGTCCACGTCGGCGTGGTCGAGGCCGAGCGCGGTGCGCGGGTTGCCCAGGTGCACCTGGGGGGTGAGCGTGACCCGGGCCCGCGGTTCGAGGCTGCCGTGGGTGACGGCGAGGAGGCTGCGCACGACGGCGTCCGGGTCGTGCGGGACGTCGGGCAGGACGGGTCCGACCGCGGCGTGCACGCCGGGCGCGGACAGGCCCCAGGTGCCGGGCAGCAGTGAGGCGAGCGAACGGGTGAGCGTCACCCGGCCCGCACCGGCGGAGTGGACGCTCAGCCGGGGCCCGCCGGGCAGCGGGCGTCCGGGTTCGGGCCGCAGGGCGGCGTCGGCGGCGTACCGGCCGGCCGCGACCGCGGCTGCTCCGGCACCGATCAGGGTCGTTGTGACGGCCGCTGCCGTCGCTGTGGCGGTACGCACGGCTCCAGTGTCGGGGCGGGCCGGCGGTCGGGCCACCGGAGCCGATCGCCCCGCGCCGCCGTCCGGCGGAACCGGAACCCGGCCGACGGCCGCTCGGGGTGACGGCCGCGGCGGGGCCGGCCGGAGCCCGCCGAGGGCCCCCGCGCGTGATCTGGGTCTCTTCCGTGCCGTCGCGGGCGGGTCGCCCCGGGCCGGAAGTCCTCCCGGAAGGGGCGTGTTCGCCCCGCTCTGACGTGCACGAATCGCTATATTCGCGGTGGAACCGGGAGATAGGTCCCGATCACACGGCACACCGAGACACCACTCCGCCCGCCCCAGTTCACCTTCCGTTCATCCACGTTGCCTACGGTCGCCGAGCCAATGACGTCAAACAGAAGCCTGGGTAAATGGAGCACATAACGCTTCTCCTCGGGATCGTGATCATCACCGCTCTCGTGTTCGACTTCACGAACGGTTTCCACGACACGGCCAACGCGATGGCCACCACCATCTCGACCGGCGCCCTCAAGCCCAAGACCGCGGTCGCCATGTCCGCCGTGCTGAACCTCGTCGGCGCTTTCATGTCCGTGGAGGTCGCCAAGACGATCTCCAAGGGCCTGGTCAACGAGGAAGGCATTCAGCCGGAGGTGATCTTCGCGGCCCTGGTCGGCGCGATCCTCTGGAACCTCGTCACCTGGCTGGTCGGACTGCCCTCCAGCTCCTCCCACGCCCTCATGGGTGGCCTCATCGGTGCCGCGGTCGCCTCCGCGGGTCTCGACGCGGTCAACGGCAGCGTCGTCGTGACGAAGGTGCTGATCCCCGCGATCGCCGCCCCGCTCGTCGCCGGTGTGGCCGCCATGCTGGCCGCGAAGCTGACGTACAAGCTGGGCAACCAGGTCGGCGAGAAGACCTCCGCCAAGGGGTACCGCGCCGGTCAGATCGCCTCGGCCGGTCTCGTCTCCCTCGCGCACGGCACCAACGACGCGCAGAAGACGATGGGCATCATCACCCTGGCGCTGATCGCCGGGAACGCCCTCCCCGCCGGCGCCAACCCGCCGGTCTGGGTCATCGTCTCCGCCGGTCTGGCCATCGCGATGGGCACCTACCTGGGCGGCTGGCGCATCATCCGCACCATGGGCAAGGGCCTCACCGACCTCCAGCCGCAGCAGGGCTTCGCCGCCCAGACCTCGGCCGCGAGCGTCATCCTGGCCTCCTCCACCCTCGGCTTCTCCCTCTCCACCACCCACGCGTGCTCCGGCGCCGTCATGGGTGCCGGCCTGGGACGCAAGGGCGGTGTGGTCCGCTGGTCCACCGCCACCCGCATGTTCATCGCCTGGGGCCTGACCCTGCCGGCCGCCGCGCTCGTCGCCTCCATCGCCGAGCTCGTCATGCGCACCGGTGACATCGGCATCGCCGCGGTCACGGTCTTCCTGGTCGGTTCCTGCTTCGCCATCTGGCTGATCTCCCGCCGTCAGGTCGTCGACCACAACAACGTCAACGAGCTGGAGACCCCCGGCGCGACGGACGAGCCCGGTGTCGTCACCACGGCCATGGCCGCCGTCACCGTCCCGCCGACCACCGCCGCGGCCGGTACCACCGCCGCCGTGACCGACGAGGACCTCAAGGCCACCATCCCGGCCTCGACCGCGACCCCCGCGGCTCCGGCCGCAGCGGTCTGACCCCGAGAACGACAGAGGATTCAGCGGTATGAAGATCGACTGGGCATCACTCGGCTCCGTCTTCGGAGTCAGCCTCACCGCCACGGTCGCCCTCGTGGCCCTCTTCACCCTGGGCCTGGTGGGCCTGTCCAAGCACGAGGCAGCCACCGAACGCGGCGGCGCGGCTGTCATGGCCCGCAGCGGCGCGTACGTCTGCTTCGCGCTCTGCACGGCGGCCGTGTCGTACGGGATCTACCTGATCGTCAGCTGAGACGGTGCGTCCGAAGCTCCCTCCGGGTCTCCCGGGGGGAGCTTTCGCATGCCCCGGCGCACTACCCGCCGGCACCTCGCCCGGCACCCCGCCGCGCACCCGCCGCAGGTCAACGGCAAGTTGACGGGCGTTCTCGGTGCGTGGTGGACTGCGCGAGCCAATACGGCGGCATGGAAGAGGAAGTCCGGTGCGAATCCGGCGCGGTCCCGCCACTGTCACCGGGGCGGCGCACACGGTGCGCGCCCCGGGAGCCAGGAACTCTCGCCGCCGGACACGTCGAACCAGGGCGCGGACCCTGAGTGAGGACATAGCTGCCACCATGCGTGCCGATCGCGTCTTCGCGTACGGCGCCGCGGCGGGCCTGATCGGCGACCGGATCCTCGGGGATCCGCGCCGCGGGCACCCCGTGGCCGCCTTCGGGAGAGCCGCCGCCGCCGTCGAACGCGCCCTGTGGCGCGACGACCGCGCCCGCGGCGTCCTCCACACCCTGGTGTGCGCCGGGGGCGCGACCGCCGTCGGCGTCCTGGCCGCCCGCGCCGTGCGCTCCCGCCCCGCCGCCGCCCGCGTGGCCCTGACCGCCGCCGCCACCTGGGCCGTCGTCGGGGGCACCTCGCTGGGCCGGGAGGCCCGCGCCATCGGCGGGGCCCTCGCCGTCGGCGACACCGAGGTCGCCCGCGAACGGCTGCCCCACCTGTGCGGGCGCGACCCGCAGTCCCTGGACGGGCAGCAGATGGCCCGGGCCGTCGTGGAGTCCGTCGCCGAGAACACCTCCGACGCGGTCGTCGGGGCGCTGGTGTGGGGGGCCGTCGCCGGGGTGCCCGGCCTGCTGGCCTTCCGCGCCGTGAACACCCTGGACGCCATGGTGGGCCACAAGTCACCCCGTCACCTGCGCTACGGCTGGGCCTCCGCCCGCCTCGACGACCTGGCCGGCTGGCCCGGAGCGCGCCTCACCGCGCTGGCCGCCGTCGTGGCCGGTCCCGACCGGCGGGGAGCCGTACGCGCCTGGCGCGCCGACGCGGCCGCCCACCCCAGCCCCAACGCCGGACCGGTGGAGGCCTCCTTCGCGGGGGCGCTCGGGGTCCGGCTCGGCGGCACCCTGTCCTACGGCGGCCGGACCGAGCACCGTGCCGTGCTCAACGGGGGAACCGGGCGGCCCGTGGAGGTCGCCGACATCGAGCGGGCCGTACGCCTGTCGCGGCAGGTCACCTGGCTGGCGCTGGGCGCCTGCGTCGCGGTCCGGCTGCTGGTCTCCCGTACCACTTCGAAGGGACGGCGCGCATGAGCGGCACCGGGCGCGGCGGCGGGATGCTGGTCGCCGGCACCACGTCGGACGCGGGCAAGAGCGTGGTCACGGCGGGCATCTGCCGGTGGCTGGCCCGCCGGGGGGTGAAGGTGGCCCCCTTCAAGGCGCAGAACATGTCGCTGAACTCGTTCGTGACCCGGGAGGGCGCCGAGATCGGCCGGGCCCAGGCCATGCAGGCCCAGGCGGCCCGGGTGGAACCGACGGCCCTGATGAACCCGGTCCTGCTCAAGCCGGGCAGCGACCGCAGCAGTCAGGTCGTGCTGCTGGGCAAGCCGGTGGGCGAGATGAGCGCGCGCGGCTTCTTCGGCACGGCGGGCCCCGACCGGATCCCCGGGTCGGCCGCGCCCGGTGGGCACCGCGAGCAGCTCCTCGGCGTCGTCACGGACTGCCTGGAGCAGCTGCGGGGCACGTATGACGCCGTGATCTGCGAGGGGGCGGGCAGTCCGGCCGAGATCAACCTGCGCCGGACCGACATCGTGAACATGGGCATCGCGCGGGCCGCGCGGTTCCCCGTCGTCGTGGTCGGGGACATCGACCGGGGCGGCGTCTTCGCGTCCTTCTTCGGGACCACCGCCCTGCTGTCCCCCGAGGACCAGTCGCTGATCGCCGGATACCTGGTCAACAAGTTCCGGGGCGACGTCTCCCTCCTGGAGCCCGGCCTGGAGATGCTGCGCGGGCTCACCGGCAGGGCGACGTACGGGGTGCTGCCCTTCCAGCACGGGCTGGGCATCGACGAGGAGGACGGGCTGCGGGTCTCCCTGCGCGGCGCCGTCCGGGAGTCCGTGGTGGCCCCGCCGGTCGGCGAGGACGTGCTGCGGGTCGCGGTGTGCGCGGTGCCGCTCATGTCGAACTTCACCGACGTCGACGCCCTAGCCGCCGAGCCCGGCGTGGTCGTGCGGTTCGTGGACCGGGCCGAGGAGCTGGCCGACGCCGACCTGGTCGTCGTACCGGGCACGCGCGGCACCGTGAAGGCGCTGGCCTGGCTGCGGGAGCGGGGGCTCGCCGACGCGCTTTCGCGGCGGGCCGCCGAGGGCCGCCCGGTGCTCGGCATCTGCGGCGGCTTCCAGGTGCTCGGTGAGCACATCGAGGACGAGGTCGAGTCGAAGGCCGGCGCGGTGGACGGGCTCGGCCTGCTGCCCGTGCGGGTCCGCTTCGCCCGGGAGAAGACCCTGGCGCGGCCGGTCGGCTCGGCGCTGGGCGAGCCCGTCGAGGGCTACGAGATCCATCACGGGGTGGCCGAGGTGCTGGGCGGGGAGCCGTTCCTCGACGGCTGTCGCGTCGGCGCCGTGTGGGGCACCCATTGGCACGGCTCGCTGGAGTCGGACGGCTTCCGGCGGGCGTTCCTGCGGGAGGTGGCCGCGGCCGCCGGCCGCCGGTTCGTGCCGGCCCCGGACACCTCGTTCGGGCTGCTGCGCGAGGAACAGCTCGATCTGCTGGGCGACCTGATCGAGGAACACGCCGACACCGCCGGCCTGCTGCGGCTCGTCGAATCGGGCGTCCCGGACGGGCTGCCGTTCCTGCCGCCGGGTGCGCCGTGACGGCGCCGCGCGTCCCGGGGCCCGCCCCCTCGGACGCGGCGAGCGCGGCGGTGGACCGGCCCCGGACGCACCGGGAACACAAGAACCCCATGGCCGAAGGCCGTCGCGGCCCGATGAGCGACCGGCCCAGTCCACTCGAAGGAGTGATCAGCGGATGAGCAGCACCCACTTCCCGTTCACGGCGGTGGTCGGGCAGGACGACCTGAGGCTGGCGCTCCTGCTGAACGCCGTCAGCCCGGCGGTCGGCGGCGTGCTGGTGCGCGGTGAGAAGGGGACCGCCAAGTCCACCGCCGTGCGCGCGCTCTCCGCGCTGCTGCCGCAGGTGGACGTCGTGCCCGGCTGCAGGTTCTCGTGCGCGCCCGCCTCGCCCGACCCGGCCTGCCCCGACGGTCCCCACGAGCCCGGCCCCGGCAGCGCCCGCCCCGCGCGGATGGTGGAGCTTCCGGTCGGCGCCTCGGAGGACCGTCTCGTCGGCGCCCTCGACATCGAGCGGGCCCTCTCCGAGGGTGTGAAGGCCTTCGAGCCGGGTCTGCTCGCCGACGCGCACCGCGGGATCCTGTACGTCGACGAGGTCAACCTCCTGCACGACCACCTCGTGGACGTGCTGCTGGACGCCGCCGCGATGGGTGCCTCGTACGTGGAGCGCGAGGGCGTCTCCGTGCGCCACGACGCCCGCTTCCTGCTCGTCGGCACCATGAACCCCGAGGAGGGCGAGCTCCGGCCGCAGCTCCTGGACCGGTTCGGGTTGACCGTGGAGGTCGCCGCGTCCCGCGAGCCCGCCCTGCGGGTCGAGGTGGTGCGCCGCCGGCTCGCGTACGAGGACGATCCCGCGGGCTTCGCCGGCCGCTGGGCCGGGGACGAACGCGAGGTCCGGGCCCGGGTGGTGGCCGCGCGGACCCTGCTCCCGAAGGTGGTGCTGGACGACACGGCGCTGCTGCGGATCGCGGCGACCTGCGCCGGTTTCGAGGTCGACGGCATGCGCGCCGACATCGTGATGGCCCGCACGGCGACCGCCCTGGCGGCCTGGGCCGGGCGGACGGACGTCCGCAAGGAGGACGTCCGGCAGGCGGCCCTGCTGGCGCTCCCCCACCGGCGCCGCCGCAACCCGTTCGACGCGCCCGGCCTGGACGAGGACAAGCTCGACGAGATCCTGGACCGCTTCCCCGACGACGAGCCCGAGCCGGACCCGGAGCCCGAGGGCCCGGACGACGACGGCCCCGACGGCGGACCCGACGGCGGCGGCACTCCCCCGCCCGACGAGGGTCGGGGCCGGCCGGCCCCGCCCGCTCCCGAGGGCTCCGATGACGCCCGGTCGCCGGAGGCCGAGCCGTCCGAGCCGTCGGAACCCCGTCCCGAGCCGCAGCCCGCGCAGGGCGACGCCGGCGCCGACGGGCCCGAGCAGGCCGCCGTACGGGCCTCCGAGCCGTTCCGGACCCGGATGCTCAGCGTCCCCGGTCTCGGCGAGGGCGGCGCGGCCGGTCGGCGCTCGCGCGCCCGTACCGCGCACGGCCGGACCACCGGCGCCCGGCGGCCCCGGGGTCAGCTGACGAAGCTGCACCTGGCGGCGACCGTCCAGGCCGCGGCCCCGCACCAGCGGGCGCGCGGGCGCAGCGGAACGGGCCTGGTGGTCCGCAAGGACGACCTGCGGCAGGCGACCCGGGAGGGTCGCGAGGGCAACCTCGTGCTGTTCGTGGTCGACGCCTCCGGATCGATGGCCGCCCGGCAGCGGATGAGCGCGGTCAAGGGCGCGGTGCTGTCGCTGCTGCTCGACGCCTACCAGCGCCGGGACAAGGTGGGTCTGGTCACCTTCCGGGGTGCGGCCGCCGAGCTGGCGCTGCCCCCGACCTCGTCCGTGGACGCCGCCGCGACCCGGCTGGAACGGCTGCCGACCGGGGGTCGCACCCCGCTGGCCGCCGGGCTGCTGAAGGCCCGTGAGGTGCTGCGGATCGAGCGGCTGCGCGATCCCTCGCGCCGGCCGCTGCTGGTCGTCGTCACCGACGGCCGGGCCACCTCGGCGGGCGGCGTCGGCGGTTCGACCCCGGGCACGCCCCGCGAACTGTCCGAGCGCGCCGCCCTGTTGCTGCGTGCGGAGGGGGTCACCTCGGTGGTCGTGGACTGCGAGGCCGGTCCGGTCCGGCTGGGGCTGGCCGGGGTGCTGGCCGCGGACCTCGGCGGTCCGGCCGTCACCCTCGACGGGCTGCGGGCGGACGCGCTGGCCGGGCTCGTGAAGAACGTACGTACCTCGGTGGCGTCCACCGCCGGGCACAGCAGCAACAGGAGGGTCGCGTAATGCCTCAGGGACAGCCGTCCGTCGTTCCGGACGACGGGCTCACGACGCGGCAGCGCCGCAACCGTCCGCTCGTCTTC
Organism: Streptomyces sp. NPDC057939; assembly: GCF_042887545.1. Classification (NCBI taxonomy): domain Bacteria; kingdom Bacillati; phylum Actinomycetota; class Actinomycetes; order Kitasatosporales; family Streptomycetaceae; genus Streptomyces; species Streptomyces sp. NPDC057939. The sequence continues at coordinate 64,612 of NZ_JBHVPG010000008.1, forward strand.
GTCCACACCGGCCCGGGCAAGGGCAAGTCGACGGCCGCCTTCGGCCTGGCGCTGCGCGCCTGGAACCAGGGCTGGCCGATCGGGGTGTTCCAGTTCGTCAAGTCGGCGAAGTGGAAGGTCGGCGAGGAGAACGCGCTCAAGGCGCTCGGGGAGACCGGCAAGGGCGGCAGCGTCGTCTGGCACAAGATGGGCGAGGGCTGGTCCTGGGTCCAGCGCGACGCCCAGCTCGACAACGAGCAGGCGGCCAAGGAGGGCTGGGAGCAGGTCAAGCGCGATCTGGCCGCCGAGACCCACAAGCTGTACGTGCTGGACGAGTTCGCGTACCCGATGCACTGGGGCTGGATCGACGTCGACGAGGTCATCGAGGTGCTGCGGAACCGACCGGGCACCCAGCACGTGGTCATCACGGGCCGCAACGCCCCGGAGAAGCTGGTCGGGTTCGCGGACCTGGTCACCGAGATGACCAAGGTCAAGCACCCGATGGACACCGGCCAGAAGGGCCAGAGGGGCATCGAGTGGTGATGTCCGTGAACGTGCCCCGGCTGGTCATCGCCGCGCCGTCGTCCGGCAGCGGCAAGACCACCGTGGCGACGGGCCTGATGGCGGCCTTCGCGGAACGCGGCCTGGCCGTGTCCCCGCACAAGGCCGGGCCCGACTACATAGACCCGGGTTACCACGCGCTGGCCACCGGCCGCCCGGGCCGCAACCTCGACGCCTTCATGTGCGGGCCGGAGCTGGTCGCGCCGCTGTTCGCGCACGGTTCCGCCGGCTGCGACCTGGCCGTGGTCGAGGGCGTCATGGGGCTGTACGACGGGGCCGCGGGGCGGGGCGAGCTGGCCTCGACGGCGCAGGTCGCGAAGCTGCTGCGGGCGCCGGTGGTGCTGGTCGTGGACGCCTCCTCGCAGTCGCGTTCGGTGGCGGCGCTGGTCCACGGCTTCGCCTCCTTCGACCCGTTGGTCCGCCTCGGCGGGGTGATCCTCAACAAGGTGGGTTCCGACCGGCACGAGGTCATGCTGCGGGAGGCGTTGGAGGAGGCCGGGATGCCGGTCCTCGGCGTGCTGCGGCGCGCCCCCCAGGTGGCGACCCCGTCCCGGCACCTCGGGCTGGTCCCGGTCGCCGAGCGGCGTACGGACGCCCTGGCCTCCGTGGCGGCGCTGGCGGAACAGGTCCGCGCCGGCTGCGACCTGGAGGCGCTGATGGCGCTGGCCCGGACGGCGCCGGCCCTGGAGTGCGAGCCCTGGTCGCCCGGGGCCGCCCTGGCCGAGGAGGCCGGGGACACGGCCGTCGGTCCGCTCGACGGGCGGCCCGTGGTGGCCGTCGCCGGCGGGGCGGCGTTCACGTTCTCGTACGCCGAGCACGCGGAGTTGCTCACCGCGGCGGGCGCGCGCGTGGTCACCTTCGATCCGCTGCGGGACGAGGCGCTGCCGGACGGTACGGCCGGCCTGGTGATCGGGGGCGGGTTCCCCGAGGTGTACGCGCCGGAACTGTCGGCCAACGAGCCGCTCCGCAAGGCGGTCGCCGCGTTCGCCGAGGCGGGCGGGCCGGTGGCCGCCGAATGCGCGGGGCTGCTCTACCTGGCCCGGAGCCTGGACGGGAAGCCGATGTGCGGGGTCCTCGACGCGGACGCCCGGATGTCGGAGCGGCTGACGCTGGGCTACCGCGAGGCGGTCGCCGTGTCGGACAGCGCCCTGGCGGCGGCCGGTACCCGGCTGCGCGGGCACGAGTTCCACCGGACGGTGATCGAGCCGGGCGCGGGCTCCGCGCCGGCGTGGGGGTTCACCCATCCGGAGCGCCGCGTCGAGGGCTTCGTCCGGGACGGGGTGCACGCCAGCTACCTGCACACCCACTGGGCGGCCCGGCCGTCCGTCGCCCGTCGTTTCGCGGAAGCCGCGGCGCGGCACCGGTGACCGGCAGGTGAGTTCACTCCGCGAGGCCCACGACGAGCCAGATGCCCGCCACCCCGCCCACCGTGCACATCGTGTCGACAGGGCGGGGTGTTCGTGGTGCGCCTCGGGCAGGATCTCGGCCGCCGCGAGGTACAGCAGGACCCCGCCGAAGAAGCCGAGGTACGCGCCCAGAGGTTCCTCCGGAAGGGTGAACAGCAAAGTGGACGCGGCGCCCACGACGGGTGCGGCGGCGTCCGCGAACAGCATCAGCACGGCCTTGCGGCGAGCGTTCCCGTACAGCCGGGTGAGCGTGTACGTGTTGAACCCGTCGGCGAAGTCATGGGTGATGACGGCCAGCGCGACGGCGACGCCCATGCCGCCGCCGACCTGGAACGCGGCGCCCAGCGCCACCCCGTCGGCGAGGCTGTGGCCGACCATCGCGGCGGCCGCCGTGAGCCCGACCTGGGGCACCCGGGCGCCGTCCTCGGCGCCGTGCGCGGCCTGGCGTACGGCCAGCAGGCGCTCCACGACGTGCCCGACGAGGAAGCCGGCCACGAACAGCAGCAGCGCGAGGGGGACGCCGAAGACCTCGCTGCCCGCCGCGTGCATCGCCTCGGGGAGCAGGTCGAGGCCGACGACGCCGAGCATCAGTCCTCCGGCCAGGCCCAGCACGAGGTGGCGGCGGTCGGTGACGCGTTGCGCCGTCCAGCCACCCGCCAGCGTCATCAGGAACGCGCCCAACGCCACGATCACCGCCATGTGCCCCTGAATACCGACTGCGGGGCGCGGGCGCACTTCCGTGTGCGGGTGGCGGACTACGCGGTGTTGACGCGGGAACGCGGTACCGGCGAGGAACGAACGACGTACGGACGGATGGCCGACGGGTGACCGCGACCGTGACGAGGGAGGGAGGATCCCGGTGGGTGACTACGTGACGCGGCTGGTGGTCGGGGTCGGCGCACGCGCGGGGGTCTCGGTGGCGGAGGTCTGCGCGCTGATCGAGGAGACCCTGCGGGGCGCCGGGCTCACCGTGGAGGCGGTGGCGGCGCTGGCGACCGTGGAGGCCAAGACGGCGGAGCCGGGCATCGTGGGTGCGGCGGAACGTTTCGGCGTGCCGTTGGTGGGCCATCCCGCCGAGGAACTCGCGCGGATCTCGGTGCCGCACCCGTCGGGGGCGGTGCTGGAGGCCGCGGGGACCGGCTCCGTCGCGGAGGCGGCGGCGCTGGCGGGCGGCGGGGAACTCCTGGTGCCCAAACGCCGGTCCGTGGCGGCGACCTGCGCCGTGGCCACCGTCCAGCCGCACGACCTGCGCCACCACGGGGACGCGGAGGTCCTGGACGCGGGCGGGGCGCTGGTCGACCTGGCGGTCAACGTACGGGCGGACACGCCGCCGGCGTGGCTCAAGGAGCGGATCGCGGCCTGCCTCGGGGACCTCGCCGCCTACCCGGACGGTCGGGCGGCCCGCGCGGCCGTCGCCCGGCGACACGGGCTGCCGACCGAGCGGGTGCTGCTGACGGCGGGGGCCGCGGAGGCGTTCGTGCTGATCGCGCGCGCCCTGGAGGCGGTGCGGCCCGTGGTGGTGCACCCGCAGTTCACCGAGCCGGAGGCGGCCCTGCGGGACGCCGGACACCAGGTGGAGCGCGTGCTGCTGCGGGCCGCGGACGGCTTCCGGCTGGACCCGGAGGCGGTGCCCGAGGACGCGGACCTGGTGGTGATCGGGAACCCCACCAACCCGACGTCCGTCCTGCACCCGGCGGCGACCCTGGCCGCGCTGGCCAGGCCGGGCCGGATCCTCGTCGTCGACGAGGCGTTCATGGACGCCGTCCCGGGCGAGCGGGAGGCCCTCGCCGGGCGGCTGGACGTGCCGGGCCTGGTGGTGCTGCGCAGCCTGACCAAGACGTGGGGGCTGGCGGGGCTGCGCGTCGGTTATGTCCTGGCGGAGCCGGAGGTGATCGCGAAGCTGGCGGCGGCGCAGCCGCTGTGGCCCGTGTCGACCCCGGCGCTGGTCGCGGCCGAGGCCTGTCTGGAGCCGTCCGCGCTGGCGGAGGCGGAGGCGGCCGCCGGGCGGATCGCCGTGGACCGGGCGCACCTGCTGGCCGGGCTCGCGGAGTTCGACGAGGTCACCGTGGTGGGAGAGGCCGAGGGGCCGTTCGTCCTGATCCGGGTGGAGGGGGCGATGGAGGTACGGACCCGGCTGCGGGCGCTCGGCTTCGCCGTCCGGCGCGGGGACACCTTCCCGGGCCTCGACGGGTCCTGGCTGCGACTGGCCGTCCGCGACCGGGCGACGACGGGCCGACTGCTCCAGGCCCTGGACCACGCCCTTGCCCTGGCCGGGCGGTGATCGGGGGCGACGCCCGCGGCCCCCGAACCGGCCACGGCCCCGACCCGGAAGCCGAGGAGCGACTGCCGTCGGCCGTCGGGGGTCGGGCGTCGGGCGTCGGGCGAACCGGACCGGTCACCGGCGTGCGGCGGCGGCCCCGGCGTGGGGCGGTGTGCCCGGTGAGTGACGGCGGGCCCGACGTGTGACCACGGGCCCGGCGGCGTGCCGGCCCGATCGACGGCGTGCACCCCACGTCCCCGGTGGCGACGCGGGATCCCGGACCCGGCCCCGGGAGCTGAGAAGTGACGGCCGGCGGGCCGGAACCGTCGCAGGCGTATGGCCACGGGCCCGGGGCGTTCCGGCCCCATCGACGGCGTACGGACCCCACGTCCCCGGTGCCCGGTCCGCCGTGTCCGGCCCAGGGCGTACGGCCCCCGGCAGCCCCGCGGGGTCACCCCGGTGGCGACGCGGGATCGCGGACCCGACCCCGGAAGCCGGGACACTACGCCCGGCGGGCCGGGAATGTCGCAGGCGTGTGGCCACGGGCCGGGGGCGTTCCGGCCCCGATCGCCGGCGCGCGGACCCACGTCCCCGGTGCCCGGTCCGCCGGGCGCAGGGTTCCGGCGGCGCCGCGGGGTCGTGCCGCGGCTGCGGGGGCGGGGGTGGTCCGCGGTGCGGCAAGGCGCCCCGGGGTGCGGTCCTCCTCCGGCAGGGTCCCGGCGGCGGGGCGGGCGGGGCGTGCCTACGATGGCGGCCCCGGCAGGTGTGCCGGCGGCGCGTGACGACAGGGGGCGGCGGCCGTGAAGGCTTCCATACGAATAGGCGTGGTTCTGGCGGGGCTGGTCGTGGCGGGCGGTGCGGCCGTGTACGCGGTTCCGGGTCTGCTGGACAGCGGTGCCACGGACCAGCGCCTCCAGGGCCGGCCAGGGGGGACCGAACCCGGCCCGGCGGCGAGCGGCGGCAGCCCCGGAAAGCCGTTCACGCTGGTGGCGACGGGTGACATCATCCCGTACCCGTCGATCATCCAGCGGTCGGCGGACGACGCGGGCAAGGCGGGCGAGTACGACTTCCGGAAGATACTCGCCGGCGTCAAACCGGTGGTGTCCGCCGCCGACCTGGCGGTGTGCCACCACGAGATACCGTACGGGCGGCCCGGCGGCCCCTACACCGGGTACCCGACCTTCAAGGCCCCCCACCAGCTGGCCGACGCGCTCAAGGACGCCGGGTACGACAGCTGCTCGACCGCCTCGAACCACACCCTGGACGACGGGTACGACGGTCTCGTCCGCACCCTCGACCACCTCGACCGGGTCGGGATCCCCCACGTCGGTTCCGCCCGCAGTGCCGAAGAGGCCAAGGCCCCGGCCCTGCTGTCGGCGGGCGGCGCGAAGGTCGCCCAGCTGTCGTACACGTACGGCACCAACGGAATCCCGCTCCCCGCGGGCAAGCCCTGGGCGGTCAACCTCATCGACCGGCAGCGGATCATCGACGACGCCCGGGCGGCCCGGGCCGCCGGCGCGCACGTGGTGGTGCTCAGCATCCACTGGGGCACCGAGTGGCAGACCGCGCCCGACCAGCAGCAACGCGATCTGGCGCAGGCGTTGACCGCCTCGCGCTCGGCCGACGGCCTCGCCGACATCGATCTGATCATCGGCACGCACAACCACGTGCCCCAGCCCTACGAGAAGATCAACGGCACCTGGGTGGTCTTCGGCATGGGCGACCAGGTCGCCAGCTTCGTACCGGCCGACAAGCTGCGCGGCAACCAGTCCTCGATCCCCCGCTTCACCTTCTCCCCCTCGGCGGCGCATCCGGGCCGCTGGGAGGTGGTGAAGGCCGAGTACCTCACGCAGTACTCGGACATGGGGCCCCCGTTCCGGGTGGTCTGCGCCTCCTGTTCGACCTCCGACACCGCCCTCCCGGCTGCGAAGCGCACCGAGTACGGGCGCATCGACCGTCAGGTGACCGAGGCCGTGACCTCGCGCGGGGCCACCGCCCAGGGCCTGGAGCACGCCACCCGCTGAGCCGGTCGGCGCCCGCCCGACGGGCCGTGCAACCCCGGGCCGCCGCGGCCCTGCGGGGCTCCGTCGCACCGGGTTCGTCCGGCGCGCGGAGCCCCGCCCCGCCGGGTCACGATCCCTGCGGGGCCTTGCCGCGCCGGGTGACGACGAGCGCGCACCCGCCGATGCCGAGCAGGAGCAGCGCGCCACCCGCCACGTACGGGGTCACCGAACCGGCGCCCGTCTCGGCGAGGTTGGCCTGGGCGGCGGGCTTGCCGCCCGTCGTGGTCTGCGGCTTGACTTCGGCGACGGCCGCCGGCTTGGCTTCCGGCTTCGCCGCGGGCTCGGCGCTCGGGGCCCGGCCCGTCGGGGCGGTGCAGTGCGCCTCGGCGAGCACGATCTCGCCGTCGACCTCGGCGACGTTCAACTTGGCGGGGTTCACGGCCACCTTCAGTTTCAGCGCGGTCGCGGCGGCCGTGGTGGAGGTGGTCTCCGTCGCGGACAGCTGGAGGGTGACCGAGCCGACGCCGGGCACGTCCACGACGGTGGGTCCGGCGGCGGACAGGGTGATCTTCTTGCCCAGGGCGGTCACCGAGCCGAGGACGTTGGAGGTGGCCACGGGCTTCTTGCCGGCTTCGCAGACGGCCTTGGAAGTGACCTTCTCGACCTCGATGAGGGAGAGGGCGGGCAGCCCCGGGACGTGCACGCGGGCCTTGGCGAGGTTGGCCTCGGCCTCGGCCCGGTTCTTGTCCGCGGTCGCCTCGGACGTGGCGACGTCCGCCTTGAGGATGTTGATGGGCTGCCCCTGCTCGACCCCTTCGAGGGTGACGGTGAGGGCCCTCTGCTGAGCCGTCCGGGGCGCGCTGACCTCGTTGAGCGAGGTCTTCAGCGGTACGTTCACGGTCTTGTTGAGCAGGCTCACGTCCAGTCCGGCCCGCAGGACGACCGCGCCGGAACTGCCCTCGGCGCCCTCGCCGCCACCGCCGGGGCCGCCCGTGGCGAGGGCGGGCGGAGCGGTGAGGAGGGCGACCGCCCCCGCGGCGAGCAGGGCGACCGCGGGCATGCGGAAGGTGTTGCTGTTCAAGGTGGTGGAACCCCCGGGGAGATGGGAGCCGTCGCGCCGCCAATGGGGGACATTGCGCGCGCCGACGGCCTCGACCCTGGGAATTTTTACGCACTCCGGGTGAACGGGCGGAAACCTGGAGGGAGTTCACCCCAACGGGTGGTTTCCACGCACACATTCGATTCATTGCGCCCCGACCGGCACACAAGTGCTCTCCTGCCCCGCCCGCAGGGCCCACCACCACCCTGAAAGGGCATTTCAAACGACGGAAGGGCCGCGCCGACACGGCCCGTCAACCCGGTGCGCCGGGCGGCCTGGGCACGCCGACCCCCGGCCGCCGCGCTTCAGGCGCGGACCGTCCCGTTCACGATCACCCGGTCCGGCTGCGCCAGCGCCCGTACGTCGGCCCGCGGATCGGTGCCGTAGACGACGAGGTCCGCGGGCGCGCCCTCGACCAGACCGGGCCTGCCGAGCCACTCGCGCGCCGCCCACGTCGTCGCCGAGAGGGCGTCCGGGGCCGGGATCCCGGCCTTGACGAGTTCCATGACCTCGGCGGCGACCAACCCGTGCGGCAGGGAACCCCCCGCGTCGGTGCCGACGTACACCGGGACGCCCGCGTCCCAGGCCGCCCGGACGGTGTCGTACCGCCGCTCGTGCAGCCGCCGCATGTGCGCCGACCAGCGGGGGAACTTGGCCTCGCCACCGGCGGCCATCTTCGGGAACGTGGCGATGTTGACGAGGGTCGGCACGATGGCGACGCCGTGTTCCGCGAACAGCGGGATGGTGTCCTCGGTGAGCCCCGTGGCGTGTTCCACGCAGTCGATGCCCGCCTCGACGAGGTCCCGCAGGGAGTCCTCGGCGAAGCAGTGCGCCGTGACCCTGGCGCCCAACCGGTGCGCCTCGGCGATGGCCGCCTCGACCTCGGCGCGCGGCCAGCAGGCCGTCAGGTCGCCGACCTCGCGGTCGATCCAGTCCCCCACCAGCTTGACCCAACCGTCGCCGCGCAGGGCCTCGCGGCCGACGTACTCGACGAGGTCGGCCGGTTCGATCTCGTGGGCGTAGTTGCGGATGTAGCGGCGGGTGCGGGCGATGTGCCGGCCGGCGCGGATGACCTTCGGGAGGTCGTCGCGGTCGTCGATCCAGCGGGTGTCGGAGGGGGAACCGGCGTCGCGGATGAGGAGGGTGCCGGCGTCCCGGTCGGTGAGGGCCTGCCGTTCGGCGGTCGGCGCGTCGACGGCGCCGTGGCCGTCCAGGCCGACGTGGCAGTGCGCGTCGACCAGGCCCGGCAGCGCCCAGCCGGTGACCGTGGTGACCTCGCGGGCGGTGCGCGGCCGCTCGTAGGAGATCCGGCCGCCGACGATCCAGAGTTCGTCGCGCACCTCGTGGGGCCCGACGAGCACGCGTCCCTTCACATGCATGACTGCGCCGTCATGCATGGCCATTGCATCGGTCATGTCGGCACTGTACGTGCGCGCTGGGTACGCTCGACCGGAAACCCCGGACGAAGAGAGCACCGCCGTGACCCACCCCCTCCTGGACCTTCCGCCGCTCACCGCCGAGCACTTCGCGTCGATCGAGCGGGGGGTCGCGCGGCTCCTCGACACCCGGCAGGACGTGGTGATCACCCAGGGCGAGGCGCTGCTGCCGCTGGAGGGGTGCATCCGCTCGGGGGCGCGGCCCGGCTCGACGGCGCTGAACGTCGTCACCGGCCCCTACGGGACCACCTTCGGCAACTGGCTGCGCGACTGCGGGGCGAACGTGGTGGACCTGGCGGTGCCGTTCGACACGGCGGTGACGGGCGCGCAGGTGGCCGACGCCCTCGCCGCGCACCCGGAGATCGACTTCGTGTCGCTCGTGCACGCGGAGGCGGCCACCGGCAACACCAACCCGGTCGCGGAGATCGGTGAGGCCGTACGGGCCCACGGGGCGCTGTTCATGCTGGACGCGGTCGCCTCGGTGGGCGCCGAGCCGCTGCTGCCGGACGCGTGGGGCGTCGACCTGTGCGTGATCGGCGCGCAGAAGGCGATGGGCGGCCCGGCGGGCGTCTCGGCGGTGTCGGTCTCGGAGCGCGCGTGGGCGCGGTTCGCCGAGAACCCGGCGGCCCCGCGCCGCTCGTACCTCTCGCTCCTGGACTGGAAGGAGCGCTGGATCGACGGGGGTCGCAGGACGCTGCTGCACGCGCCCGCGCAGTTGGAGATGCTGGCGCTGGAGGCCTGCCTGGAGCGGATCGGGGTCGAGGGCCCGGACGGGGTCCTGGCCCGGCACGCGGGCGCGGCCCGGGCGACGCGGGCGGGCGCCGCCGCGCTGGGTCTGTCCCCCTGGGTGCGCGATCCCGCGCAGGCCGCTCCGGTGGCGACGACGCTGCGGGTCGCGGACGCCTCCTCGCTGGTGGCGAAGGCCCTGGCGGCGGACCCGGCGGCCCCGCTCGCCGCGGGCGGCGGGGCGCTGGCCTCGGAGATGGTCCGGGTCAACCACTACGGCCCGGCGGCCTCGCCGGAGGCGGTCGAGGCGTCCCTGCGCGCCCTGGCCGCGGCCATGTCCGCCGACCCGGCGCCGGCCCTCTCGGCGGCGGCCTCGGCCTGGCGGTAGGGGCAGGGTACGGTCCCCGTCGCCGTCGAACGGCGACGGGGACCGAGGGCGGTCAGGCCGCCAGTACGTCGAGCAGCCGGTCGACGTCCGCCTCGGTGTTGTAGAGGTGGAAGGAGGCCCGCAGCGCGCCCGCGCGGGCGGCGGTGGACACGCCGGCGGCGAGCAGTTCCGGCTGCCGGGAGGCCAGGCCGGGGACGGAGACGATCGGCGCCGTGCCCGGCACGGGTTCGTGGCCCAGACGGGCCAGGCCGGCCCGGTAGCGGGCGGCGAGGGCGGTGTCGTGCGCGTGGACGGCCTCGATGCCGACCCGCTCCAGCAGGGCCAGTGCGGGCTCGGCGGCGTGATAGGCCAGGAAGGCCGGCGACTCGTCGAAGCGGCGCGCGTCGTGGGCGAGTTCCGGCATCGGGCCGTAGGTGGCTTCCCACATGGACTCCGCCGCCACCCACCCCGCGTGCAGGGGCGTCAGGTCCTGCTGGGCCTCCTCGGACACCGTCAGGTACGAGGCACCGCGCGTGCCGAGCAGCCATTTGTAGCCGGCGGTCACGGTGTACTCGTAGGGCGCGGCGTCGAAGGGCAGCCAGCCCGCCGCCTGGGTGGCGTCGACGAGCATGCGCGCGCCGTGGGCGCGCGTCGCCGCGCGGACGGCGGCGAGGTCGGCCGTCCGCCCGTCGGCGGACTGCACGGCACTGAGGGCCACCAGCGCCGTGTCGGGGCCGACGGCTCCGGCCATCCCCTCCAGGGGCGCGTAGCGGACCTTGAGGTCCCCGCGCAGGGCGAAGGGGTTGATGACGGAGGCGAACTCGTTCTCGGGGCAGAGGACTTCGGCGCCGGGCGCGAGGGAGGCGGCGACCAGCCCGACGTGGGTGGCGACGGCCGAGCCGACGGCCACCCGGGCCGGGTCGACTCCGACCAGCCGGGCGAAGGAGGCCCGTACCCGGTTGACCCGGTCGAAGTCGCCGAAGCCTGCGGGGTCCGCGGCCCCGGCCGCGTCGGCCAGGGCCCTTACCTCGGCGACGGCCGCCCGCGGGAGGATCCCGCAGGTGGCGGTGTTCAGGTAGGTGGTGGAATGCGCGAACTCGGCGCGGGACACGTCGGAGAGCGGAAGACCCATGCCGTCAACTCTGCGCCAGGATCACCCCAAAGTCCATTGCCGAGTTCTGCGCGTTCACCCAAAGGTTCACTTATGCATGGCGGATCGGGGCGCTCCGGTCCAGAGCCGGCCCCGTCCCTACTTCTGCGGGACGGCGCAGGAGCCGTCGGGCTCGCACGCGTCGACGGCGGCGGGTTCGGCCACCTCGCGGCCGGCCCAGGCCTGCTCCAGAGCCCGGGTGAACACCTCGGCCGGCTGCCCGCCGGAGATGCCGTAGCGGCGGTCCAGGACGAAGAACGGCACGGCGTTGGCACCGAGTTCGGACGCCTCCCGCTCGTCGGCCCGCACCTCGGCGGCGTAGGCGGAGTCGTCGGCGAGGACCGCGCGGGCCTCCGCCTCGTCCAGCCCGGCCTCCACGGCGAGGGTCACCAGGACCTCGGGGTCGAAGACGGAGCGCTCCTCGCCGAAGTTGGCGAGGTAGGCCAGGTCGAGCAGTTCCTCCTGGCGACCGCGGGCGGCGGCCAGGTGCAGGAGGCGGTGGATGTCGAAGGTGTTGCCGTGGTCGCGGCCCTCGGTCCGGTACGTCAGCCCCTCGGCGCGGGCGGCGGAGGCCACGTGCTCCTCCATGCCGCGGGCCTCTTCGAGGGTGCGGCCGTACTTGCGGGCGAGCATGTCCACGACGGGCGCGGTGACGCCCTTGGCGCCGCCCGGGTCGAGTTCGAAGGAACGGAAGACGACCTCCACCTCGTCGCGGTGCGCGAAGTCGGCCAGGCCCTTGGCGAAGCGGGCCTTTCCGATGTAGCACCAGGGGCAGGCGATGTCGCTCCAGATCTCGACGCGCATGTTCCTTCTTCTCTCCGGTTCCCGGGGTTGACGGTTCGAGCCGAACGGTTCGAACCGAACGGTTTGAGCTTCAACCATTCGCCCCGGCGTCTCATTCCCCGGACACGGGAGGTACGCGCAACCGGAGGGTGAGGTGCGAGCCGGTGCGACCGGACGGCGGCTCCGACTCCCAGCCGTGGGCCGCGTAGAAGGCCTGGGCGCGGAGGTTGTGCCCGTAGACCTCCAGGCGGACCTGTTCGATCCCGGCCCTGCGCCAGGCGTCGAGGCAGGCCTCGTGGAGGGCGGCGCCGGTACCCCGGCGCCAGTGGTCGGGGTCGACGTGGAGCTGGGTGAGGGTGGTCTCGCCGTCGGCGTTGCGGAAGGCCGCGACGCCGGTGACCTCGCCGTCGCGCTCGGCGCACAGGACCTCGCCCTCCGGCGCGGTCCTGGCCACGGCGCGGGACCAGGCCTCGCGGGCCCGCGCGAGCGCGAGGTCACCCGCGTAGGTCTCCTCCGGCACCCGGCCCTCGTAATAGGTGGCCCGGGCCCGCACGTGCAGGGCGGCTATGGCGTTGACGTCGTCGGCGCGCGCGTTCCTGATCATGGAGGGGAAAACGCGCCGGGAACCAGGTCGGTTCCCGGCGCGCGGGCCGTGCGGGAGGGGGTGTCCGTGCCCGGGGCTACTTCTTCACCCAGGCCGCCATCATCTTCTGGGCGATCGGCGCGGCCAGCTTGCCGCCGCCGATCTCGGTGCGGTCGGTGTCCGAGTTCTCGATCATCACGGCCACCGCGATCTGCTTGTCCCCGGCCTTGGCGTACGAGGTGAACCAGGCGAGCGGCGGGATGCTGTTGTTCACGCCGCGCTGGGCGGTACCGGTCTTGCCGCCCACCTCGGCGCCCGCCACCTGGGCGGGCTTGCCGCCGCCCTCGGTGGCGACCGTGCGCATCGCGTCCGCGAGCATCGACGCCGTCTTCGGGCTCAGGACCTCTTCGGACTTCGGGTCCTTGAAGCTCTCCAGGACGTTGCCGTCCGCGTCGGTCACCTCGGAGACCACGTGCGGGGCGACCAGCTTGCCGCCGTTCTGGATCGCGGCGGTCACCATGGCCATCTGGAGCGGGGTGGCCTGCACGTCGAACTGGCCGATGCCGGTCTGCGCGACCTGGTCGACGGACATCTTCTTCGACGGGTACTTGCTCGACGGGTTGGTCCGGATCGGGGTGTCGATCTGCTCGTTGAAGCCGAGCTTCTCGGCCATCGCGCGCATCTTGTCCTGGCCCAGCTTGAAGGCCAGCTCCGCGAAGACGTTGTTGCAGGACAGCTTGAGCGCGGTACGGGCCGAGACGTTGTTGCAGGCCGCGTCGCCCGCCTCGCTGGGCAGGTTCGTACGGGTGCCGGGGATCGTGTACGGGGCCTGGATCCCGGTCTGCTGATCGATGTTGGTGATCAGCCCGTTCTCGATCGCCGCCGCGAGGGTGACCAGCTTGAAGGTGGAACCGGGGGCCTGCGGCTTGCGCAGGGCGACGTTCTCCATGGCCTTGCCCTTGTCGGCCGAGAGTTCCTCCCAGGCGGCCGAGTCGTTGGCACCCGAGATGCGACCGGGATCGAAGGACGGGTTGTTCACGACGGCGAGGATCGCGCCGGTCGCCGGGTCGATCGCCACGGCGGAGCCCTGCTTGCCGTCGAGGGCGTCGTACGCGGCCTTCTGGACACCCTTGTCGATCGTGGTCAGGACGTTGCCCGGGTCGGCCCGCTTGTTGGTGAGCATGTCCATCACGGTCTTCAGCCGGGTGTCGTTGCCGTTCAGGATGTTCTTGTAGACACCCTCCAGCATGGTCGTGCCGTAGGCCTGCGAGCTGTAACCGGTGATCGGCGCGTAGAGGGGACCGTCGACGTAGGTCCGCTTGTACGCGAAGTCCTTGCCGCCCGTCTTCTCCGATCCGGTGATCGCCTCCCCGCCCACGATGATGTTGCCCAGCGGGTTCTCGTACTGCCCGATGAGGTTGCGCCGGTTGTGTTTGTCGTCTGCGAGGGCCTGGCCTTGGTACGCCTGCACCCAGGTGACCCGCACCAAAAGGGCCAGCACCAGAAGCAGACAGAAGACCGACGCACGCCTGATCGTCTTGTTCATCCCCCAGAAGGACGCACCAATGGCCCCGGGCGTTCCGCTCTGCCCCGATTGTGGCGGGGTTCTCAGTCTTTCTTCATGATGAAGCCCCCCTCGTAGGCCGCGATGACCGCCTGCGTACGGTCGCGGGAACCGGTTTTGGCGAGGACGGACGCCACGTGCGTCTTGACGGTCTGCGGTCCCACCCCGAGCCGCTCGCTCAGCTCGTGGTTGGACAGGCCCGTGGCCATCAGGCGCAGGACGTCCGCCTCCCGCTCCGTCAACCGGGCCGCCCAGGCCGGGGCGGCGGGCGGGGTGGCCGCCGCGTGCGCCGCGGCCAGGGTGCGGACGGCTGACGGGAAGAGCAGCGAGTCCCCGCGGGCGACGAGACGGACCGCGCCGATCAGCTCGTCCGGGTCGGCCCGCTTGAGGAGGAACCCGGCGGCGCCCGCGCGCAGCGCGTCGTACACGTAGGCGTCGTTCTCGAAGGTGGTGACCACCACGATCCTGGGCGGCGTTTCCATGGTCCGCAGGATCTGCTCGGTGGCCCGGATGCCGTCCGCCCCGGGCATCCGGACGTCCATCAGCACCACGTCGGGGGCCAGGGAGCGGACCACCGAGACCGCCTCGGCGCCGGAGGCCGCCTCGCCGACGACCTCCATGTCCGGTTCGGCCTCCAGGATGACCCGGAGGGCGGTGCGGACCATGCGCTCGTCGTCGGCGAGGACGATGCGCAGCGGCGGCCGGCTCATCGCGCGACCCCGCCGAGCGGCAGGACCGCCCGCAGCCGCCACAGGCCCTCGTGCGGTCCGGCCTCGATGAGGCCGCCGAGGAGCGCGGCCCGCTCCGCGGAGCCCCGCAGTCCGCGGCCGCCGCCCGTGCGCGGCTCAGGTGCCCCTCCCCCGTGCGCGGAGGGAAGGGTGGTCGGCGGATTGGTCATGGTGATCTCCAGTTCACGGTGTGCGTCGCGGACGCGGACGACGATCGACAGGACGACGGGGCCCCCGCCGTGGCGCAGGGCGTTGCTGAGGCCCTCCTGGACGATGCGGTACGCCTCGCGGGAGGTGATGGCGGGCAGGTGCGCCCAGTCACCGGCCGGGCCGGGGTCCTGGTGGGCGGTGACGGTGGTGCCACCGGCCCGGGTGCGGGCCAGCAGCCCGGTGAGGTCGGAGGCCAGGGTCGGGGCGGGAGCGACCTCGGCGCGGGCCGGGTCGCCGTCCCGCAGGAGCCCGAGGACCGCGTCCAGCTCGCCGACCGTGCGCCGGGTGGTGTCCTCGATCGCGGCGAGCGCCTCCCGGACGAACTCCGGATCGCGGTCGAGTACGCGGCGGGCCGCGCTCGCCTGGAGGGTGACTGCGCTCAGCGCGTGCCCGACGGCATCGTGGAGTTCCCGGGCCAGCCGGTTGCGCACCGCCAGGTCGGCGGCCCGTTCCTCGGCGGCGGCCAGCCGGTCCGCCGCGGTCGGTCCGAGCAGCAGGGGGGCGCACCGGGCCAGCAGCGCCCCGGCCCCGACGGCGCACAGGGTGAGCCCCACCAGGACCCCCGCCCCGAGCAGGGGGGCCGCGTACACCGAGCCCCCGGTACGGAACCAGCCCCCCGCGACCGGGGACTCCCGCAGCCGCTCCGAGAACGGCAGCACCATCAGCAGCACCGCCATCGGCGGCAGCGCCAGGCTGAGCCCGCTGACCAGCGCGCCGACCCCCAGGTGCAGGGTCCACCAGGCCGAGGCCCGCCACCGCGCGGCCCAGGACCGGGCGGGCCCCTCGGCCAGCCGCTCCCCCGGCACCCCGCACATGGACCGTACGGCGGCCACCGACAGCGGCCGGACCGGCCCGAACAGGGCCGTGGCGGCGGCCATCGGGAGTGCCACGGCGTAGCTGAGGAGGGCTCGCGGCAGGGAACTGACCACCTGGCCCCCGCCGGAGAACAGGCCGGCCCCGACATCGGCGAGGAGGAAGTAGGGCATCAGCATCGCGCCGCCGAGGATCAGGTGCACCCACCGCAGCCGAACCCGCTCCCCCACCACCGCCCGAAGCCGTGCCACGCCCGCGACCCCCGGCCCCCACGCCCCCCGCCCGCACGCTCCCGACATCCGCACTCCCCGCTCCGTCGCACCCGCCCGGGGCGCCCGGGGCGCCCCGGCACCCTGCCCGTCCGGATCCTCCGCTCCCGCCCCGGTCCCCGCGGTGGGCCCCACCCCCGCGCCGCCCCCCGGCATCGCCTCCCCCTCAGGCCGCGCGGTCCGAGCCGAGGTACCGGATCAGGACGGCGGCCGCGAGCAACCCGGTGAGCGTCTGGCCAGCGTAGGTCAGCATGATCATGGCGGTGGGGGGTTCGGTCGGACCGAAGTCCAACCCGAGCTGCGTCGTCAGCATCCACAGCCCCCAGGCGGCGGCCGCGGACCCACCGACCCAGGTCAGGGCCAGCGGCCAACGCGCCCGGCGCTTCCCGCCCCTCGCCAGCATCACCGCCCCCACCCCGGCGGCCAGCGCGCACGCGGCGTGGGCCACCGACACCACGCCCGTCTCCGCGGAGTGCTCCGCGATGCGCGCGGCGGGCAGCCAGGCCGTCCCCCCGAAGGCCCAGTACAGGTGCACCGCGCCGACCGCAGTGCCCATGACCGCGCCGGCTCCCGCCACCACCCCCGTGGGTGACGGGAGCCGGCGCCGCGGCGCACCCGGTCCTCGCCCGCCCCAACGCTCCCGCGCATAGGGGACGAACAGACCGGCCAGGGCGAGGCCTTGGATCGTGAAGCCTCCGTAGACGACGGTGAACACCCACGGGTCGAGGAAGGGGTCCCGCGCCGCCCGCACGGCCTCCCCGGCCCCCAGCCCCACGGTTCGGAGCAGCATCTGCCCCGGGAAACCGATGAGGATCGGGGTCAGCAGTCCGGTGGCGACGAACACCGGGACGGTCAGCAGCCATCCCGGTACGCGCATGCCCCAGGGGCGGGTGAGCGCCAGCACGAGCACGATCAGGCAGGCGTCCATGGCCAGGGTCGCGGTGTTCGCCACGACGACGACCGGCCCGTTCTCGCGCAGCACGCTGCCCTCGGGTATCCCCATGTGACTCCCCGCCACCCAGGCCGCCTTGAGGGCGAGGTAGGGCACCGTCGAAGCCAGGGCGACGGCCCGCAGGATCCGCCGGCCGGTGCCCGGGGCGGGGACCGGCGGCCGTGTCGCGTACGTGGGGCGGAGAACTCGTGTGGTCATGCGCCAACGGTCCCGTGCCCGCGGCCCCGCCACCTCCCCCACGAAGGTGAACCGTCTCCCCCGCGTGGGGGAGGTACCCGCGCATCCACCGGGTCCCCCGGAGTCCCGCCGCCCCGTCACCCCGCCCCGGTCACCCCGTCACATGCGCCGCGTCACCACGGACAGCCGGTCCCTGGCCTCGAACAGCGCCGCCTTGATCACCTGCTCGTGCCCCGCCGTCAGCCGGGCCACCGGCACCGAGCAGCTCACCGCGTCCCGCGCCGGCGTGCGGTACGGCACCGCCACACCGAAGCAGCGCAGTCCGAGCGTGTTCTCCTCGCGGTCCACCGCGTACCCCTGCTCCCGCACCAGCGCCAGCTCCTCCACCAGTTGCTCCCGGTCGGTGATGGTGTGCTGCGTGACGGCCTCCAGCCGCCGCGGCAGCAGCCTGCGCACCTCCTCGTCGGTGTGCGTGGCCAGCAGCGCCTTGCCGAGCGCCGTCGAATGGACCGGCAGCCGGCGTCCCACCCGGGTGAAGGGCCGCAGGTAGTGCTGCGACTGGCGGGTGGCGAGGTAGACGACGCTCGTCCCGTCCATCCGGGCCAGGTGGATGGTCTCGGTCGTGTCGTCGGAGAGCCGGTCCAGGGTCGGCCGGGCCGCCGCGACGACCTCGTCCCCGTCGATGTACGAGCTGCCGACCAGCAGGGCCCGGACGCCGATCCCGTACCGGGTGCCGGTGGCGTCCGTCTCCACCCATCCGAGGCTCACCAGGGTGCGCAGCAGCATGTAGAGGCTGGACTTGGGCAGGGAGAGGTCGCTCTGGATGTCGGCGAGGCTGTGCAGGCCCGGTCGTGCCGCGAAGTGTTCCAGCAGCAGCACGGTTCGGACCGCCGACTTCACCGGCGCCGCCGGGACACCACCGGGCCCGCCCGCACCCTCCCCGCCGTCCCCGCCACCCGTGCCGTCCGCCCCGACCGCACGTTCCACGCCTTCCACGCCGTGCCCGCCCGCCACGTCCTCCGCGGCGGCAGGGCCCTCCGGCTCGGCTGTCGTCATACGCCTGGTTCCCCTCTGGTCGGCTCTGATCGCCTCTTGTCACGCGGTGGACGCGGAAATAGGCTCCGCAGCAGAAGTGATCATTCATCCACCGGAACGGCGTTCAGAATACTGAACGATCCAGGAGGTAGCGGGCGATGGCAGCGAACCCAGTCTGGAGTGTGGACCCCCGCACCGGGAAGCAGCGCGAACGGGTTGCGGCGGAAGCCACACCCCGCGAGGTGGACGACGCCGTCCGCGCGGCGCACGCCGCTCGCGGCGCACTCGCCGACGCCTCCGCCCGCGCCGCCTTCCTCCGCGGCGCCGCGGACCTCCTCGACGGCTCCGCCGACCTCGTCGTCGCGACCGCCGACGCCGAGACCGCGCTGGGCACGGCCCGGCTCACCGGCGAGCTGGCCCGTACCGGCGGACAGCTGCGGGCCTTCGCCGACGCCGTCGACGAGGGCTCCCACCTCGACGTGCGCATCGACCGGGCCGACGCCTCGCTCACCCCGCCCCGCCCCGAACTGCGCCGCTACAAGGTGCCGCTGGGCGTGGTCGCCGTCTTCGCCGCCTCCAACTTCCCGCTGGCCTTCTCCGTGCCCGGCGGCGACACCGCGAGCGCCCTGGCCGCGGGCTGCCCCGTCGTCGTCAAGGCGCACCCCGACCACCCCGCCACCTCCGAACTGTGCGTCTCGCTGCTGCGCCGGGCCGCCGTGTCGGCCGGGCTGCCCGCCGACGTGATCGGCCTGATCCACGGCTTCGACGCCGGCCCGGAGCTGATCCGCCACCCGCTGGTCGGCGCCGCCGGCTTCACGGGCTCCGTGCGCGGCGGGCGGGCCCTGTTCGACGCGGCCGCGGCCCGCCCCGTGCCGATCCCCTTCCACGGTGAGCTGGGCTCCCTCAACCCCGTCGTCGTCACCCCGGCGGCCGCCGCCGAGCGCGCCGAGGAGATCGGCGCCGGGCTGGCGGGGGCCGTCACGCTGGGCGTGGGCCAGTTCTGCGTCAAGCCCGGACTGGTCCTGGTTCCCGAGGGCGCGGACGGCGACCGACTGACCGCAGCGCTCGCCAAGGCCCTCGGGGACGGCGGACCGGGCGTGCTCCTCGACCACCGGATGCGGGAGAACTTCCTCGCGGGGGTCCGCGAGCGCGCGACCCTGCCCGGCGTGGCCGCCCCGGTCGCCGCGGGCCCGCACGGCGAGCACGCCGTCGTCCCGGGCTTCCTGGACGTCGCCGCCCGCGAGCTGCTGGAGGGCGCCGGGCACGAGCTGCTGCTGGAGGAGTGCTTCGGCCCGGTCACCGTCGTGGTCCGGTACGCCGGACAGCACGAGGCGGCCGACGTGCTGGGGCGCCTGGGCGGGAACCTGAGCGCCACCCTCCAGCTGTCCCGCGCCGAGGGCGAGGGGGCTCCGGGTCCGGCCGCCGAGCTGATCCGGCAGGTCACGCGGCTCGCGGGCCGGATCGTGGTGAACGGCTGGCCCACCGGGGTGGCCGTGGCCCCGGCCCAGCACCACGGCGGCCCCTACCCGGCCGCCACCTCCCATTCCACCTCGGTCGGCGGCACCGCCATCGAGCGCTGGCTGCGCCCGGTGGTCTACCAGTCGGTCCCTGACGCCCTGCTCCCCCCGGAACTGCGCGAGGCCAACCCCCTCGGCGTCCCGCGCCGCGTGACCGGCGCCTGACCCGGGGCACCGGGCACCGCCCGCGCCGCACACCGGCGCGGGCGCACCGACCACCGGGCCGACCGGCCGCCGGGCGGACCGGCCGCCGGGCGGACCGGCCGCCGGGCGGACCGGCCGCCGGTAATTGCGTTGCCGGCCCGCCCGCGCCCCGGCAGGCTGCCACCCATGCCGAAGCCACAGGGATTCACGTACGAGACGCACCGGGACGGGACCGTGGTCATCACGCACCGGGGCCGTGACGCGGGCACCCTGCGCGGTGGTCGGGCCGCCAAGTTCCTGGCCGAGGTGGAGTCCGGCGACGCGCAGCTCGTCATGGCCCGCTGGACCGGCGCCTACAAGTTCGGCAACGAGCGCATGGCGAAGAACCACCCGCGCAACCGGCACTGAAATTGGCCACGAGGGTAAGGGAACGGCAAAGCCCCTCCGGTCGTTCACCCGGCATGACCGCTATGACCCCTGGTTCCAACCTGCCGCTCAATACCGCCCGTGTGACGGTGGACGTGGCTGCCCCGGTGCGGCTCGACGTGTCGGGACTCCTCCTCACGGCGGACGGCAAGGTGCGTTCCGACGCCGACTTCATCTTCTACAACCAGCCGTCCGGCCCCGGTATCACCTACCGGTCCGGAGGCGGGTCGGCGCCCGACTCGATCACCGTGGACACCGCCGCGTTGCCGCCGGGCATCGAGCGCATCGTGGTCACGGCCAGCCCCGACGCCGCCGGGCAGACCTTCCAGGGCGTCGAGCCCACCGCCACCGTGCGGGACGCGGTCGGCGGCTCGGTGATCGCCACCTTCACCCCGCCGCAGCTCGGTTCCGAGACGGCGCTCGTGGTCGTCGAGGTGTACCAGCGGGGCGGCGCGTGGAAGGTCCGCGCGGTCGGCCAGGGGTACTCCAACGGTCTCGCCGGGATCGCGACCGACTTCGGGGTCTCGGTGGAGGACGAACCGGCTCCGGTGGCCGCCGTCGCTCCCGTCACGCCGGCCGCGCCCCCGGCGCCGCCCGCGCCGCCCACCCAGCACCAGGTCTCCCCGTGGATCGGCGGTCCCACGACCCCCGCGGCCCCCACCACCCCCTCGGCCCCGCCCGTGCCCCCGTCGGCCCCGCCGGTGGCCGCCGCGCCCGGCGCCGGGAAGATCAACCTCGACAAGGGGCGGGTCAACCTCCAGAAGAACCAGACGGTGTCCCTCGTCAAGGGCGGCCGCCCGCTGCTGTCGCAGGTCAAGATGGGCCTGGGCTGGGAGCCCGCGTTCCGCGGCCGGGACATCGACCTCGACGCGTCCGTCATCGCGTACGGCCCGCAGCGCAACCACCTCGACAGCTGCTATTTCGGCAAGCTGTCCATCCTGAACGGCTCCATCAAGCACTCCGGCGACAACCTGACCGGTGAGGGCGCCGGGGACGACGAGGTGATCGTCGTGGACCTCGGCCGGTTGCCCGCCGACGCCACCGGCCTCGTCTTCACCGTCAACTCCTTCTCCGGGCAGAAGTTCACCGAGGTCGCCAAGGCCTACTGCCGTCTGATCGACGCGGCGAGCGGCGAGGAGCTGGTGCGCTTCGACCTCACGGGCGCCGAGCCGCAGACCGGCGTCATGATGGCGAAGCTGATCAAGCAGTTCTCCGGCGAATGGGAGATGACGGCCCTCGGGGACTTTGTGAAGTCCCGCACAGTGCGCGGCATGGTGAAGCCCGGTTCACAGGCACTCTGAGCAGGTGGGCGGGCACATGGCGCTACGGGCGTCCGTACCGGGTGATCGACCACACCCGTAATTCGGAAGTCTGCGCCGGTGCCCGCCCGTAGCCTTGACCCATGCAGAAAACACTCCGGCCCGCGGGTCCCGCGCGCCCGTCCGCCGCCGAGGCGAACGAGGCGATCCGGCACCTCGTGGAGACGCGGGTGGACGGCGAGTGGCCCTCGGACGCCTACGAATTCCTGTTGGAGGAGTGGGCCACGGCCAGCGCCGAGGCCGGCGCGGCCCAGTAGCCGGGCCGCGCCGCCCCCGCCCCTCACCCGCCGCGGCCTCAGCGCCCGCGCCGCCACGGTCCGGTGACGGCCAGCATGATGCCCGGGTCCTGGATGTTGGCGTACAGGGTGCGTCCGTCCGGGGAGAAGCACACCCCGGTGAACTCCGAGTACTCCGGCTCCTCGGCCGACCCGATGTTCAGCTCGTTGCGCGCCAACGGATAGGTGCGGCCCGATTCCGTGGCGCCGAACAGGTGCTGCAGGCCGCTGCCGTCCTCCGCGATGACCAGCCCGCCGTACGGCGACACGGTGATGTTGTCGGGGCCGTCGTACCCACCGCCGGTCGACGGGTCGGCGTTCACCCCGATGAGGACGGTCAGTCGGACCGTGCGCCGCTTGGGGTCGTAGAACCACACCTGGCCGTCGTGCGCGGCGCCCGGGCTCTCCTCCCGCGCGTACGAGGAGACGAAGTAGGCCCCGCCGTCGGCCCACCACATGCCTTCCAGCTTGCGCCCCCGGGTGATGGCGCCGTCGGCGAACTGCTTGCGCACCGGTACCGCCCGCGCGTCGCGGTCGGCGACCGGCGACCAGTCGACCCCGAACACCGTGCCGATCCGCGTCGCCCGCGAGAGGTCGTCCACGAAGCGGCCCGAACTGTCGAAGCACTTGGCGGCGGCGAGCACTCCGGCGTCGGCGGCGAGCGTACGCAGCCTGCCGCGCCCGTGGCGGAACCCGCGCGGCGGGGTCCAGCGGTAGAGCAGCCCGTTGGGGCCGGAGGCGTCCTCGGTGAGGTAGGCGTGGCCCTGGCGCGGGTCGATGACCACGGCCTCGTGGTCGTACCGCCCGAAGGCCTTGATGGGGCGCGGGTCGCGGTTGGCCCGCCGGTCGCACGGATCGACCTCGAAGACGTAGCCGTGGTCCTTGGTCATGCCGTTCCTGCCGGCCAGGTCCGAGTTCTCCTCGCAGGTCAGCCACGTGTCCCACGGGGTCGAGCCGCCCGCGCAGTTGGTGGAGGTGCCGGCGATGCCCACCCATTCGGCGACCTCTCCGCCGCGCCGGACCTCGACGACCGTGCAGCCGCCCGCGGCGGCCGGGTCGTAGACGAGGCCCTCGGCGAGCGGGACGGGGTGCTTCCAGCCCGTGCGCGGGCCCTTGAGCTCGTGGTTGTTCACCAGGAGGGTGACCCCCCGATGCCCCTCGAAGGCGGCCGTGCCGTCGTGGTTGGAGGGGGTGCTCTCACCGGATTCGAGCGTGGTGACGCCACTGTGGGTGATCACCCGGTAGGTGAAACCGGCCGGTAGCGCGAGCAGTCCGGCGGGGTCCGGGAGGAGGGGGCCGTAGCCGGGGCCGGGCGGGCGGCCCTGCTCGTCGTGCCGCGTTCCGTCACCGGCCGCCAGGGCCCCGGGGGCGGTGGCGAGCGCGCCGACTGTTCCGGTCAGGGCGACGCCCGCGCCGGCGAGCGCGGTGCGGGCGGTGAAGTCTCTGCGACTGAGGGGCATCGGGTCTCCAGGGGTGGGGAGGTGGCGCGCCTGACGTACGGTCGTCGGCGCACACGCTCCCGCCCGTACGTGAACGGCCGCTGAACTACCCAGAAATGCGGAAGGTCCCCTTGAGAGCGCCCGGAATGGCGCACTCCGACCCGGGGAACGGCCTGTTGTGGGTCCCCGACGCGCCGCCGGACGCGTCCCCCGGTCGAAGTGGCCCCCGGTCGAAGTGGCCCCCGTGCGCGGGCCCGGCGGGTCAGGGCTGCCGGGAGCGGGCCTTGAACGCGGCCTTGCGGGCCTCCTTGGACGCCTTCTTGTCCGGGTGCAGCCGCCCCATGGCCTCCAGGACGTACGCCGTCGCCGGGTGCTCCACCCGCCAGACCTGGTCGAAGAAGCCCGTGTGGTGCTCCGTCAACGACTGCATCAGCAGCGGGAGTTCCTCCGTCTCGCCGTCCGCGGCGAGCTGCGCCGCGATCGTGTCGACGGTCAGCCAGAACACCATGGTCCCGTCCGGCGCCGGTACGTCGGCCGCCCCGCGTTCGGCCAGCCAGACCCGCGCGAGCCCGCCGAGTTCCGGGTCGTCCAGCACGGCCCGGACGGCGTCCTCGGCCTCCGGTCCGGCGGGGGCGAGCGCCTGCTGGCAGCGCAGCCGGCGCAGCGGGCCGCCCTCGTCCACCCCGCGGGCCGCGGCGAGCAGTTCGGCGACCGCGGCGGGCATGTCACGACCGGCCAGCCACTGCTCGATCTCGGCCTGGGCGGCGCCCTCCGGATAGAAGGAGACCGCGTCGAGGAGGGTGTCGGCGCCCTTGTCGGCGAGTTCCCCGATCGCCGGGGCCTCCACCCCGGCCTCCAGCATGCGGGCGCGGACGCCGTACAGGCCGAGCGGGGTCAGCCGGACCATGCCGTACCGGGAGACGTCCTCGTCGTCGTCCCGCCCGCCGGATTCCCCGGCCGCGGCCGGGGCGTCGGCGCCCTCGGTCGCGGGGAACTCCTCGGCTTCCACCATCAGGGCCTCGTCGACGGGCCGGAACTCGACCAGTCCGATCGGCTCCAGCTGCCGGAACTGGTCGTCGAGGCGCATCATCGCGTCCGACACCTGCTCCAGCACGGCGTCACTGGGGTCACCCATGTCGTCGGGGACGATCATCGACGCGGCGAGCACCGGGAGGGGCACCGGCGCCTCGCCCGCGCCGCCCTCGGTGACGCTGAGCAGGTAGAGGTTGGCGAGGACGCCGTCGAGGAAGTCGGCCTCGCGCTGCGGGTTCCAGTCCAGCCGGTCGAAGTCGATCTCGCCGCCCTCGTCCATGGCGTCGACGAGGTCGTCCAGGTCGGGTACGGCGGCGTCCGCGAGAACGGTGTCCAGGGCCGCCAGCCACAGGTCGAGCACGTCGCCGGGTGCCCCGCCGGCCAGCAGGGCAAGGTCCTCCCCGGGGGCGGCGGTGCCGTACTCCGGCTCCCCGCCCTCGGCGCCGTCGCCGGTGTCCTCCTCGGGTTCGGTCACGTCGACCAGCCCGGTGTCCACGGCCACCCGCCAGGCCTGACTCGCGTGGACGGGTCCGTCCTCGTCGGCGGGGTCGAGGCCGAGCACGGCGGCGGCCTCGGGCAGTTGCTCGGCGACGAGTTCACCGCCGACGTCGACGCGGGTGTCGGGCCCGGCCCAGCGGGCGAGCCGGACGGCACGGGCGAACAGCGGGGCGACGAGGGCGTCGCGGGCCAGCTCCGCATCGGAGTGCAGCCGTACCGGCGGCAGCGTGGGGTGCGGCTCTGCGGACATGGGGTGGTTCTCCTCGGACACGACGGGATGTGGGGCCTTGAACACGACGGGACGTGGGGTGTTGAACACGGCGGCCCGACGGGACGGCCCCGCCCGGGCGGGCCCCCGCAGGGGCCCGTTCCGGGGCCGGTGCCGGGCCGTCAGGCCTCGTACGGCGACCCAGCGTAGACGCAATTCGGGCAGCTCCGGGGGGCCATCGCCTTTGGTTCATCCCACAGTCGACCGGTGTATCCCCTGGAGGCCTTGACAACGTCGATGGTCACCCAGGAAATTGACGCGCGTAGATGTATCGGGACCCTCAGGGTTCACCCTCCACCTCCTCCACACACCGGAGTTCCCGCCCATGCGCTCCTCGCATCCCCGTTCCGCCGCCGTCGCGGCCCTCGTCGCCACCGCGCTGGCCACCGGCCTGCTCGTCGGTACCGCCGACGCGGCCGAAGGCGCCGTGTCCGCCGATCCGATACGCATTCACGACATCCAGGGCACGACCCGGATATCCCCGCTCAACGGCAAGGCCGTCGCCGACGTCGAGGGCATCGTCACGGGCGTGCGCACGTACGGTTCGCGCGGATTCTGGATCCAGTCCGCCGACGACGCCGCCGACGACGACGCCGCGACCAGCGAGGGCGTCTTCGTCTTCACCAGTTCGGTCCCGACCGTCGCCGTCGGCGACGCGGTCAAGGTCTCGGGCACGGTCGGCGAGTACGTCCCCGGTGGCGTCAACTCCGGCAACCAGTCGGCCACCCAGATCTCCAAGCCGACGGTCACCGTGGTCTCCTCGGGCAACGCGCTGCCCCGGGCCACCGCCATCAACGAGTACACGGTCCCCGCCGAGTACGCCCCGGCCGGCGACACCGCCGCCGGCGGCAGCATCAACGGCCTGGCGCTGGACCCCTCGCGCTACGCGCTCGACCACTACGAGTCGCTGGAGGGCATGAACGTCAAGATCGGCACCTCGCGCGTCGTCGGCGCCACCGACCCGTACTCCGAGCTGTGGGTCACGGTGAAGGGCTGGGAGAACACCGCCAAGCGCGGCGGGACGATCTACGGCTCGTACGAGTCCCAGAACACCGGTCGCCTCCAGATCCAGCAGCTCGCGCCCGTCGCGCAGCAGCCCTTCCCGGTCGCCAACGTCGGCGACAAGCTGACCGGCACCACCGAGGGCCCCCTGGACTTCAACCAGTTCGGCGGCTACACGCTGGTGGCGCGCACCCTGGGCACCGTCAAGGCGGGCACCCTCGCCCCCGAGAAGACCAAGGCGCAGGCGGCGAACGAGCTCGCGGTGGCCACGTACAACGTCGAGAACCTCGACCCGACCGACCCGCAGGAGAAGTTCGACGCGCTGGCCAAGGCCGTCGTGGAGAACCTCGCCTCCCCGGACATCCTGGCCCTGGAGGAGATCCAGGACGACAACGGCGCCAAGAACGACGGCGTGGTCACGGCCGAGCAGACGCTGACGAAGTTCACGGCGGCCATCGCGGCGGCCGGCGGCCCGGCCTACCAGTGGCGGACCGTCAACCCGGAGAACAACAAGGACGGCGGCGAGCCCGGCGGCAACATCCGTCAGGTGTTCCTCTTCAACCCGGCGCGGGTCTCCTTCACCGAGCGCGCCCCGGGCGACGCGGTGACGGCGACCGGCGTGACCACGGTGAACGGCAAGGCCGCGCTGACCCACTCCCCCGGCCGCGTCGACCCGGCGAACCCCGCGTGGGCCGACAGCCGCAAGCCGCTGGCGGGCGAGTTCTCCTTCAAGGGCAAGCCGGTCATCGTGATCGCGAACCACTTCGGTTCGAAGGGCGGCGACGAGGGCCTGACCTCGCACCACCAGCCGCCGGTGCGCTCCTCGGAGGCCAAGCGCCTGCTCCAGGCCCAGGCGGTGAACGGCTTCGTCAAGGACGTCCTGGCGGCGCAGAAGAACGCCAACGTGCTCGTCCTCGGTGACATCAACGACTTCGAGTTCTCGGCGACGACGGACGCCCTCGCGGACGGCGGCGCCCTGTACCCGGCGATCAAGTCGCTGCCGAAGGCGGAACGGTACTCCTACGTGTACCAGGGCAACGCGCAGGTGCTGGACCAGATCCTGACCAGCCCGGCGATCAAGACCTTCACGTACGACAGCGTGCACATCAACGCGGAGTTCGCGGCGCAGAACAGCGACCACGACCCGCAGGTGCTGCGCTTCCGTCCGTAGTACCCACGGACCGCAGGGGGCCCGGGCGCCGTCCCGCCCGGGCCCCCTGCCCGCGTTCCGGGGTGGGAACGGCGCCGTCGGGTGGGCGCGGGCCGGTGGGTGTCGCGGGACAACCAGGGACTTTCGGCACTGGCGTGAGCCTCGCCACATCCTTCCCGAATGGGCCGGTTGTGGTGGTTGAGTATGCGCACGCCCGATCTTCCACCCGTATTCGTACCGGCTCGTCCCGCTCGCACCCCGCGGAGGACCGCGTGTTCCCCTCCATCTCGCCCGCCCAGGAAATCGGCCTCGCGATCCTGTTCGTGGCCGCGCTCGTATGGATCGTCGGCCTCGGCCACATGTTGTGGGACAGCCGCTTCCACCACCCCGAGCCGGCCGGCCACGAGGGCCTGTCGGTCATCCCGGTCCAGCGCGGTCCGCAGTCGCACCCGATGGAGTCGGTGGAGCTGACCGAGGCGGAGCAGGAGGCCTTCGCCGGCCTGGTCCGGACGATCCCGCTGCGCTGACGCCCCTCCCCCGGAGCCCCGCGCGGCCCTGCCCGGGCGCACCGGACGAGCGGACGGAGCCCCCCACCCGGTCGGGTGGGGGGCTCCGCGCGTACCGGCCCGCGAGGGTCAGTTGTGGCTGTGCAGTACCTCGTTGAGGCCGCCCCAGGCCGCCTTGTACGGGCGGGCCTCGACGGCGCCGGTCACCGAGTTGCGGCGGAAGAGGATGTTGTTGGCGCCGGACAGCTCCAGGGCCTTGACGATCTGGCCGTCCGGCAGGGTGACGCGGGTGCCCGCGGTCACGTAGAGGCCCGCCTCGACGACGCACTCGTCGCCCAGCGCGATGCCGACGCCGGCCTCGGCGCCGATCAGGGTGCGCGCGCCGATCGAGATGATCTGCTTGCCGCCGCCCGAGAGGGTGCCCATCGTGGACGCGCCGCCGCCGATGTCGGAGCCGTCGCCGACGACGACGCCCGCGGAGATGCGGCCCTCGACCATGGAGGTGCCGAGGGTGCCGGCGTTGAAGTTGACGAAGCCCTCGTGCATGACGGTGGTGCCCTCGGCGAGGTGCGCGCCGAGGCGGACGCGGTCCGCGTCGGCGATGCGCACGCCCTTGGGGGCGACGTAGTCGGTCATGCGCGGGAACTTGTCGATCGAGGTGACCTGGAGGTGCAGGCCCTCGGCGCGGGCGTTCAGGCGGACGGTCTCGACCTGGTCGACGGCGACCGGGCCCAGCGAGGTCCAGGCGACGTTGGTCAGCAGGCCGAAGACGCCGTCCAGGTTCTGGCCGTGCGGCTTGACCAGGCGGTGGCTCAGCAGGTGCAGGCGCAGGTACGCGTCGTGGGCGTCGAGCGGCTTGTCCTCCAGGGAGGCGATCACCGTGCGGACGGCTACGACCTCGACACCGCGGACCGCGTCCGAGCGGATGGCCTTGGCAGCGGCGGCGCCGAGGAGCTCCACGGCGCGCTCGGCGGTGAGGCGCTCGGTTCCGGCCGGGCCGGGCTCGGCGACCAGCTCGGGGGCGGGGAACCAGGTGTCGAGGACGGTGCCGTCGGCGGTGAGGGTGGCAAGTCCGGCGGCGACGGCGCCGGTGGTACGCGTAGCAGTCATGCCCGAAACCTAACCGGCGACGGCCCGCGGTCGCGAACCGGTCTCATGTGACGGTCGCGCGGCGCGTCGGGCCTGCCGCAGCGAGAGCCCGATGACGACCGCGCCGGCGCCGCCCGCCAGCGCCGCGCACAGGGGCCACAGCAGCCCGGGGGCGGCCGCGTAGAGGGCTCCGCCCGCGGAGGGTCCGATGACGACGCCGCAGACCGAGACCCCCGCGTACAGGCTCTGGAACCGGCCGACGGCGTGTTCGGGGGCCTGATCGGCGACGTAGGCGGTGGCGGTGGTCTTGTAGAGGATCTCGCCGAGGCTCAGCAGCACCATCATCGCGACGGCGGCAACCGGCCCGGCGCCCGTGATCAGCGCCGCGTACCCGGCTCCGACGAGGACGAGTCCGGTGCCGATGACCGCGAGCGGCGGCCGGTCGCGCAGGGCGACGGCGGCGGGCAGCTCCAGCAGCAGGACGACGGCCCCGTTGAGGGCGATGACGAGGCCGAAGGCGCGCACGTCGAGGCCGTGGTCGGCGAGGAAGACGGGGAAGGTGAAGTACTGCTGCCGGTAGACGACGTCCACCACCATGATCGCCACGAGCAGCACGGGCACGGCGGGGCGGGCCCACAGTTCCGCGAGGACGCCGCGGCCCAGACCCCCGTCCGGGGCCGCGGCGCCCTTGCGGACGGCGCCCCGGGCGGGTACGGCCCGGGCGGTCCAGAGGGCGAAGAAGAGGGTGCCGAGGCCGTCGCCGACGAAGAGCCACTCGTACGAGAGGCCGCTCGCGACCAGGGCGCCCAGCGGCGGGCCGAGGGTGAAACCACCGTTGGCCGCGCACCGTACGACGGCGAACGCCTGGCGGCGGTTCCCTTCGGGGACGGTCACGGCCACCAGGGCCGCGTTGGCGGCGCGGACCACGCCGGAGGCGTACTGGGCCAGCGGCAGGGCCGCGTACAGCAGCGGGGTGGTGAGCAGCGGGAAGGCCATCAGGGTCAGGCCGCCGAGGGTGGAGGCGGCGAGCAGGACGCGGCGGTGGCCGAAGCGGTCGCCGTACCAGCCGCCGGTGAAGTTGCCGGCGACCAGGCCGACGCCCCCGATCCCCGTGACGACGCCGGCCTCGGCGGCGCCGAGGCCGCGCGGGCCGGTCAGGTAGAGGAAGACGAAGACGAACGTGAAGCTGACGACGGCGTTGACGAACACTCCCGCGGCCAGCAGCCACACGACCCTCGGTACGCCCTTGAACCCCTGCGGCACACCGCACCCCCGCATTCCCCGAGTAAGTTCCCTTTAGGAACGGACTATGTCAGCATGGCAGCCTGGGGTCAACGGACGAAGGAGTACCCATGGCCCAGCGCACGCACCTCGGCGACGCGGACTGTTCCATCGCCCAGGCGCTCGACGTCGTGGGCGACTGGTGGACGCTGCTGATCGTGCGCGACACCGCGCGCGGCGTGCACCGCTTCGACGAGCTCCAGCGCGAACTCGGCATGTCCCGCAAGGTCCTCACCGAGCGACTGAAGATGCTGGTCGAGGCGGGGGTGCTGACGCGCGAGCCGTACCAGGAGCGCCCGGTGCGGCACGAGTACCGGCTGACCCCGCGCGGACGGGGCCTGCTGCCCGTCCTGGTGGCCCTCCAGGACTGGGGTGACACCTGGGTCCTGGGAGAGGGAGAGATGACGGCGACGACGGAGGAGTCCTCGAAGGAGGCGGTACGGGTCCACGCGCTGCGCGGCACCCGACTGCCCGAGCTGCTGCTGCCGGACCGGTTCGGCGAGCTCCGCGACCCGGTCGCGGACACGCCCTTCACCGTCCTGTACTGCTTCCCGGGCGCCCACGCCCGGCCGGAGTCCTACCCGCCCGACTGGGCGGGGATCCCGGGCGCGCGGGGCTGCACCCTGGAGTCGTGCACGTTCCGCGACCGGCTCGCGGAGTTCACCGCGGCCGGCGCCACCGTGCACGGCGTCTCGACCCAGCGCCCCGACGAGCAGAGGGAGTTCGCGGAGCAGGAGCGGCTGCGCTTCCCGCTGCTGTCGGACGCGGGACTCGACCTGGTGACGGCGCTGCGGCTGCCGACGTTCCGCGCGGCGGGGGTGACCCGGATCAAGCGGCTGACGCTGCTGGTGGACCGGGACCGGACGGTGCGCGAGGTGTTCTACCCGGTCCGGGACATCGAGGCGAGCGTGGCGGCGGCCCTGGAGGCGGTCCGCGGGGCGGCCTGAGCCCCGACACCCGACCCACGGCTCCCGGACGGCCCCGGCACCGGCACCCGGCCCACGACTCCGGGGCGGCCCGCGCCCCGCCGCCCCCTCGTTCCCGGGGCGGGCCCGGGTCAGCGCCCGCCCAGCACGCGGGACAGGACCTCGCGGGCGTACGCCTCGTCGTACGGGGTGTCCGTCAGCATCACCTGCAGGCAGATCCCGTCGACCACGGCCACCAGGGCCCGCGCGGTCAGCGGATCGGTGTGCCGCGCGAGGCCGGCGGCGAACTCCCCGCACCACTGCGCCGCGATCGGCCTCAGCGCCGGCCGGCGCAGGGCTGCCAGATAGAGCTCGTACTCCAGCTCCGCCCGGCTCCGGTCGGCGGCCAGCAGCTCGCCCAGCAGCCGGGCGAGGGCGCCCGCGAGGTCCCCGTCCCGTACGTCCGGCACGAGCGCGAACCCGGTGTTCGCCTGCCGCAGGGCGGCGACCAACAGGTCGTCCAGCGTCTTGAAGTGATAGGTCGTCGAGCCCAGCGGCACGTCCGCCTCCGCCGCCGCGCTGCGGTGGCTCAGCCCGGCGATGCCCTTGGCCGCCACCACCCGGATCGCGGCGTCGATGATCCGCTGCCGGCGGTCCGGGTCGTAGCGGCGCGTCCCGGCGGCCATCAGTGCGCCGCCCCGCCCAGGTTGAGCAGGACCACACCGGCGATGATCAGCGCGATCCCGGCGATCTTCGCGGCGGTGGCCGCCTCCCCCATGAACACCATGCCGATCGCGGCGATGGCCGCCGTGCCGACGCCGGCCCAGATCGCGTACGCGGTCCCCACCGACATGGACTTCAGCGTCTGGGCGAGCAGCGTGAATGCGATGAGGTAACCCAGCACCGTGCCCAGGGAGGGCCACAGCCTGGTGAAACCGTCGCTGTACTTCATGGCGGTGGTGCCGGCGACCTCGGCGGCGATCGCCGCGGCAAGCAGTACGTAGGGCATGCGTACAAGAGTACATATCGATGCGTACATGCGTACACACGAACGGACGGCCGCCGGCCCCGGGTCAGCGCAGGGTGAACCAGGCGGACCGCGCCTTCTTCCACTCCGGGTGATCCAGGTCCTTCGCCTCGGTCCCGTCGCCGTACAGGTCGGCGGAGCCGCTGTCGGTGATCAGCTGGACCCGTGCCCCGCGCGCCCGCAGGTCGGGGACGTTCACCACGGCCTCCCAGCCGCCCGGGTCCCCCGTCGGCAGGTCGGCGCGCTTCTTCGGGGCGTGTCCGGCGACGCCGTCCCACTGGTAGAGGGCGTAGGGGTCGGAGTTGTCGTCGGCCGCCCAGGAACCGGCCAGGATCAGGTACTGGTTCGAGGCGTTCTTGCGGATGTCGCGCACCGCGAGCCCGCCGAGGTCCATCTCGATCGGCCGGCCGAACACGGCCCCGGCCCCGTCCGCCACGACCTTGTCGATGTTGGTCACGGGCACGACCAGCGCCTTGCCCCCCGGTACGGCCGGGGCGAGCGGGGCCCGGAAGCCGAGGTAGGCGGTGGTGGTCGAGCCGGGGGCGAACTCCAGGCCCTCCACGTTGAAGCCGTCGATCTGCTTCGGCACCTCACCGGCCGCCGTCCCGGCGGCGAAGCCGTAGCGGTTCCCGTTCGCCGCGTCCCAGGCGACCAGGTCCTCGCGCAGGCCCTTGTAGGCGGCCTGGAAGGTGACCTCGGTCGCCGCGCCCGATCCGGTGATCCGCGTGGTGAAGACGGTGTTCCGTTCGGCCTTGTACTTGCCGTCCTTGTTGTTGCCGAGCGAGCCCGTCCAGTAGACGGTGTCGCCCACCCGTGCGGCGCCCTCGATGTCGGCCTCCTTCTTCCACCCCAGGGCGGGGCCGAGGTCCCAGGTCTTCACGGGACCGCCCGAGCGGAACCGGTCGTACAACCGGAGCACGTTCGACTCGTCGTCGGCGACCAGGACGTGCCCGCCGCCCACGTCCACCGCGGCCGAGGCGTCCGAGGAGCCGGTGAGGTAGCGGGTGACGGCCGCGTCCGCGGTCCGCGCCGAAGCGGCGTAGGAGAGGGTCGCCGTGGCGGTCCTCCCGCCGCGGCCGGTGACCTCCAGGGTCAGGTCGGTGCGGCCCTGGGCACGGGCGGTCACCGTGAGCCTGCGGTCGCCGTCCCGCGTGCGCACCTGCCGGACGTCCCCGACGCCCGCGACGGCCGGGTTGCTGGAGGAGACGACCCTCAGCCGCAGGAAACCTGCCGGTACGCCCTGCTGCTCCACGTCCACCGTGACGGTCGGATCGCCGAAGGCTCCCACCGCGCCGCTCAGGTGCGTCGCGGACAGGGCGATCGTCGGGGCTGCGTGGTCGCGCCCGGGGCCGCCCGCGGCGTGCGCGGACGCGGGCGCGGTGAGTCCGGCGAGGAGCAGGGCCGCGGCTCCGGCGGCTCCGGCGGTGCCCCAGCGGCGTCCCGGTGCAAGGCGAAGGGTCACAGGTGTTCCTCTCGTGTGCTGCGTCACTGCGTGACGGCCGTCGAGAAGGTTCGGCCACGGCGGCGAACTCCCGGTGCACGGTGCCTGTCCGCCCGGAGAACAGCCCGCCCGGAGAACAGCGAGGGCCCCCGGCACGACCGTGCCGGGGGCCCTCCTGGTTGTCCGTCGCTCAGACGTTGAAGCCGAGCGCGCGCAGCTGCTCACGGCCGTCGTCCGTGATCTTGTCCGGGCCCCACGGGGGCATCCAGACCCAGTTGATGCGGAGCTCGTTGACGATGCCCTCCGTCGCCGACTTTGCCTGGTCCTCGATGACGTCGGTCAGCGGGCAGGCCGCGGAGGTCAGCGTCATGTCGAGGGTCGCGATGTTCGCGTCGTCGACGTGGATGCCGTAGATCAGGCCCAGGTTGACGACGTCGATGCCCAGCTCGGGGTCGACCACGTCGTAGAGGGCCTCGCGGACCTCTTCCTCGCTGGCCGGCTTGATCGACGCCTCGGGCGTCGCGTTCTCGGTCATGCCGTCTTCCTCTCCGCGTCGCCCAGTGCCTGGGCGGTCGCGTCCTTCCACGCCATCCAGCTCAGCAGAGCACATTTCACGCGCGCCGGATACTTGGAGACGCCGACGAACGCGACCGCGTCCTCCAGCACCTCCTCCATGGCCTCGTCGGGCTCGATCTGGCCCTTGGACTGCATCAGCTCCAGGAACACGGCCTGGATCTTCTGCGCGTCCGCCAGCTCCTTGCCGACGAGCAGCTCGTTCAGTACGGAGGCGCTCGCCTGGCTGATGGAGCAGCCCTGGCCCTCGTAGGAGACGTCGGTGAGCGTCTGCCCGTCGTACTTCACGCGCAGCGTGATCTCGTCCCCGCACGTCGGATTGACGTGGTGCACCTCGGCGTCGCCGTCGCGCAGGCCACGCCCGTGCGGGTGCTTGTAGTGGTCCAGGATCAGTTCCTGGTACATCGAATCCAGCTTCACAGCGTCCTCGTCAGCCTCTTGTCGTCCGACTCGTCGTCATCCGAAGAAGTTCCGTACGTGCTCCAGCCCGTCGATCAGCGCGTCGACCTCGGCAGGAGAGGAGTACAGGTAGAAAGACGCCCGCGTCGTCGCGGGAATTCCGTACCGCAGGCAGACCGGACGCGCGCAGTGGTGACCCACGCGGACGGCGATGCCCTGCTCGTCGAGCACCTGGCCGACGTCGTGCGGGTGGATGTCCCCGAGCGTGAAGGAGATCGCGGCGCCGCGGTCCTCGGCCGTCGTCGGGCCGATGATCCGCAGGTCGGGCACCTCCAGGAGGCGCTTGACCGCGTACTCGGTGATCGCGTGCTCGTGCGCGGCGATCTTGTCCATGCCGATCGCGGTCAGGTAGTCCACGGCCGCGCCGAGGCCGACGGCCTGGGCGATCGGGGGCGTACCCGCCTCGAACTTGTGGGGGGCCGGGGCGTACGTCGACGAGTGCATCGACACGGTCTCGATCATCTCGCCGCCGCCGAGGAACGGGGGCAGGTCCTCCAGCAGCTCCTGGCGACCCCACAGGACGCCGATGCCGGTCGGGCCGCACATCTTGTGGCCGGTGAAGGCGACGAAGTCGGCGCCGAGGGCCTGGACGTCCAGCGGCATGTGCGGAGCGGCCTGCGAGGCGTCGATCAGCACCAGCGCGCCGACCTCCTGCGCGCGCCGGACGATCGCCTCGACCGGGTTGACCGTGCCCATGATGTTGGAGACCAGCGTGAAGGAGACGATCTTCGTCTTCTCCGTGATGACCTCTTCGATGTTGGACAGGTCGAGCCGGCCGTCGTCGGTGAGGCCGAACCACTTCAGCTTCGCGCCGGTGCGCTGCGAGAGCAGCTGCCACGGGACGATGTTGGAGTGGTGCTCCATCTCCGTGATGGCGATCTCGGTGTCGTGGTCCACCCGGTAGGGCTCGTCGGCCCAGCCGAGCATGTTCGCGACGAGGTTGAGCGACTCCGAGGCGTTCTTGGTGAAGATCACCTCGTTGCGGCTCGGTGCGTTGATGAAGGCGGCGACCTTGTCGCGGGCGCCCTCGTACAGCGCCGTGGCCTCCTCGGCGAGCACGTGCACGCCGCGGTGGACGTTGGCGTTGTGCTGCTCGTAGTACTCGTTCAGCGCGTCGAGCACCTGGCGCGGCTTCTGCGAGGTCGCCGCGTTGTCCAGGTAAACGATCTTCTTCCCGTCGTGGACCACACGATCCAGCAGGGGGAAGTCCTTGCGGATCGCCTCGATGTCGAGGAGGCCAGGCAGCTGTGTCACGCGGTCGCGCCACCCTTCACGTACTTGTCGTAGCCCTCGGCCTCCAGCTGGTCCGCGAGCTCGGCGCCGCCGGACTCGGCGATCCGACCGTTCGCGAACACGTGGACGAAGTCGGGCTTGATGTAGCGCAGGATGCGCGTGTAGTGCGTGATCAGCAGGGTGCCGACCTCGCCCGACTCGCGGACCCGGTTGACGCCCTCCGAGACGATGCGCAGCGCGTCGACGTCCAGGCCGGAGTCGGTCTCGTCCAGGATCGCGATCTTCGGCTTGAGGAGCTCCAGCTGGAGGATCTCGTGGCGCTTCTTCTCACCGCCGGAGAAGCCCTCGTTGACGTTGCGCTCGGCGAAGGCCGGGTCCATGTGGAGCTGCTCCATCGCGGACTTGACCTCCTTCACCCAGGTGCGCAGCTTGGGGGCCTCGCCGCGGATGGCGGTGGCGGAGGTGCGCAGGAAGTTGGAGACCGAGACGCCGGGAACCTCGACCGGGTACTGCATGGCGAGGAAGACGCCGGCGCGGGCGCGCTCGTCGACGGACATCTCCAGGACGTCTTCGCCGTCGAGGGTCACGGTGCCACCGGTGATGGTGTACTTCGGGTGACCGGCCAGCGAGTACGCCAGCGTGGACTTGCCGGAGCCGTTGGGGCCCATGATGGCGTGCGTCTCGCCCTGCTTGACCGTGAGGTCGACACCCTTGAGGATCTCGCGGGCGCCGTTCTCGGCCTCGACGGAGACGTGCAGGTCGTGGATTTCAAGCGTTGCCATGGATACCTCAGGACTCCTGGGTGAGGGAGGCGCGTACGTCGACAAGGACGTTGCCCCCTTCGATCTTTACGGGGTAAACGGGTACGGGGCGCGTCGCGGGCAGACCGGACGGCTTTCCGGTGCGCAGGTCGAAGGCCGACCCGTGCAACCAGCACTCGATCATGCAGTCCTCGACCTCGCCCTCCGAGAGCGAGACGTTCGCGTGCGAGCAGATGTCGTTGATCGCGAACACCTCGCCCTCGGTGGAGACGATGGACACCGGCGTGCCGTCGACTTCCACCCGCTTGGGGGTGTCCGCCTCCAGCTCGCTCAGCGCACAGGCCTTGACGTAATTCATCAGACGGAACCCTGGAGCTCGGCCTCGATCTTGGTGAGGAGGCGCTCCTCGATGTCGTCGACACCGATCTGCTGGACGAGCTCGGCGAAGAAGCCGCGCACGACCAGGCGACGGGCCTCGTCGGCCGGGATGCCCCGGGCCTGGAGGTAGAACAGCTGCTCGTCGTCGAAGCGGCCGGTCGCGGAGGCGTGGCCGGCGCCGACGATCTCGCCGGTCTCGATCTCGAGGTTCGGCACCGAGTCGACGCGCGCGCCGTCCGTGAGGACGAGGTTGCGGTTCATCTCGTAGGTGTCGGTGCCCTCGGCGGTCTTCTCGATGAGCACGTCACCGATCCAGACCGCGTGGGCGTCCTGGCCCTGGAGCGCGCCCTTGTAGACCACGTTCGACTTGCAGTGCGGGGCGCTGTGGTCGACCAGGAGGCGGTGCTCCTGGTGCTGGCCGGCGTCCGTGAAGTACAGGCCGAAGAGCTCGGCCTCGCCGCCGGGGCCCGCGTAGGTCACGCGGGGGTGCAGGCGTACGAGGTCGCCGCCGAAGGTGACCACGATCGACTTGAAGGTGGCGTCGCGGCCGACCAGCGCGTTGTGCTGGGAGACGTGGACGGCGGTGTCGTCCCAGTCCTGGACCGACACGACGGTCAGCTTGGCGCCGTCGCCGACGAGGAAGTCGACGTTGGCGGCGCGCACGCCGTCACCGGTGTGGTCGATGACGATGACGGCCTCGGCGAAGGCCTGGACGTCGAAGACGGTGTGGCCGAAGGTCGTGCCGCCCTCGCCGTGCAGCGAAACGCGCACGGGCTCGGTCAGCACGGCCTCCTTGGGCACGGTGACGACCGTGGCCTTGGCGAAGGACGAGAACGCCTGGGCGGCGATCCGGTCCACGGGGGTGCCGGCCTTGCCGATGCGGGCGTCGCCGCGCTCGACGGACTCGATCGTCACGCCCTCGGGCGCGTCGATCTGGGCCTTCATGGTGCCGTTGGCGACCGCGGTGCCGTCGTGCAGACCCTTGAGGCGGGCGAGCGGGGTGAACCGCCACTCCTCCTCGCGGCCGTGCGGAACGGGGAAGTCCGCCACGTCGAAGGACGGGGGCGCACTCATCCGGGTGGCGACGGTGGACTCGGCGGCCACCGCGATCGCGCCGGCGGTGGTGGAAC
The DNA here is from genome assembly GCF_042887545.1 of Streptomyces sp. NPDC057939. Taxonomy (NCBI): domain Bacteria; kingdom Bacillati; phylum Actinomycetota; class Actinomycetes; order Kitasatosporales; family Streptomycetaceae; genus Streptomyces; species Streptomyces sp. NPDC057939. The sequence goes on from NZ_JBHVPG010000008.1 coordinate 102,566, forward strand.
CCGCCGGAATGTTCTGAGCCTCAGCCATGGCTGTCTTCGTGCTCTCTTCCTACGTCAAAGAATGTCTGCGGGGCGGTCGGGCGGTCGGGACTAGCCGACCGACCCCTCCATCTGCAGCTCGATCAGCCGGTTCAGCTCCAGCGCGTACTCCATGGGCAGCTCGCGCGCGATGGGCTCGACGAAGCCGCGCACGATCATGGCCATGGCCTCGAACTCGGTCAGACCGCGGCTCATCAGGTAGAAGAGCTGGTCGTCGGAGACCTTCGAGACCGTCGCCTCGTGCCCCATGGACACGTCGTCCTCGCGGACGTCCACGTAGGGGTACGTGTCCGAGCGGGAGATGGTGTCGACCAGGAGCGCGTCGCAGAGCACGTTCGACTTGGAGCCGTGGGCGCCCTCGCCGATCTCCACGAGGCCTCGGTAGGAGGTACGGCCACCGCCGCGCGCCACCGACTTGGAGACGATGTTGGAGGAGGTGTACGGCGCCATGTGGACCATCTTGGAGCCGGCGTCCTGGTGCTGGCCCTCGCCCGCGAAGGCGATGGACAGGGTCTCGCCCTTGGCGTGCTCGCCCATCAGGTAGACGGCCGGGTACTTCATGGTGACCTTGGAACCGATGTTGCCGTCGATCCACTCCATGGTCGCGCCCTCGTACGCCACGGCGCGCTTGGTGACCAGGTTGTAGACGTTGTTCGACCAGTTCTGGATCGTCGTGTAGCGGCAGCGGCCGCCCTTCTTCACGATGATCTCGACCACGGCGCTGTGCAGCGAGTCCGAGGAGTAGATCGGGGCGGTGCAGCCCTCGACGTAGTGGACGTAGGCGTCCTCGTCGACGATGATCAGCGTCCGCTCGAACTGGCCCATGTTCTCCGTGTTGATGCGGAAGTAGGCCTGGAGCGGGATGTCGACCTTCACGCCCTTGGGGACGTAGATGAAGGAGCCACCGGACCACACCGCGGTGTTCAGCGACGCGAACTTGTTGTCGCCGACCGGGATGACCGTGCCGAAGTACTCCTGGAAGAGCTCCGGGTGCTCCTTGAGCGCGGTGTCCGTGTCGAGGAAGATCACGCCCTGCTCCTCCAGGTCCTCGCGGATCTGGTGGTAGACGACCTCGGACTCGTACTGGGCCGCGACACCGGCGACGAGGCGCTGCTTCTCCGCCTCGGGGATGCCGAGCTTGTCGTACGTGTTCTTGATGTCCTCGGGCAGGTCCTCCCAGGAAGCGGCCTGCTTCTCGGTGGAACGCACGAAGTACTTGATGTTGTCGAAGTCGATGCCCGAGAGGTCGGAACCCCAGTTGGGCATGGGCTTCTTGCCGAACAGCTTGAGGCCCTTGAGGCGGAGGTTCAGCATCCACTCCGGCTCGGACTTCTTCGCCGAGATGTCTCGGACGACGTCCTCGGACAGGCCCCGCTTGGCAGCGGCGCCCGCCGCGTCGGAGTCGGCCCAGCCGTATTCGTAGGTGCCGAGGCCATCGAGCTCAGGGTGAGCAGTCTCCGTGGTCATGCGGGGTTCCTCCCGGCCGTACTTGCAGATACTGATGTGTCGGTCTGTGTGGCGCTTCGCGGAATGAACGTCGTGCACACCCCGTCGCCGTGGGCGATCGTGGCGAGGCGCTGCACATGCGTCCCGAGCAGGCGGGAGAAGACCTCGGTCTCCGCCTCGCAAAGCTGCGGGAACTGCTCGGCGACGTGTGCGACCGGGCAGTGGTGCTGACAGAGCTGTTCACCGCTGTGCGGACCGGGAGCGCTCTTCGCCGTAGCAGCGTACCCGTCCGCGGTCAACGCCTTGGCAAGGGCCTCGGCGCGGTCCGCGGGTGCGGCCGCCTCGACGGATTCCCGGTAGGGCTCCGCCTGCGCCTCCATCCGCGCCCTGGCGAAGGCGGCCACTGCCGCCTCCCCCTGCTCCCCGCCGCCGGCGGCCTGCGCGATCCAGCGCAGGGCGTCCGCGGCGAGCGTGTCGTAGGACTGGTCGAAGGCGTCGCGGCCGCAGTCGGTGAGCGCGAAGACCTTGGCGGGCCGACCCCGGGTGCGTGCACCGTACACACGCTGCTCACGGGGTTCGACCACGTCGTCGGCGACGAGCGTGTCGAGGTGGCGGCGCACGGCGGCCTGAGTGAGGCCCAGACGCTGCGCGAGGTCGGCGACGGTGGACGGACCGTGGTCCAGGATGGAGCGCGCGACCCGGTTGCGGGTTGACCGCTCCCCGGTCACGAGTTCCCCCTGGGGGGTCTCGATCATCCGTTCGCCGTATTTCACAACGCCATTGTTGCGTAATTAACCGAGCGACGACAAGCCGTGATGGACGCCACTCCTGGTGGCATCCATCACTAAGGGTTACCTAATTTATCTACGGAGAGTTAATCGGACCCCATGATTCCGCGCTCTCGGTGAGCTCCGCCGGTGAACCAGTAAACGGCTCCCACCAGCAACCCCCCGCCCACGATGTTCCCGGGAACGGTAAACATCAAGTTCCGGAAAAGGTCACCGAAACCGACTGAGCCATCCAGGATCGCCAAGCTGAAAAGAGCCATGTTCGCGACACAGTGTTCGAATCCGACGGCCACGAAAACGGCCACCGGCAGCCACAGCACGAAGATTTTCGCCGCGTCCCCGCGGGCCCGGGTGAACATCCAGATCGCCAGGCAGACGAGCATGTTGCACAGCACCGCCCGCCAGAACAGCTGACCGCCGCCGAGCTCCGTCTTCGCGTGGACCATCTCGGTCAGCATCGCCCGCGCGGACGGCGAGGAGGTCACCCCCGAGGCGTGCACCATCGCCCCGAACACGAAGGCGCCGACCAGGTTCCCCGACAGCGACAACCCCCAGGACGCGAACAGGTCCCGCGGCCCGGTCCGCCCGGACAGCGCGCCGACCAGCATGACCATCACGTTGCTGGTGAAGAGCTGCGCACCCGCGAACATGACGATGGTCAGCGCCACCGGGAAGACCGCGCCCTCCAGCAGCTTCACCGCCGCCGACCCCTTGGCCACGAACGGCGAGATCGCCACGAGCAGCAGTACCTCACCGATGCCGATGTACGCGCCCGCCAGCATCGCCGACACGAAGTAGCGCGGCGGATGCCCCAGGTCGTGGGCCTTGTGCGCGGCCTGCCCGGAGGTGGCCTCGACGTTCTGAGCGATGCTGTTCACCACTCAACGCTAGGGCGGCGGCCCGCCCCCGAGCGCCCGAAAAGGTCACCGACCGGCGGGCCCCTGACCCCGCCACCCCCAGGACCAAGGACCCCTCCCCGCGCTCCGTAGACTCGACCCCCATGAGCAACGACCCCGCCGTGGAGATCCGCGGACTGGTGAAGCGGTACGGCCCCAAAACAGCGGTGGACGGCCTGGACCTCACCGTCCCCGGCGCCTCGGTCACCGCGGTCCTCGGTCCCAACGGCGCGGGCAAGACGACGACGGTGGAGACCTGCGAGGGCTACGTCCGGCCCGACGCGGGCACCGTCCGCGTCCTCGGCCTCGACCCCGTCGCCCGGGCCGAGGCCCTGCGTCCCCGGATCGGCGTCATGCTGCAGTCCGGCGGGGTCTACTCCGGCGCCCGTGCCGTCGAGATGCTCCGCCACATGTCCAAGCTGTACGCGCACCCCCTCGACGTGGACGTCCTGGTGGAACGCCTCGGCCTCGGCGGCTGCGGCCGCACCCCCTACCGGCGCCTGTCCGGCGGCCAGCAGCAGCGCCTCGCCCTCGCGATGGCCGTCGTGGGCCGCCCCGAGCTGGTCTTCCTCGACGAGCCCACCGCCGGCCTCGACCCGCAGGCCCGCCGCGCCACCTGGGACCTCGTACGGGAACTGCGGGCCGACGGGGTCACCGTCGTCCTGACCACCCACCACATGGACGAGGCCGAGCAGCTGGCCGACGAGGTCGCCATCGTCGACGCGGGCCGGGTCATCGCCCACGGCAGCCCCGAACAGCTGTGCCGCGGCGGCGCCGAGAACACCCTGCGCTTCACCGGCCGCCCCTCCCTCGACCTCGCCTCGCTGCTCAAGGCCCTGCCCGACGGCACGCAGGCCGCCGAGCTGACGGCCGGTTCCTACCGGGTCACCGGCGAGGTGGACCCCCAGCTGCTGGCCACCGTCGCCTCCTGGTGCGCCCAGCACGGGGTGATGCCGAGCAGCCTCTCGGTGGAGCGGCACACCCTCGAAGACGTCTTCCTCGAACTCACGGGCAAGGAGCTGCGCGCATGAGCGCCGGTACGTTCACCCCCCGACCGGGGGCCGCGCCCGTGTCCCGGATGATCCTGGCGCAGACCGCGCTGGAGACCCGGATGCTGCTGCGCAACGGCGAACAGCTGCTGCTCACCGTGATCATCCCGGCGCTGCTGCTGACCCTCTTCTCCTCCGTCGACATCATCAGCGTGCCCGTTCGAGCGGGCGGCGGCGAGAAGTCGGTAGACTTCCTGGCCCCCGGCATCCTCGCGCTCGCCGTGATGTCCACCGCCTTCACCGGCCAGGCCATCGCCACCGGCTTCGACCGCCGCTACGGAATCCTCAAGCGGCTCGGCGCCTCCCCGCTCCCCCGCTGGGCCCTGATGGCCGCCAAGACCTTGTCGGTGCTGGTCACGGAGGTGCTCCAGATCGCGCTGCTGACCGCGATCGCCCTCGCCCTCGGCTGGTCCCCGCAGGGCAACCCGCTCGCGGTGGCCGCCCTGGTGCTGCTGGGCACGGCCGCCTTCTCCGGCCTCGGACTGCTGATGGCCGGCACGCTCAAGGCCGAGGCGACCCTCGCCGCCGCGAACCTGGTGTTCCTGCTGCTGCTCGTCGGCGGCGGGGTGATCGTCCCGCTGGACAAGTTCCCCGGAGCGGTCCAGTCCGTCCTCGGGCTGCTGCCCATCTCCGCGCTCTCCGACGGGCTGCGCGAGGTGCTCCAGCACGGGGCCGCGCTGCCCTGGACCGATGTCGCGGTCCTGGCCGGCTGGGCCGTCCTCGGCCTGGGCGCGGCGGCCCGCACCTTCCGCTGGGAGTGAATCCCTTCCCCCGGACGTTGGCCTGGCAGGAGGATGAGCGCCTCCACACATCAGCGACGCACGACCAGGATGCCGGGGGCGGGGCATGGCGCAGCGGGAAGCCGTTCTGCGGCTGGACGAACAGTGGGCGAGGATCCGGTCGGGCGCTGCCCTGGCGGACCCGGCCGAGAGCGAGCGGCTGCTCGGCGAACTCATCGGCGCGCTCCGGGAGCCCGCCCGGACGGACGCGGAGTGCGCCGCCCGGCTCGGGCTCCGCCTGGGCGACCTCGCGGCGCGCCGCTTCGCGACCGGGGACCGGGCCGGGGCGCTGGCCGCCATCGAGGAGGGGCTGCACCACGGGCAGCAGGCCGCCGGGCACGCGCCGGAGTACGCCCGTTGGTACGCCCGGGGCCTGATCAACCAGGGGGTCTGGCTGGCCTGGCCGCTGAGCGACGCGGACCGGCTGCCGCGCCACCCGCTGGGCACGGTCTCCGAGAACGGCCCCAACGCGATGGAACGGGCCGCCGGCGAACGCGCCCGCGACCTGACCCGGGCCGCCGTCGAGGTGTGGGCCGGCCTCGACCAGCACGACCCGGTCAACCGGCGCGGGCTCGCCCAGGCCAAGGTCTTCCTCGGCGACCGGCTCGCCGAGCTGGGCTTCGCCGCCGACGCCGTCGCCTGGGCGGTGGACGCCGAGGCGGGCTTCCGCGCGCTGCTGCTCGCCGCACCCGGTACGGAGGAGGCGCAGGAGGCCGAGGAGGCCCTGGACCACATCGGGCGGCAGTTGGAACTGCGCCTGCGCTTCCTCGCCTTCGATTCCCTCGTCCGGCTGCGCGCCGACGGACTGCTGCCCGAACGGCTGCTGCCGCAGGCCGTGGTGGCCGCCCGGATCCAGGGCGTGCCCGGCCCCGAGATCGCCGCCCGGCTGGGGCTGGAGGCCGACCAGGTCTCCACGATGCTGGAGGTCACGCCCTGGCGTGCCGTGTGGCGCGTCGACGTGCGCGGCGCCGACGGCCTGTGGAACGTACAGGGACATCCGTGGCATGACGGAGCAGACGTACGAAACCGGACGGCCGAGGACGTAGCGGGCGAACTCGTCCGCGGTTTCAGGGAGTCGCCGGACTACCCCGGCGACGGCGGGCTTTGGTGCGTGCGCGTCTGGTGGCACGCCGAGGGCGACCCGGCCGGCGCCAGGTTCCGCCTGGTCATCGGCCCGGACGCGGCGGCACCCACCCCCTCGTGAAACTTTGCACAAGGCGCGGCCTACGATAGGGACGTGTTCAATCCCTTCGCCTACCTCGCCGCCCGCTGGACCCCCTCACCCCGGATCGTCCAGCGAGCCGCACTCGCCGCCCTCGTCATGACCGTCGTCATCGTCATCACCGGCGGGGCGGTGCGGCTGACCGGATCCGGTCTCGGCTGCGACACCTGGCCCAAGTGCACCGACGACAGCCTGATCACCACTCAGGCCCAGGGCATCCACGGCGCCATCGAGTTCGGCAACCGGATGCTGACCTACGTGGTCAGCGCCGCCGTCGGCTGGTGCATCCTGGCCGCCCGGTGCGCCAAGCCGTGGCGCCGGTCGCTGACCAAGCTCGGCTGGGCGCAGTTCTGGGTCGTGTGCGGCAACGCCGTGCTCGGCGGCATCACCGTCCACACCAAGCTCAACCCGTGGAGCGTGGCCGGGCACTTCCTGCTCGCCACCGCCCTGATCACCGTGACCACGCTCACCTGGCAGCGTGCCCGCGAGGGCGACGGCGCGCCCAAGCCGCGGGTTCCCGCCCCGGTGCGCAAGCTGTCCTGGGCGCTGGTCGTCACCACGTTCGTCCTGATCGCGGCCGGCACCGTGGTGACCGGCTCCGGTCCCCACGCCGGCGACAGCAGCGAAGTGCCGCGCATGCCGTTCGACTGGGCGACCACCGCCCACGTCCACGCCATCGCCGCCTGGCTGGTCTGCGCGCTCGCCGTCGCCATGTGGCTGGTGCTGCGCGTCGTGGACGCCCCCGCCGACACCCGGGCCCGGGCCCGCGACCTGCTGGTCGTCCTGCTCGCCCAGGGCGCCATCGGTTACGTGCAGTTCTTCACGGAGCTGCCCGAGGTGCTCGTCGCCGCGCACATGTTCGGCTCCTGCCTCGTGTGGATCGCGGTGCAGCGCGTGGCGCTCTCCCTGCGCGAGCGCCCCGCCGTCCACGCCGAGGTCCCCGCCCAGGGCGAGCAGCGGCTCTCCACCGTCTGACGGTTCCCGGCGCGACGGGCGGGGACGGTCAGCCCCGCTCGTCCAACCGGTAGACCCGCCGGGCGTTGCCGGCCGCGAGCATCCCCGCGACCCGGTCCGCGTCCCGCCGGGACCAGGAGCCGTCGGCGGCCCAGCCGCCCAGCACCCGGCCCAACGCCTCGCGGAACACCAGGGCGCCGACCGCGTGGAGTTCGGGCAGCGCTCGACCCCCGCTGGAGAACAGCAACTTCCCGAACGGCGCGAGTTCCAGCAGCTCCGCCAGGACCGCGGCCGCCCGTGCTCCCGTACGCGCCGGGTCCGGGCCGAGGTCGGCGTACACGTGCGGATGGGCCGCCGCGAGCCGGGCCGCCTGCCGGTGGTGCGGGTACGTGCCGAGCAGCACCAGCCTCGTACCGATGCCGGCCGTGGCCCGTACGAACCCGGTCAGCGGCTCCGGACCGGCCCCGCCGGTGTGCAGTTGGACGGGCAGCCCCGACGCCACCGCGCTCCACAGCAGGTGCCGCAGCAGGACGGGGTCACGGAGCGCGCCTCCCCTGCCCCGGGCGGCGAGCCACCGCCCGGCCGCCCCGCGCACCTCGCCGGGCCCCGGCGGATCGCCCTCCCCGGCGGCGGCGACCGCCGCGGCCCCGCAGCCGAACGCGACGGCGCCCGCGGCGGCGTGGTGGACGGCCCCCGAGAGGTTGGCCAGGAAGGCGGCCACGGTGCCCGAGGTGTCGGCGACCTGCTCGGCCAGTAACTCCAGCCGGACCACCTCGTAGGTCTGCGCGTCCCCCGCCACTGCCAACTCCTTGGGGTCCGTGAGGTCACCGGGCGCGCCGGTGTCCACGAGGTACGCCCCCACTCCCGCGCCGCGCAGCAGCCTGCGCCCCGCCTCGACGACGCCCAGTTCCCGGCGCCGAGCCAGGTACCGGGCGGGGGCGCAGTGCGGTTCGAGCCCCAGCAGCGGCGGACACCAGCGGCGGACCGCGAAGCCCGTCTGGGTGTCGAAGAGGGTGGTGCCCGCGGCGGGCGGACCGGCCGACGGGACCAGTGCGGCCTCGAAGGTGCCGAGGCCCAACTCCGTGCGGAGCACCCCGTGGCAGTACTGGTCCACCAAGGGCGGCGTTTCGATCATCCGGGCATCCCGTTGCGGACGTGAGGAAGCGGCTTCCACACGTCCTAACGGGTGAGCGGGGCATGAGGTGTTGCCCGGGACGCATTGGTGTTGCCCGGGACGCGTTTTCGCGGCTCGCGGCCGCGCCGGTCAGGCCTTCGGGTTGGCGGGACCGCCGAGCTGGAGGCCGGCCATGCGGGACCACTCGTACGGGCCCGTCCGCACGCGGGCGGCCAGCTCCCCGTCGAACTCGTCCAGGAAGGTCAGGCCGGACTTCTCCGCCGCCAGCCGGGCCACCTCGTACGTCGGGGCGACGAGGTCGCCCCAGCCGCCGTCGGTGCCCACGAGGACGATCCGGGTGCCGGCCTGGCCGATGTGCGCGAGCTGGCCCTCGGCGCCGCCGTGCTCCTTGGCGAACGCGCCGATCTGTCGGGCCAGCTTCGCCGCCGTACGGTCCTGCTTCTTGTCTGCGGTGTCTGCGGTCTCTGCCATGCACGGCATGCTACCGGCGGGTAATGAACGGAGGAAGCGTCAGCGGAGGAAGGGATCCACGGCCACCGCGACGAACAGGAGCGAGACGTAGGTGATCGACCAGTGGAACAGTCGCATCTCCTTGAGCTTCGCACCCGTCAGACCGGACTTGGCCCGGGCGTGCAGCGCGTGCGCCTCCCACAGCCACCAGCCGCCGGCCAGCAGCGCGACCGTCGTGTAGAACCAGCCCGTGTAGCCCAGCGGGGTCAGCAGGAGGGACACACCCACCATGACCCAGCTGTAGAGGACGATCTGGCGGGCGACGACCCGGTTGCCGGCCACGACCGGCAGCATCGGCACGCCGACCCGCGCGTAGTCGTCCTTCACCTTCATGGACAGCGGCCAGTAGTGCGGCGGCGTCCAGAAGAAGATGACCAGGAAGAGGATGATCGCGGCCCAGGAGACCTCGTTCTTCACCGCCGACCAGCCGATGAGCACCGGCATGCAGCCGGCGATCCCGCCCCAGACGATGTTCTGCGAGGTCCGCCTCTTCAGCAGCATCGTGTAGACCACGACGTAGAAGAGGAGGGCGCCGAGCGCGAGGGCGGCCGACAACCAGTTGATCAGGAGCCCGAAGAACAGGGTGGAGATCACCCCGAGGGAGATGCCGAAGACCAGGCACTCCCGCGGGCTCACCATGCCGGTCACCAGCGGCCGCTGCGACGTGCGGTCCATCAGCGCGTCGATGTCACGGTCGATGTACATGTTCAGCGCGTTCGCGCCTCCCGCGGACAGGTAACCGCCGAAGCAGGTCGCGAGGACCAGCCACAGCGACGGCACACCCTGTTCCGCGAGGAACATGACGGGAACCGTCGTGATGAGCAGCAGCTCGATGATCCGCGGCTTCGTCAGCGCCACGAATGCCATGACCCGGGCCCCGAACGGCCGGTGACCGGAGCTCGTCCCGAGCACCCCCGCTGGACGGGATTCGACGGCCGTCACGCACACCCCTGAGAGAGAATCCAGCAAGCTCCGACTCGGCCCCTTCATGAGATGAAGGTCCGGTAAAGGCTTGCGCGTACCACGCCACTCTAGACGTTGCTGTTGCGTCGCCCCGCGCGGGGGTCGCCTCGTGTTGGGCCGATCGGACCGGGGCGGGCCGGATCGCAGGTGAACGGCGGGCGCCGCCCGGGCGACGCACTACCGGCACTCGAATAGCCGCACGCCCTGGCGGGGGTAGGCTCGGAATCGCGCCGGTGGCACCGTTCGTCACCGGGAAAACAACATGTGGAGAGGAGCCCTGACCAACGGTGAGCACCAAGCCGACCACCACAGAGCTCGCGTGGACCGAACTGGACCAGCGGGCCGTCGACACCGCCCGCATCCTGGCCGCCGACGCGGTCCAGAAGGTCGGGAACGGCCACCCCGGTACCGCGATGAGCCTGGCTCCCGCCGCGTACACCCTGTTCCAGAAGGTCATGCGCCACGATCCTGCGGACCCCCAGTGGGTCGGCCGTGACCGCTTCGTGCTCTCCGCGGGGCACTCGTCCCTGACCCTCTACACCCAGCTCTACCTCGGTGGCTTCGGCCTGGAGCTGGACGACCTCAAGGCGTTCCGCACCTGGGGTTCCAAGACGCCCGGTCACCCGGAGTACGGCCACACGGCCGCCGTCGAGACCACCACCGGCCCCCTGGGCCAGGGCATCGCGAACGCGGTGGGCATGGCGATGGCCTCCCGCTACGAGCGCGGCCTGTTCGACCCTGAGGCCGACGCGGGCACCTCTCCGTTCGACCACATGGTCTACGCGATCGCGGGCGACGGCTGCCTCCAGGAGGGCATCTCGCACGAGGCGTCCGCCCTGGCCGGACACCAGAAGCTCGGCAACCTGGTCCTGCTGTGGGACGACAACCACATCTCCATCGAGGGTGACACCGAGACGGCCGTCTCCGAGGACACCCTCAAGCGGTACGAGGCGTACGGCTGGCACGTCCAGCGCGTCGCCGCGCAGGAGAACGGCGACCTCGACCCGAAGGCCCTGTACGCCGCCTTCGAGGCCGCCAAGGCCGAGACGGGCCGTCCCTCCTTCATCGCCGCCCGCTCGATCATCGCCTGGCCGGCCCCGCACGCCCAGGGCACCGAGGCCTCCCACGGCTCGGCGCTCGGCGACGACGAGGTCGCCGCGACCAAGCGCGTGCTCGGCTTCGACCCGGAGCAGACCTTCGAGGTCTCCGACGAGGTCATCGCCCACACCCGCGCCCTCGGCGACCGCGGCCGCGAGGCCCGCGCCGCCTGGGAGAAGGACTTCTCCGCCTGGCGCACCGCCAACCCGGAGCGTGCCGCGTCCTTCGACCGCATCGAGGCCAACGAGCTGCCCGCGGGCTGGGAGGACGAGCTCCCCGTCTTCGAGCCCGGCAAGGGCGTCGCCACCCGCGCCGCCTCCGGCAAGGTCCTCCAGGCGCTCGGCGCGGTCATCCCGGAGCTGTGGGGCGGCTCGGCCGACCTGGCCGGCTCCAACAACACCACCATCGACAAGAACTCCTCGTTCCTGCCGGAGGGCAACCCGCTGCCGGAGGCCGACCCGTACGGCCGCACCATCCACTTCGGCATCCGCGAGCACGCCATGGCCGCGGCCATGAACGGCATCGCCCTCCACGGCCACACCCGCATCTACGGCGGCACCTTCCTGGTGTTCTCCGACTACATGCGCAACGCCGTCCGCCTGTCCGCGCTGATGCACCTGCCGGTGACGTACGTGTGGACGCACGACTCCATCGGCCTGGGCGAGGACGGTCCGACCCACCAGCCGGTCGAGCACGTCGCCGCGCTGCGCGCCATCCCGGGCCTGAACGTGGTCCGCCCGGCCGACGCGAACGAGACCGCCATCGCCTGGCGCGAGATCCTCAAGCGTCACACCAAGGTGTTCGGCAAGGGCGCCCCGCACGGCCTCGCGCTCACCCGCCAGGGTGTACCCACGTACCCGGCGAACGAGGACGCGGCCAAGGGCGGCTACGTCCTGTTCGAGGCCGAGGGCGGCCCCGCGCGGGTCGTGCTGATCGGCACCGGCTCCGAGGTCCAGCTCGCCGTCGCCGCGCGCGAGGCGCTGCAGGCCGAGGGCGTCCCGACCCGCGTGGTCTCGATGCCGTCCGTCGAGTGGTTCGAGGAGCAGGACCAGGACTACAAGGACGCCGTCCTGCCCCCGTCCGTCAAGGCGCGAGTCGCAGTCGAGGCGGGCATCGGCCTGACCTGGCACCGTTACGTCGGCGACGCGGGCCGGATCGTGTCGCTGGAGCACTTCGGCGCGTCGGCTGACGGCGCCGTGCTGTACCGCGAGTTCGGTCTCACCGCCGAGGCCGTGACCGCAGCCGCCAAGGACTCCCTCAACGCCGCTGACGCGCGCTGAAACCGGTACAAGAACCAGTAGGAGATGCAATTCCCATGACAGACGCACTCAAGCGCCTCTCCGACGAGGGCGTGGCGATCTGGCTGGACGACCTGTCCCGCAAGCGCATCACGTCCGGCAACCTCGCCGAGCTGATCGACCAGCAGCACGTGGTCGGTGTCACCACCAACCCGTCGATCTTCCAGAAGGCCATCAGCAGCGGTGACGGCTACGAGCAGCAGCTCGCGGACCTCGCCGCCCGCAAGGTCACCGTCGACGAGGCCATCCGCATGATCACGACGGCGGACGTCCGCGACGCCGCCGACATCCTGCGGCCGGTCTACGACCGGACCGAGGGCCAGGACGGCCGCGTGTCGATCGAGGTCGACCCGCGCCTGGCGCACAACACCACGGCGACCATCGCCGAGGCCAAGCAGCTCGCCTGGCTGGTGGACCGCCCGAACACCCTGATCAAGATCCCGGCGACCGAGGCCGGCCTGCCGGCGATCACCGAGGTCATCGGCAAGGGCATCAGCGTCAACGTCACGCTGATCTTCTCGCTGGAGCGCTACCGCGCCGTGATGGACGCCTACCTGGCGGGCCTGGAGAAGGCCAAGGCCGCGGGCCTGGACCTCTCCAAGATCCACTCGGTCGCCTCGTTCTTCGTGTCCCGCGTGGACAGCGAGATCGACAAGCGTCTGGACGGCATCGGCACCGACGAGGCCAAGGCCCTGAAGGGCAAGGCGGCCCTCGCCAACGCCCGTCTGGCCTACGAGGCCTTCGAGGAGGTGTTCGGCGGCGAGCGCTGGGCGGCCCTGGACAAGGCGCAGGCCAACAAGCAGCGTCCGCTGTGGGCCTCGACCGGCGTCAAGGACCCGGCGTACAAGGACACCCTGTACGTGGTGGACCTCGTCGCGCCCGGCACCGTGAACACCATGCCCGAGGGCACCCTGGAGGCCACCGCCGACCACGGCGAGGTCTCCGGCGACACCATCCGCGGCACCTACGAGCAGTCCCGCGCCGAGCTCGACGCGGTCGCGAAGCTCGGCATCTCGTACGACGATGTGGTGCAGCTGCTCGAGGACGAGGGCGTCGAGAAGTTCGAGGCGTCGTGGAACGACCTGCTGAAGTCGACCGAGGCGGAGCTCAAGCGCCTCGCCCCCACGGAGGACTGAGTCTTTTGTCGGTAAACGGAGCGAACCCGCTTCGTGACGCACAGGACCGGCGGCTCCCGCGCATCGCGGGGCCGTCCGGCCTGGTCATTTTCGGCGTTACGGGTGACCTGTCGCGCAAGAAGCTGATGCCGGCCGTCTACGACCTCGCGAACCGCGGCCTGCTGCCGCCGGGCTTCTCGCTGATCGGGTTCGCCCGCCGCGAGTGGCAGGACGAGGACTTCGCCCAGGAGGTGCACGACGCGGTCAAGGAGCACTCGCGCACCCCCTTCCGCGAGGAGGTCTGGCAGCAGCTGGTGCAGGGCTGCCGGTTCGTCCAGGGCGACTTCGACGACGACGCGGCCTTCGAGACCCTCAAGGCGACCATCGAGGAACTGGACAAGGCCCAGGGGACGGGCGGCAACTTCGCCTTCTACCTCTCGGTGCCCCCGAAGTTCTTCCCCAAGGTCGTCCAACAGCTCAAGGACCACGGTCTGGCGCAGAAGGAGGGATCCTGGCGGCGTGCCGTCATCGAGAAGCCCTTCGGCCACGACCTGAAGAGCGCGGAAGAGCTCAACAAGGTCGTCCACGAGGTCTTCCCCCGTGACGAGGTCTTCCGGATCGACCACTACCTCGGCAAGGAGACCGTCCAGAACATCCTGGCGCTCCGCTTCGCCAACACGATGTTCGAGCCGATCTGGAACCGGTCGTACGTCGACCACGTGCAGATCACGATGGCCGAGGACATCGGCATCGGCGGCCGGGCCGGTTACTACGACGGCATCGGCGCGGCCCGTGACGTCATCCAGAACCACCTGCTGCAGCTGCTGGCGCTCACCGCGATGGAGGAGCCCGGCTCCTTCCACCCGAAGGCGCTGGTGGCGGAGAAGCTCAAGGTGCTGACCGCCGTGGAGCTGCCCGAGGACCTGGGCAAGCACACCGTGCGCGGCCAGTACTCGGGAGCCTGGCAGGGCGGCGAGAAGGTCGTCGGGTACCTCGAAGAGGACGGCATCGACCCCAAGTCGAAGACCGACACCTACGCGGCCATCCGCTTGGAGATCAACAACCGCCGCTGGGCGGGCGTCCCGTTCTACCTGCGGACGGGCAAGCGCCTGGGCCGCCGGGTGACCGAGATCGCGGTCGTCTTCAAGCGGGCCCCCTACCTGCCGTTCGAGTCGGGCGCGACCGAGGAGCTGGGGCAGAACGCCCTGGTCATCCGGGTCCAGCCGGACGAGGGCGTGACCGTCCGCTTCGGCTCCAAGGTGCCCGGCACCTCGATGGAGGTCCGGGACGTCACGATGGACTTCGCCTACGGCGAGTCCTTCACCGAGTCCAGCCCCGAGGCGTACGAGCGGCTGATCCTCGATGTCCTGCTGGGTGACGCGAACCTCTTCCCGCGCCACCAGGAGGTCGAGCTTTCCTGGAACATCCTCGACCCGATCGAGGAGTACTGGGACAAGCACGGCAAGCCCGCCCAGTACCCGGCGGGTACCTGGGGGCCGGTCGAGGCGGACGAGATGCTCGCACGAGACGGACGGAGCTGGCGCCGGCCATGAAGATCGACCTCACGGAGACCACCTCCAGCAGGATCAACGCCGCGTTGGTGCAGGCGCGCCGGGACATCGGCACGCCGGCCATCGGCATGGTCCTCACGCTGGTGATCGTGACCGACGAGGAGAACGCGTACGACGCTCTCAAGTCGGCGAACGACGCTTCCCACGAACACCCCTCGCGGATCATCGTCGTCGTCAAGCGGATCAGCCGCTCGCCGCGCAGCCGCCGCGAAGCCCGTCTCGACGCGGAGATCCGCGTCGGTGCGGACTCCGGCACCGGCGAAACGGTTGTGCTCCGCCTGCACGGTGAACTGGTCGACCACGCCCAGTCGGTGGTTCTCCCGCTCCTGCTGCCCGACGCCCCCGTGGTCGTCTGGTGGCCGGAGGGTGCTCCGGCGGACCTGGCGGGCGATCCGCTGGGCGCGCTGGGGCAGCGCCGGATCACGGACACGTACTCGTGCGAGGACCCCATCGGGGCCCTCGGCGGTCGGGCGGCGGCCTACGCCCCCGGCGACACGGACCTGTCCTGGACCCGGATCACGCCGTGGCGCTCGATGCTGGCCGCCGCGCTGGACCAGCACCCCGACGTGGCGGTCGTCTCGGCGACCGTCGAGGGCGAGGACGACAACCCGAGCTGCGAGCTGCTGGCCATGTGGATGGCGGACCGCCTCGGCGTACCCGTCAACCGCACCCTGTCGGGCGGCCCGGGACTGACCGCCGTACGCATGGAGACCAAGGACGGCGTGATCGTCCTGGACCGCGCGGACGGCGCCCTGGCCACGCTGTGCATGCCGGGGCAGCCCGACCGCGCGGTGGCGCTCAAGCGCCGCGACACGGCCGAGCTGCTGGCGGAGGAACTGCGCCGGCTCGACCCGGACAACACCTACGAGGCCTCGCTGAAGTTCGGCGTGGCCCGGCTGGAGGCCTCCGCCGCGGCGGCGACCACCGCCAAGGCCCCGGAGAAGCCGGCCGGTACGAAGGCGTCCGGCCGGGCGGAAGCCCCGGCCGACGCCCCGGCCCCGAAGCCGGCCGCCAAGCCGGCCAAGAAGGCCGGAGCCAAGTAGTCGCTGTACGGGGCCCTTCCCCTCCGGGGGGGGGAGGGCCCCGCCCAGTACCACCCCGCACCACGCGCACCACCCGCACCCCGGAACTACCAGTAAGGCGGCAGCACATGGGTATGACGACTCCCCAGGTCGTCGTCCACCGGGACAAGGAGCTGATGGCCCAGGCCGCGGCGGCCCGGCTCATCACGAAGATCGTGGACGCGCAGGCGGCCCGGGGCAGCGCCTCCGTGGTCCTGACCGGCGGCCGCAACGGCAACGGCCTGCTCGCGGCCCTCGCGGCGGCCCCCGCCCGGGACGCGATCGACTGGGCCCGCGTCGACCTGTGGTGGGGCGACGAGCGCTACCTCCCCGCGGACGACCCCGAGCGCAACCACACCCAGGCCCGCGAGGCCCTCCTGGACTCCGTCCCGGTGGACCCGGCCCGCGTGTACGCGATGCCCGCCTCCGACGGCCCGTACGGCGCCGACGTGGACGCGGCGGCGGCAGCGTACGCCGCCCTGCTGGCGAAGGCCGCGGGCCCCGAGGACCACGGCCCGGTCCCCCGCTTCGACGTGCTGATGCTCGGTGTCGGCCCCGACACCCACGTGGCGTCCCTGTTCCCCGAGCACCCCGCGACCCGCGAGACGGAGCGTACGGTCGTCGGCGTCCACGGCGCCCCGAAGCCGCCGCCCACCCGGATCTCCCTCACCTTCCCGGCGATCCGGGCGGCCCGTGAGGTCTGGCTGCTGGCGGCCGGCGAGGACAAGGCCGGCGCGGTCACCATCGCCCTCGGCGGGGCCGGCGGCGTCCAGGCCCCGGCGGCCGCGGCCGTCGGCCGCAGCCGGACCCTGTGGCTGCTGGACCGCGCGGCCGCGGCGGGACTGCCGGCCGGCATGTACCCGCCGGCCTCCGCCTGACCGCTCACCCGTCCGTACGAAGGGCCCGTCCCCGCGACCGAACGGTCGTGGGGACGGGCCCTTCGTACGCGGGTCAGGAGCGGCCGCGCAGCTCGCGGTAGGTCGTCACCAGGGTCCGGGTCGACGGATCCATGGACTCGGTGCCCGTGCCCTGCGTCAGCGCGGGCTCCACGCGCTTGGCGAGCACCTTGCCGAGTTCGACGCCCCACTGGTCGAAGGAGTCGATGTTCCAGACCGCGCCCTGGACGAACACCTTGTGCTCGTAGAGCGCGATCAGCTGGCCCAGGACCGACGGGGTCAGCTCGGTGGCGAGGATCGTCGTCGTCGGGTGGTTGCCCCGGAACGTCTTGTGCGGGACGAGCTCCTCGGCGACGCCCTCCGCCCGGACCTCCTCGGCCGTCTTCCCGAAGGCCAAGGCCTGGGTCTGCGCGAAGAAGTTCGCCATCAGCAGGTCGTGCTGGGCCGCCAGGGTCGGCTGCAGCTCGGCCACAGGCCGGGCGAACCCGATGAAGTCGGCGGGGATCAGCTTCGTCCCCTGGTGGATCAACTGGTAGTACGCGTGCTGCCCGTTGGTGCCGGGCGTGCCCCACACCACCGGACCGGTCTGCCAGTCCACCCGGTTGCCGTCCCGGTCGACGGACTTGCCGTTCGACTCCATGTCCAGCTGCTGCAAGTACGCGGTGAAGCGCGACAGGTAGTGGCTGTACGGGAGGACCGCGTGCGACTGCGCGTCGTGGAAACCGCCGTACCAGATGCCCAACAGGCCCATCAGGAAAGGGGCGTTCTGCTCCGGCGGGGCCGTCCGGAAGTGCTCGTCCATGGCGTGGAAGCCGCCGAGCATCTCCTCGAAGGCGTCCGGGCCGACGGCGATCATCAGCGAGAGGCCGATGGCGGAGTCGAAGGAGTAGCGTCCGCCGACCCAGTCCCAGAACCCGAACATGTTGGCCGTGTCGATGCCGAACTCGGAGACCTTCTCCTCGTTGGTCGACAGCGCCACGAAGTGCCGGGCCACGGCGTCCTCGCCGGACCCCAGCCCGGTCAGCAGCCAGTGCCGCGCCGAGGTGGCGTTGGTGATGGTCTCGATGGTCGTGAAGGTCTTCGAGGCGATGATGAACAGCGTCTCGGCCGGGTCCAGGTCCCGTACGGCCTCGTGCAGGTCGGCGCCGTCCACGTTGGACACGAAGCGCACGGTCAGCGAGCGGTCGGTGAAGGCGCGCAGCGCCTCGTACGCCATCGCCGGACCGAGGTCGGAACCGCCGATGCCGATGTTGACGACGTTCTTGATCGGCTTGCCGGTGTGACCCTTCCACTCCCCCGACCGGACGCGGTCGGAGAAGGCGCGCATCTTGCCGAGGACTTCGTGCACGCCGGGTACGACGTTCTCGCCGTCGACCTCGACCACGGCGTCCGCCGGCGCGCGCAGGGCGGTGTGCAGGACCGCCCGGTCCTCGGTCGTGTTGATCTTCTCGCCGCGGAACATGGCGTCCCGCAGTTCGCTCACACCGGTCGCGGACGCCAGTTCGCGCAGCAGCGCGAGCGTCTCGTCCGTCACGAGGTGCTTCGAATAGTCGATGTACAGGTCCCCGACCCGCAGGGTGTAGTTGGTGCCCCGGTCCGGGTCCGTCTCGAACAGCTCCCGCAGATGCGTCCGCCCCAGCTCGTCGCGGTGCTTGCCGAGCGCGTTCCACTCGGGAGTCCGGTTGAGCCTCGTACGGCTGTCTGCGTTCATCTCGGACATCAACCCACTTCTTCCTGTCCTGTTGTGCCCCGCCGCCTCCAAACCTAAGGGATCCGAAGGGGGACAACGCACACAAAGGGGCCCGGCCCGCAGGATTCGTACTCCCACGGACCGGGCCCCCGGTCACTCTTGAGTGCTGCTCAGGTTTCCGCCGAGTCTCAGATCTCGCCGCGGAGCTTCGCGAGCGCCTCGGCGAGGATGGCCTCGCCGTCGGCGTCGGTGCGCCGTTCCCTCACGTACGCGAGGTGCGTCTTGTAGGGCTCGGTGCGCGGCGGGGCGGGCGGGTTGTCCCGGTCCTGTCCGGCCGGGAATCCGCAGCGCGGGCAGTCCCAGTTGTCGGGCACCTGCGCGTCGCTGGCGAAGCTGGGCTGCGTCTCGTGCCCGTTCGAGCACCAGAAGGAGATGCGCAGACGGGGCGCGGACTCACCGCGCTCGGCCTCGCCCATCGGCCCGGCTCCGACCCGACTTCCACGAATCGCGTTGCCACTTGCCACGGTCGTAACTCCCTGCGTGATGGTGCCGCCAAGCGTGAGGGTATACCCGCTGTGGGCGCCCCGGTCCACCTGGAGCCCAACCCGCCCACAACCGGAACGCCGGACCTCAGGATAGGGCCGCCACGGTGACCCGCACCGCCGCAATGACCAAAACCGGTCAGCTGCTCGTCTTCATGAAGAGGCCGAGCGCGACGATGCACGCGAACCACAGGAGGCCGACCACGACGGTGATGCGGTCCAGGTTGCGCTCCGCCACGGAGGAACCACCGACCGACGACTGCATGCCGCCACCGAACATGTCGGAGAGGCCGCCGCCCTTGCCCTTGTGCATCAGCACGAGCAGCATCAGCAGGGCGCTGAAGACGACCAGGGCGATCGAGAACCCCATAATCACGGCTGATTCCTACTTTCTGGGCATTCTGGCTTTCGGTTTCACCGGACCTGCGACGGGCGCGGGGGCCGGCGGCTGCTGGTGCAGCCGCCGGCCCCCGCAAGGGTACGACGGATCCGCCCTACCGCATACTCACTGGTCGCGGAAGCGAGCGATCTTGACGAACTCGTCCACGTCGAGTGCCGCGCCGCCGATCAGGGCGCCGTCGACGTCGGGCTGGGCCATGATCGCGGCGATGTTGCCGGACTTCACGGAGCCGCCGTACTGGATGCGGACCTTGTCGGCCAGCTCCTGCGAGTACAGCTCCGCGAGGCGGCCGCGGATCGCCCCGCACACCTCCTGCGCGTCCTCGGGGGTGGCGACCTCGCCGGTCCCGATCGCCCAGACGGGCTCGTAGGCGATCACGATGGACTCGGCCTCCTCGGCCGGCAGGTCCTTGAGGCCGCCGTCGACCTGCTTCAGCGTGTACGGGACCTGCTCGCCGGCCTTGCGGACGTCGAGGCCCTCGCCGACGCACAGGATCGGCGTGATCCCGTGCTTGTAGGCGGCCTTGACCTTGGCGTTGCAGATCTCGTCGCTCTCGCCGTGGTACTGGCGGCGCTCGCTGTGGCCGACGGCCACGAAGGAGCACTTCAGCTTCGCCAGCATCGGGCCGGAGATCTCGCCGGTGTAGGCGCCGGAGTCGTACTGCGAGATGTCCTGGGCGCCGTACTTGATCTTCAGCTTGTCGCCGTCGACCAGGGTCTGGACCGAGCGCAGGTCGACGAAGGGCGGCAGGACCGCGATCTCGACGGCGTCGTAGTCCTTGTCGGCCAGGGCGAAGGCGAGCTTCTGGACGTGGGCGATGGCCTCCAGGTGGTTGAGGTTCATCTTCCAGTTGCCCGCCATCAGCGGGGTGCGGCCGTTTTCAACTGCGGTCATGTGGGTTCAGCCCTCCAGGGCAGCGAGGCCGGGGAGCGTCTTGCCCTCGAGGTATTCGAGGCTGGCGCCGCCACCGGTGGAAATGTGACCGAAGGCGTTCTCGTCGAAGCCCAGGATGCGGACCGCCGCGGCGCTGTCGCCACCGCCGACGACGGTGAAGGCGTCGCTGTCGACGAGGGCCTGCGCGATGGCGGTGGTGCCGCCCGCGTAGTCGGGGTGCTCGAAGACGCCGACCGGGCCGTTCCAGAAGACGGTCCTGGCATCGGCGATCTTCGACGCGTAGAGCTCGCGCGTCTTCGGGCCGATGTCCAGGCCCTCCTGGTCGGCGGGGATCGCGTCGGCGGCGACCGTGGTGAAGTCCGCCGGGGCCTTGGTCTTCAGGTCCGGGAAGTCGGCCGAGACCAGGACGTCGACCGGGAGGACCAGCTCGACGCCGGTCTGCTCGGCACGCTTCATGTACTCCGTGACGACCGGGATCTGGTCCTCCTGGAGCAGGGAGATGCCGACCTCGTGGCCCTGGGCCTTGAGGAAGGTGTAGGCCATGCCGCCGCCGATGAGGATGCGGTCGGCCTTGCCGAGCAGTTCGTCGATGACGGCGAGCTTGTCGGAGACCTTGGCGCCGCCGAGGACCACCACGTACGGGCGCTCGACCTCGGCGGTCAGCTTCTTCAGGACGCCGACCTCGGTGGCGATGAGGTAGCCGGCCGCGTGCGGCAGGCGCGCGGGCAGGTCGAAGACCGAGGCGTGCTTGCGGTGGACGGCGCCGAAGCCGTCGCCGACGTAGACGTCGGCGAGTTCGGCGAGCTGGTCCGCGAAGGCGCCGCGCTCGGCGTCGTCCTTGGAGGTCTCACCGGCGTTGAAGCGCAGGTTCTCCAGTACGGCGACCTGGCCGTCGGTGAGGGCGGCGACGGTCTCCTTGGCGGACGCCCCGACGGTGTCGGTGGCGAACGCGACCTCCGCACCGAGCAGCTCGCCCAGGCGGGCGGCGGCGGGGGCGAGGGAGAACTCCGGCTCCACGCCGGTGCCCTTCGGGCGGCCCAGGTGCGAAGCGACGACCACGCGGGCGCCGGCCTCGGCGAGCTTCGCGACGGTCGGCCGGACGGCGCGGATGCGGCCGTCGTCGGTGATCGTGGTGGTGCCCTTGGCGAACGGGACGTTGAGGTCCGCGCGGACGAAGACCCGCTTGCCCTTGACGCCCTCGGCGAGCAGTTCGTCGATCGTCTTCATGTGTTTCTACTCCTTTGATGCCTTCACCCGAAGGGCGAGGAAGGGAGAACGAGGCAAGCAACAGGGCCCGTGCGGCGCTCCATCGCGCCACCCGGACCCTGTACTCACATCGTGGTGCCTTGCCCTGCGTACTTAGAGCTGACCGCCGACGAAGACGGTGAGGTCGACGAGACGGTTGGAGTAGCCCCACTCGTTGTCGTACCAGCCGACGACCTTAACCTGCGTTCCGTCCTGCACCATCGTCAGGGAGGAGTCGAAGGTGCAGGAGGCCGGCCAGTTGACGATGTCCGAGGACACGATGGCGTCCTCGGTGTAGTCGAGGATGCCCTTCAGCTGGCCCTCGGAGGCCTTCTGGAAGGCGGCGTTGATCTCTTCCACGGTGGTCTCGCGGGAGAGCTCCAGTACGAGGTCGGTGACCGAGCCCGTGGGGACCGGGACGCGCATGGCGATGCCGTCCAGCTTGCCCTTGAGCTGCGGGAGGACCAGCGCGGTGGCCTTGGCGGCCCCGGTGGACGTCGGGATGATGTTCTCGGCGGCGGCGCGGGCGCGGCGCAGGTCCGAGTGCGGGAAGTCCAGGATGCGCTGGTCGTTCGTGTACGCGTGGACCGTCGTCATCATGCCCTTGACGATGCCGAAGTTCTCGTCGAGGACCTTGGCCATCGGCGCCACACAGTTGGTGGTGCAGGAGGCGTTGGAGATGACGTGGTGGGAAGCCGCGTCGTACTTGTCGTGGTTGACGCCCATCACGATCGTGATGTCCTCGTCCTTGGCCGGAGCCGAGATGAGGACCTTCTTCGCGCCGGCCGCGATGTGCTTGGCGGCGTCCGCCTTCTTCGTGAAGATGCCGGTCGACTCGATGACGATGTCGGCGCCCAGCTCGCCCCAGGGGAGGTTCGCGGGGTCACGCTCGGCGAACGTCTTGAAGGTCTTGCCGTCGACCGTGATGGTGTCGTCGGTGTGGGAGACCTCGGCCTTGAGGCGGCCCAGGATGGTGTCGTACTTGAGCAGGTGCACCAGGGTCGCGTTGTCAGTCAGGTCGTTGACACCGACGATCTCGATGTCCGCTCCCTGCTCCAGGAGCGCCCGGAAGTAGTTGCGGCCAATTCGGCCAAAACCGTTGATGCCTACGCGGATCGTCACGAACCGATCTCCTCGTTGGTGCGCCGGCCTGTCCGCCGGCGAGCTGTATGGGATGTCCCCGACCGCTTACGACCCTACCTCTCTGTGAGCTTCGGAGTGACATCGATCGAGGCCTGACACGCCCCGGGGGCCGTACCACCGGTGCCGGCACGGGTTCCCCGGGACTTTGTGCCCGTCACTCAGGGTGAGCGACGGAAGGGGCGCTGATCAGCGGTTCAGCGCTCGGAGCGCCTTACCGACGAGTACGGCGCGGTCCGCTGTGGCGGGCACGTGTTCCAGGCCGAAGCCGAGGAGCACCGTGTCACGCGTAGTGACCGACGCGTAGGACTTGAACAGTTCGCCGGTCCTGGACCAATCGCCCGGAACATCGGGACTTCCGGCAGGGGCGCCCGGCGTGGTCCAGGCTCCGAGGGAGGTCTCGAAGCCCTCCGCGTCCCGGTCCGCACCTCCGACGTTGATCCGGGCCTCGTCCACGAACACGCCGCGGCCGCCGGAGCCCGGGTCGGTGATGGAGGAAAGGGAGACCTCGACGGACTTGCCCGCGTAGGCGCTCAGGTCGAAGGTGACCTGCTTCCATCCGCCGGAGGAGCCGGTGAAGCTGTTCCAGGTGCCGCTGGTGCCCTGCGGCGCGCAGCCGCCGGCGTCGAGGGTGAGGTAGCGGCGCAGGAAGGGGTGGCCGTTGAGCAGGAACCCAGCCTCGCACTCGGCCGGGACGGTGGTCGAGGTCAGCCCGCCCGCGTCCGGGAGCGTGGTCCAGTCGTCGCCGCCGGCCGTACGGGCCTCCAGGGCGGCGTGGTCGTAGCCCTCCTCGGTGTTCCAGTTGAGGGCGAGCTTGAGCTGCGGCTTGTCGGCGGCGGTGACCCCGGTCAGGTCGATGGTGCGGGTGAGCCGCTTCCAGTCGTCGTCGGCGTGGGTGGCCGAGGCCATCCCGGTGCCCGCATAGGGGGCGTACGGGTTCGACACCCCGGCGTACTGGCCCGTCTGGGCGCTCCTGAACTGCGGGAACTGCGCGGGCGGGAGGGTGTCGGAGGTCACGATGTAGGCGCCCGGGGCGTTGAGCGGGTTGCCCGCCGCGTCGCCGAGGCCCGCCTTGGAGCCGTTCAGGGCGCCCGCGCCGGTGAATCCGGTGGGCGCGCCGACGCTCGCCCGCCCGTAGGCGCCGAGCCAGTACTGGCTGAAGTCGTTGGTCACGGCCCGGCCGACCTGGGCGTTGCCGCCCGCCAGTTCACCGGCCTCGATGAGCTTGCCGCCCTCGTTGAGGAAGTCCCGGACGGCCAGTTGGGTGTCGCCGCCGGGGGTTTTGGCACCGGTGTAGTGCACGACGGTCCCGAAGTGCGAGAGCACTCCGAGGTGGTGCGGGACCCCCTGGGTGGCCACGTCCCAGACGGCCGCGGACTTCCCGTTGGCGCGCAGCGCGTCGACGTAGGCCGCGGTGTGCTGTGCCTTCGCGCCTTCCTCGGCGATGACCAGGACGTCCGCGCGGGGCCGTTCGGCGACGGTGTACGTGAAGTGCTCGCCGGAGACCTGCTTGCCGGAGCGGTCGCGGCCGGTGAACCAGACCTCGACCTTGTCACCGGGGCGGGCGCCGTCGACCTTCGCCCGGTACTCGTCGAACCAGTTGTTGTCCTCGCCGCCGTAGACGTCGCCGCCCTTCCAGGCCTTGAGCTCCTCGTCGTGCGTGCGACCGCCGTTGATCCGGTAGTTGAGTTCCTTGTCGCGCAGGGCCTTGCGGGCGGTGACGGAGACCGTCTGGTCCTCGCCCCGGGCGGCGTAGGAGGTGGTGAAGGGGTCCACCGTGAAGTCCGCGGCGCTCAGGCCGACGGCGGAGGCGGGCCGGTCCGGGTGTGCGGCGCTCTCGCCGACGGTCAGCGCGAAGGGGATGTTCTTGGCGAACTCGCCCTGGATGAGCTTCTCGTCGTCCGGGAAGTTGAAGCCGGAGGCGCAGTCCTCGGGCTTCCACGGGTCGTTCGGGTCGATCTCGGAGGCCGTCTGGCAGGTGGTCATCTCCGGGGTGAACATCATGATGCCGTTGACGTTCGCGGCGTGGCCGTCGGCCTCGCCGTTGGTGGTGTAGAGCTCGGAGGACAGCTGCGGGAGGTAGCCGGGGACGGCCGGGTTCTCCGGGGTGCCCGCGAGCGTCCGGTAGGCGACGTCGTCCGGGGTGGGGGTGGCCACCTGCCAGCCGACGCCGTAGAGGATCAGTTCGGAGGCGGAGTGGTAGTTGATGGCGTACTCGAAGCCGATGCGCTTCTGGAAGGCGTCGAGGGCGCGCGTCTCGGGCTCGGATCCGCCCTTGGGGCCCCGGTAGGTCTCGCTCGACGCGTTCGGTGAGGAACCCTCGTTGTCGTAGCCCCATTTGTAGGAGAAGTTGCGGTTGAGGTCGACGCCGTCGCCGCCGGTGATCTTCCCGTCGCCGTTGTTGTCGCGCATGTTCTTGCGCCACAGTCGGGCGCTGTCGGCGGTGAAGGTGTGGTCGTAGCCATCGGGGTTGGCGGAGAGCAGGAACCAAAGCTCGGTGGAGTCCACCAGCTTGGTGACCCGCGGGTCCTTGCCGTAGTTGTCGAGCGTGTGGTGCATCAGCCGCCGGGTCATCTCGGGGGTGATCCACTCACGGGCGTGCTGGTTGGACATGTAGAGCACGGACGGCTTGTCGCCGTCCTTGCCCTTCTTGGCGTTCTTGGTGACCTTGAGGGCGAGGATGTCCTTGCCCTGGACGGTCTTGCCGATGGACACGACCTTGGTGAGGGCCTGGTGCTCCTGGGCGGTGCGCAGGATCTCCTCCTGCAGTCCGCCCTTGCCGCTGTACGGGCGGAAGACCCCGTCACCGGCGGCCTTGGCGCGGGCCAGGCCCTGGGCGGACGCCTTGCGTTCGGCGAGCTTGATCCCCTGGGCGGCGAGCTGCTTCGCCTGTCCGCCGGTGAGGAAGAGTTCGACCTTGGCGGTCCCGTTCTCCGGGGCACGTTCGGCGAGTTCGTGGGCGTCCTGGCCGGCCGCGAGGACGAGCGGGACCTGCTCGCGGGTGATGTCGGCGTCGTAGACCCGTACCTCGTCGGCGCCGGATCCGGTGCCGGGTGCGGGCTGGGCCTGGGCCGCCGCGGGTAGGGCGGCCATGGTGGTTCCGAAGACGAGTGCGGTTGCGGCGAGGATCGTTCTCGCGCGGTGCCTCATGTGCCCCCCTGGGCGTCGTCTGCCACGAAAGCGTGCGGACGCCAGGCTCACGAGCGGCCCGTGCTCATGTCAATGGGGCGTACCGCGAAGGGGCCCGCACGGGTGAGCGTGCGGGCCCCTTGTGGCGTACGGGCGGGGGCGGGTCAGCCCGACATGTTGTCGGCCAGTTCCTCGCTGAGATCGAGGTTGGACTCCGTGCCCGGAATGCCGAGGTCCTGGGCGCGCTTGTCGGCCATCGCCAGCAGGCGGCGGATCCGGCCGGCGACGGCGTCCTTGGTCAGCGGCGGGTCGGCCAGGGCGCCCAACTCCTCCAGGGAGGCCTGCTTGTGCTCCATGCGCAGCCGGCCGGCCGCGGCGAGGTGCTCGGGGACCTCGTCGGCGAGGATCTCCAGGGCTCGCTGCACGCGGGCTCCGGCGGCCACCGCGGCCCGCGCCGAGCGGCGCAGGTTGGCGTCGTCGAAGTTGGCGAGGCGGTTGGCGGTCGCGCGGACCTCGCGCCGCATCCGCCGTTCCTCCCAGGCCAGCACCGACTCGTGGGCGCCGAGGCGGGTGAGGAGGGCGCCGATCGCGTCGCCGTCGCGGACCACGACCCGGTCCACGCCGCGCACCTCGCGGGCCTTGGCGGCGATGGACAGGCGGCGGGCGGCGCCGACCAGGGCCAGGGCGGCCTCCGGTCCGGGGCAGGTGACCTCCAGGGAGGAGGAGCGGCCCGGCTCGGTGAGGGAGCCGTGGGAGAGGAAGGCGCCGCGCCAGGCCGCCTCCGCGTCACAGGTGGCCCCGGAGACCACCTGTGGGGGCAGGCCCCGGATGGGGCGGCCACGGCCGTCCACGAGGCCCGTCTGGCGTGCCAGCTGGTCGCCTCCCGCCACGACCCGGACGACGAAGCGGCTGCCCCGGCGCAGACCGCCCGGGGCCATCACGACCAGGTCCGAGGAGTGGCCGAAGATCTCCAGGATGTCCTTGCGCAGCCGGCGCGCGGCGATCCCGGTGTCCAGTTCCGCCTCGATGACGATGCGGCCGCTCACCAGGTGCAGGCCGCCCGCGAACCGAAGGATCGCCGAGACCTCCGCCTTCCTGCAGCAGGTCCGGGTGACGGGCAGGCGAGAGATCTCATCCTTCACCGCGGGCGTCATCGCCATGGGCCGATCCTTCCATGCATCCGAAAAATACGGTCGTACGCGGCGGCCAGCAGCTCCGGGTCGTGTTTCGGAGAGCCGTCCTGTCTGGCCACCGGGGCCAGCTCGACCGCGGCACCGAACCGTTTTGCGGCATCGGCGAGGGACTCGCGGTCGGGCACGGCGGCCTCGTCGGCCAGCACCACGTCCAGGGCGAGTTTAGGGGCGTGTCGGGCCAAAACCTCCAAATGACGCTGCGGAGAGAAGCCTTCTGTTTCGCCGGGCTGCGGCGCGAGGTTCAGCGACAGCACCCGTCGCGCCTTCGTCTGCACCAGCGCGTCGAGCAGTTCGGGTACCAACAGGTGCGGGATGACGGACGAGAACCAGGACCCCGGGCCGAGCACCACCCAGTCGGCGTCGAGCACCGCGGCGACGGCCTCCGGCACGGCCGGCGGGTCACCCGGCACGACCTGCACGGAGAGCACCTCGCCCGGGGTGAGGGCCACCGTGGCCTGCCCCCGGACGGTGTCGACGTCCTCCGGGCGGGCCGGATCGTGCCCCTTGACGAGGGCCTGGAGTTCCAGCGGCACGGCCGACATCGGCAGGACGCGGCCCTGGGCGCCCAGCAGTTTCCCGACCAGGTCGAGGGCCTGCACGGGGTCCCCGAGCTGTTCCCACAGGGCGACGATCAGCAGGTTGCCGACCGCGTGTTCGTGCAGGTCGCCCCGTGACTGGAAGCGGTGCTGGATGACGCGGGCCCAGGTCTGGCCCCATTCGTCGTCCCCGCACAGCGCGGCCAGGGCCTTGCGCAGGTCGCCTGGCGGCAGGACGCCGAGCTCCTCCCGGAGCCGGCCGCTGGAGCCGCCGTCGTCGGCGACGGTGACCACCGCGGTGAGTTCACCGGTGATCCGGCGCAGCGCGGCGAGGGAGGCCGACAGCCCCATGCCGCCGCCCAGGGCGACGACCTTGGGGGCGACCACCTTGGGTGCCGCGCCGCGGCGGCCGGCGCGGCCCGTGCCCTCCTCCCCCGCGGGGGTGGAGCGGCGCAGGCGGCGCAGCCGCAGGGTCCGTCCGGTCACTCGCGCCCCATGTCCCGGTGGACTACGACGGTCTCGACTCCCTCGGAGGCGAGGCGGGCGGCGAGCTTCTCGGACATGGCCACGCTGCGGTGCTTGCCGCCCGTGCAGCCGACCGCGATGGTCACGTAGCGCTTGCCCTCGCGGCGGTAGCCGGTGGCGATGAGCTGGAGCAGTTCGGTGTAGCGGTCGAGGAACTCCTTGGCGCCGGGCTGGCTGAACACGTACCCCGACACCTCCTCGTTGAGCCCGGTGAAGGGGCGCAGCTCCGGAACCCAGTGCGGGTTGGGGATGAAGCGACAGTCGACGACGAGGTCGGCGTCGACGGGGAGGCCGTACTTGTAGCCGAAGGACATGACGGTGGCCCGCAGCTCGGGCTCCTCGTCGCCCGCGAACTGGGCGTCCATCTTCGCGCGCAGCTCGTGCACGTTCAGGCTGGAGGTGTCGATGACCAGGTCGGCGTCGCCGCGCAGCTCGCGCAGCAGGTCGCGCTCGGCGGCGATGCCGTCGGTGATGCGGCCGTCGCCCTGGAGGGGGTGCGGGCGGCGGACCGACTCGAAGCGGCGGACCAGGGCGTCGTCGGAGGACTCCAGGAAGACGATGCGCCGGTTGACGCCCTTGCTGTCGAGGTCGGAGAGGGACTCGCGCAGCGCGTCGAAGAACTGGCGGCCGCGGACGTCGACGACGACGGCGATCCGCGCCACGTTGCCCTGGGAACGGGCGCCGAGCTCCACCATGGTGGGGATCAGCGCGGGCGGCAGGTTGTCGACGACGAACCAGCCGAGGTCCTCCAGGCACTTGGCCGCCGTACTGCGGCCGGCTCCGGACATGCCGGAGATGATCACCAGTTCGGGGATGGCCGCCTCGGCGTTGTCGCCGGGCTCCACGGTCGTGCCCGTACTCACCTGTGCTCCGTCTCGGTCGTGCTCGGTCTGATCGGACTCGTGCTCGGTCATTGCTCGGTCCCCCGTTCGGACGATGCTCCCGCTGGTGCGGGGGTCTCGTCCTCCATGATCTCTCCTGTCGCCGTGTTGACGGCAGGACCGGCGGGTACCGCCCGTGCGAGGGCCGCGGCCACGGTCTCGGCCGTCTTGCGGCCTATGCCCGGGACCTCGCAGATCTGGTCGATTGTCGCCTGTCTCAGCTTCTTCACCGAACCGAAGTGCTTGATCAAGGCGTGCTTGCGGCTCTCCCCGAGGCCGGGGACCTCGTCGAGGGGCCCGGACTTCAGCCGCTTGGCCCGCTTGTTGCGCTGGTACTGGATGGCGAACCGGTGGGCTTCGTCACGGACCCGCTGGAGCAGGTAGAGGCCCTCGCTGGTGCGGGGCAGGACGACCGGGTCGTCCTCGCCGGGCAGCCACACCTCCTCCAGCCGCTTGGCCAGCCCGCACACGGCCACGTCGTCGACGCCGAGCTCCTCCAGGGCGCGCTTGGCGGCGGCGACCTGCGGCTGTCCGCCGTCGACCACGACGAGCTGCGGCGGGTAGGCGAAGCGGCGGGGCCTGCCGTCGTCCTCGACGGGGACCTCGCCGTCCCGCGCGTCCTCGGTGTCCGCGAGGTCCTCGGGCGACCACTCCCCCGTCTTCAGCTTCTCCTGGAGGTAGCGGCGGAATCGGCGGGAGACCACCTCGTGCATGGAGCGGACGTCGTCCTGCCCCTCGAAGGTCTTCATCTGGAAGCGGCGGTACTCGCTCTTGCGTGCGAGCCCGTCCTCGAAGACGACCATGGAGGCCACGACGTCGTCGCCCTGGAGGTGGGAGATGTCGAAGCACTCGATGCGCAGCGGGGCGCCGTCCAGGTCCAGGGCCTCGGCGATCTCCTCCAGGGCCCGGGAGCGGGTGGTGAGGTCGCTGGCACGTTTCGTCTTGTGCAGGGCGAGGGACTGCTGGGCGTTGCGGTGGACGGTCTCCATGAGGGCCTTCTTGTCCCCGCGCTGCGGGATGCGCAGGCTGACCTGCGAGCCGCGGCGCTCGGCCAGCCACTCGTTCAGCGCGGGCGTGTCCTCCGGCAGCGCCGGGACCAGCACCTCCTTGGGGACGGCCTCACCCTTCTCCTCCCCGTAGAGCTGCTGGAGGGCGTGCTCGACGAGGCCGGCGGTGTCCACCGCCTCGACCTTGTCGGTGACCCAGCCGCGCTGCCCGCGGACGCGGCCGCCGCGGACGTGGAAGATCTGCACGGCGGCTTCGAGCTCGTCCTCGGCGACGGCGATGAGGTCGGCGTCGGTGGCGTCGGCGAGGACCACGGCGTTCTTCTCCATGGCCCGGCGCAGCGCCCCCATGTCGTCGCGCAGTCGGGCGGCCTTCTCGTACTCCATCTCCTCGGCGGCCTCGTGCATCTGCGCTTCGAGGCGGGAGAGGTAGGTCCCGGTGCGGCCGGCCATGAAATCGCAGAAGTCCTCGGCGAGGTCGCGGTGTTCCTCGGGGGTGACCCGGCCGACGCAGGGCGCCGAGCACTTGCCGATGTAGCCGAGCAGGCAGGGGCGGCCGATCTGCGCGGACCGCTTGAACACCCCGGCGGAGCAGGTGCGGACGGGGAAGACGCGCAGCATCAGGTCGACGGTCTCGCGGATGGCCCAGGCGTGCCCGTACGGGCCGAAGTAGCGCACGCCCTTCTTCTTGGGGCCGCGCATGACCTGGACGCGGGGGTACTCCTCGTTCATGGTGACGGCGAGGGAGGGATAGCTCTTGTCGTCCCGGTACTTGACGTTGAACCGGGGGTCGAACTCCTTGATCCAGGAGTATTCGAGCTGGAGCGCCTCGACCTCGGTGGAGACCACGGTCCACTCGACGGAGGCGGCCGTCGTGACCATGGTGGCCGTGCGCGGGTGCAGGCCGGCGACGTCCTGGAAGTAGCTGGCGAGGCGTTGGCGCAGGCTCTTGGCCTTCCCGACGTAGATCACCCGGCGGTGCTCGTCGCGGAACTTGTAGACCCCCGGGGAGTCGGGGACCTGCCCGGGTTTGGGGCGGTAGCTGGAAGGGTCGGCCATGCCGCCCACCCTACTGGCGCGCGCCGACAACGGGCCGTACGCCGTCCGTACGAAGCCGGTGCGCGGGCGGGCGCCACCGGATGCGGTGGCCGCACCGCATCCGGTGGTGGCGGGACGTCGGCGGTGGGACCCGGCCGCTCGTGGCGGCCGGGTCCCACGGGGTGGGGGGAGGCAGGGGCCCGCGGGGTGGGGGGCCGGGCCCCGTGGGGAGGAGGGCTCCGCGGGGTGGGCGTCAGGCCCGCGGGGCGGACCGGCGGCGGCCCAGGAACAGCGCGCCCAGGGCGGCGGCCAGCAGACCGGCGCCCGCCCACCGGGCGAGCCCGCTCACCGACGTGTCGGGCGCGGTGGCGGCGGCCGGGGCGGCGGCGGACCCGACTGCGGGTTCCTCGAAGCCGCCGGCCTCCCCGTTCCTGGCGTAGGCGGAGCCGGGCAGCTTGTCCCCGTACGCCCGGGTCACCCGGGCCCGGTAGGCGTCCAGGCTGGTGCCGGCCTCTCCGACGGCCCGTACGGCGTCCTCGTCCAGCGGCAGCACCCTGCTGTCCCGGGCGACGTACCAGGCGTCGGTCTGGGGCTCGCGGAATACGGTGCCGCCGGGGAGTTTCGCGGCGCCGAGACCGGCGTAGCGGAACTCGTCGTCGCCGGTGGCGATGTTCACCACCTGCCAGCCGCGCTCCGTGCGCGCGGTCCACAGGGCGGCCTGTTGGCCGTCCGAGGACACCGCCCTGGTCGCGAGGAACTCCAGGCGGGCGACGCCCGCGCCGGCCCTGCCCGCGACGAAGTCCGGCGAGAGGTGGTGGACGGGTACGGTCTCGCCCTCGATCCGGGGCTGCGCCCCGGCGAGCGACACCTTGCCCTCGCGGGAGAAGAACCGGGAGAGGGTGGCCAGGACCGCGGGATCCGCGGCCGCCTCCCGGGCCTGGGCCCGGACCTCGGCCGTGGCGGCCGGGGGCTGGGGCACGGGGGCGGCGGCGGCCTGTCCGCCGAGGGCGAGCACGGCGGCGGTCGCGGCGAGGAGCGGGACGGCGGCGCGGAGCACGGGCCGGGGCCGTGGGTGGGGCCGCGGGCCGCGCCGGGTGCGGGGTACGGGGGTCATGGCGGTCACGCCCCGATCCGGTAGAGGGAGTGGGTCCAGGAGAAGGTGCCGTTGTTGACGTACCAGGCGTGGGAGGCCCAGTTGTAGCGGTCGCTGGAGGGCCAGGGGTCGCCCCAGTGGACCCAGCTGTTGGCGGTGTCGTAGCCGTAGAGCACGTGCATGTGGCCGCCGCCGTTGGACCACTGGATACGGGTCTCGACCGGACGGTCGGCATTGATCTCGGTCTGCACGGTGGAGTACTGGAGCCAGCCCGTCACGTAGCTGCCGGAGTTGATGCCGGCCCAGCGCAGGCCGGTCTGGACGTTGCCGAGGGTGGCCTGGTTGTTGGGGCACTCCGTGCCCTGTTGGCGGTTGAAGGCGGCGTTGCAGAACTGGTTCTGGCTGTAATTGCGGCCGAACCAGGTCGCGATGGTGTTGCCGCCCGCGGCCCAGCACCAGTTGGTCTTCTGCTGCGCCTGCATGGTGATGTTCAGGCGCTTGGAGGCGAGGGCGGCGCTCGCGGTGTCCGCGCCGGTGCCGGCCGCGGCGGCGGTGCCGGAGCCGATGGGCAGCAGGACGAGGAGCAGGGCGCAGACGAGGGTGGCGAGGGGTAACCGTCTGTGGCTGAAGCTGTGGCGCATCGCGTTCCTCCCGAGGTGGGGACCCGAGGTGGGAAGTGGGGGGGGGAGCGCGTCCGGACGCTGTTGAGGAGCATCAGGGTGTTGTCGCGGTCAGGTCAACACGCTTCAATACGCGGTGACGTCGCGGTGTGAACGGTGGGGCTGTGGTGTGAACGGTTGCTGTCGTTCCACCTGGTCTCCCCCGCGCCGCCCGCCGACCCCCACCTCGGCGGATGTGAACGTTCACAGAGGAGTCGCCATGCGCCCGACCGGCGACACGGCAGGCACGACGGGCACGGCAAGCACGGCAAGCACAACAAGCGCGACGGGCACGCCGGGCACGCCGGGGATCGACTCGCTGGGCCCGTTGCTCCGCGCCGGCCCCTTCCACCTCGCCCTGCGCGCCGCCCTGGCCGCGCGCGGGCTGCCCCTGCACCGGGTGCAGCACCGACTCGCCGCCCGTGGGATCAAGGTGGGCGTCACCAGCCTGAGTTACTGGCAACAGGGCGCCCGGCGGCCGCGCCACCCGGAGTCCCTGCGGGCCGTGTCCGCGCTGGAGCAGATCCTGGAGCTGCCGGAGGGTGCGCTGCTGCGGCTGCTGGCCGTCCCGGAGGGGACCTCGGAGCCGGGCCGCCCGGCGATCCGCTCGTACCGGTCCCTGGTGAGCGTGGGGGCGGCGGTGGAACAGCTGCTCGACGGCATGGAGCTGCCCGCCGACGGCGGCCTGCACTCGGTCGGCCACCACGAGCGGGTCCGCATCGGGGCGGACGGCGAACTGCGCCGCCGCGCCTCGCAGCAGATCGTCCGCGCCCACCGCGACGGCGTGGACCGCTACCTGGCCGTCCACCACGGCGATCCGGGCTGCGACGCCGCCCGGATGGAGGTCCGGGCGCACGAGAACTGCCGGACGGGGCGGATCCGCCGCCATCCGGAGGCGGGGGTCGTGGTCGCGGAGCTGCTGTTCGACGCCCGGCTGCGGCGCGGGGACACGTACGTCTTCGGCTACGGCATCGAGGACGGCACGGCGGCGCGGAGCACGGAGTACGTGCGCGGGTTCAGCTACGCGGGCGGCCAGTACATGCTCCAGGTCCACTTCGACGAGGCCGCCCTGCCGGTCCGCTGCCGGCGGTTCGCGCGGACCGGCCCGCTGGCCCCCCGCACGGGCCTGGTCGACCTGACGCCCAGCGGCCGCCACCGCTCCGTGCACCTGGTGGAGCAGGGGGTACGACGGGGGATCCTCGGGATCGCCTGGGACTGGGAGTGACCGGGCAGGGCGGGAAGGGCTGCCAGGTCCTAGCCGGCGATGATCTTGCCGTTCTCCGCCTTGACCGCGACGGCCGGCAGCGGCTCGGTGGCGGGGCCGCGCAGCACCTTGCCGGTGGCGAGGTCGAAGCGGCTGCCGTGGCAGGGGCAGTTGCCCTCCCCTTCGACGATCTTGTCGAGGACGCATCCGGCATGCGTGCACTGGGCGCTGAACGCCTTGTACTGGCCCTCCGCCGGGCAGCTGACGACGACCTTCCGCTCCCGGAACAGCTTCGCGCCGCCGACCGGGACGGCGGACACCGCGCCCAGCTCGACCGGCTCCTGCGGGACGGCGGGGCTGCCGTAGCCGCTGTTGGTCTCCGTGGAGCACGCCGACAGGGCCGCTCCGGCGCCGACGGCCCCCGCGAGCGCGGCGGCGCCCTTGAGGACGGTACGGCGGGCGGCGGACTGCGACGCGGACATGCGCTTCTCCTGGCACGAGGGGATCGGGCCCGCGGCGGCGGGACCGGTGGCGGTGGGACCGGTGGGTGGGGCCGCGGGGCTCACGACGAGGCGGGCCGGCGGGCCCACCCGACGATACCGGGGCCGGATGGGATACCTTCCCCCGCGTGATCGTCGTCGGTGGAGAAGCCCTGATCGACCTCGTGCCCGTCGCGCAGCCGCCGGGCGCCCTGCTGCCACGGCCGGGCGGCGGCCCGTACAACACGGCGCTGGCGCTGGGCCGGCTCGGGGCCGGCACCGCCTTCTGCTCCCGGGTGTCGTCGGACGGTTTCGGCGAGGACCTGCTCGCCGGGCTGCGGGCCGCGGGGGTGAACCTCTCGCTGGTGCAACGCGGGCCGGAGCCCACCACCCTGGCCGTTCCCTCACTGGCCCCGGACGGCTCGGCCGCGTACCGCTTCTACGTCGAGGGCACGGCCGACCGGTTCTTCGCCCTGCCGCCCGCGCTGCCGCCGCAGGCGCGGGCCCTCGCGCTCGGCACCTGTTCGCTCGTCCTGGAGCCCGGCGCGAGTGCCTACGAGGCCCTGTTGCGGCGGGAGTCGGGGCGCGGGCTGCTCACCCTGATGGATCCCAACATCCGCCCGGCGCTGATCACGGACCCGGCCGGGTACCGCGAGCGCTTCCTCGCCCGACTGCCGTACGTGTCCGTCCTGAAGCTCTCCGAGGAGGACGCGGCCTGGCTCGGCGGCCGACCCGCCGACTGGCTGGCCGCGGGACCGGCGGCCGTGGTGCTCACCCGGGGCGCGGCGGGGCTGACGGTGTGGACGGCCGGGGGCGCCGAACACAGCGCCTCGGCCCGCCCGGTCACCGTCGCGGACACCATCGGCGCGGGCGACACCGTGAACGCGGCGCTGCTGCACCGGCTCGTCGGGACGGATCCGGCGGGCGCCGACTGGCCCGACCTGCTGGCCTACGCCGCGCACGCGGCGGCCCTGACCTGCACCCGGGCCGGCGCCGAGCCGCCCTACGCGGCCGAGCTGGCCACCGGCCGTTAGGGCGACGGCGACCGGCCGATGACCCGGCCCGCCGGCGCTCGGCCGATGGCGGCCCACACCGTACGGGCGACGGCGGGGGCGAACTCGTCGACGGGCCGGACCGCGCCGGCCCCCGAGAAGTGCAGGAAGAAGGCCCGCTGGAAGCAGGCCCCGAGGAGCAGCGCGGCGGCCGCGTCGGGATCGGCGTCGGGGCGCAGCCGGCCCTCGGCGAGGTCCTCGCGCAGCCTGTGGGCAAGTGCCTCCAGGACCAGGTGCGGTCCCGCGCCGATCTCCTGGACGCCCTCGCGGTGGCGGGTGAGCAGGGCGGGCTCGGCGAAGAGGGAGGCGGCGATCGGCATGGCGTCCGCGTAGAAGAGCGAGGCGTTGCGGGCGATGACCGTCAGGGCCCGTTCGACGGTCCCCTCCCCCGGTTCGGCGTGGAGCGCCGCCATGAGGGGGCCCGCGTTGGGAGTGCGCTCCATCAGCACCCGCACGAAGAGTTCTTCCTTGTTGGCGTAGTGCTTGTAGAGCGCGGCCTCCGAGCAGCCCGCCTCACGGGCGATGGCCTTGGTGGTGGTGTTGGCCAGACCGATGGTGCGCATGAGGTGCTCGGCAGCGTCCAGCAGCCGCTCGGGGGTGGGGCGGCTTGACGTGGGGGTGGGCATTCGCTCACCCTAGTGGACGGAAGGGGTGAGTGAATGCTCACCCACCATGGTCCACGAGGCACTCCGGGGGTCCCCATGAAGCTCACGGTGTTCGGAGCCACGGGCGGCGTCGGCCGCGAGGTCGTCCGGCAGGCGCTCGCCGCCGGCCACGAGGTGACGGCCGTCGTCCGCGACCCGGCCCGGCTGGAGGTGCCCGCGCAGGACCGGCTCCGGGTGGCCGTGGTGGCCGACCTGACCGACGAGACGGCCCTGGAGCCCGTACTGATCGGCCGGGACGCCGTGGTGTCGGCGCTCGGCGCCGCGAGCAACAAGCAGGCGCGGCTCAACCCCGTCGCCGGGCCCGCGATGAGCGCCGTCGTGAACGTGATGGGGCGCACCGGGGTCGACCGGCTGTCGGCGGTCAGCGCCGCCCCGCTGGGACCGCGGTGCCCCGAGGACGGGGTGCTGCTGCGGGTGGTGCTGTATCCGGTCCTGCGCCGGGCCCTGCGCGACGTGTACGCGGACCTCGCGGTCATGGAGGCCGCCATCGGCGCGAGCGGCGTCCGGTGGACGGTGGTCCGGCCGCCGCGGCTCCTCGACCGACCCCGCACCGGCAGCTACCGGCGGGCCCTGGACGGCAACGTGCCGGGCGGGAAGGTCATCGCCCGCGGGGACGTCGCGGACGCACTGCTCAGCACCCTGACCGACCCCTCCACCGTCGGCCACGCCCTGGGCATCGCCGCCTGACCCCCGTCCGCCCCCGGGGCGCTTCGGCCGGCCGGCCCTGATCTACCGGGCGGCGCGCGCACGACACCGGACACCGGCGCTCCGGCGCTCCGGCGCTCCGGCGCTCCGGCGCTCCGGCGACACACGGGCGCACGGGCGCACAGGCTCACGGGCTCACGGGCTCACGGGCTCACGGGCAGCACACGACATGGGGCGGGGCCCCGGCCATGATGACCGGGGCCCCGCCCTGAACCGTGCCGCGCGGCCCCTCAGGCCTTGCGGGCGCGCGTCGCCTTCTTCGCCGGCGTGGCCTTCTTCTCGGCAGCCGCGACCTTGGTCGCCGCCGCCTTGGTCGACGCGACCTTGGCCGTCGCCGTCTTGGCCGTCGCCTTGGTCGCGGCGGCCTTCTTGGCCGGCGCCGCCTTCTTCGCGGCTGCCTTCCTCGCCTGGCGGGCCGGTGCGGCCGCCGGGGCCCCGGCGTCGGACACCCGGTCCGCGCCCAGGATGTCCCGCAGGAACTTGCCGGTGTGGCTCGCGCCCACCGACGCGACCTGCTCGGGGGTGCCCTCCGCGACGACGAGGCCGCCGCCGTAACCGCCTTCGGGGCCCATGTCCACGACCCAGTCCGCGGTCTTGATGACGTCCAGGTTGTGCTCGATGACGATCACCGAGTTCCCCTTGTCGACCAGGCCCGACAGCACCTTGATCAGCTTCGAGATGTCCTCGAAGTGCAGACCGGTCGTCGGCTCGTCGAGGACGTACACCGTCCGGCCCGTCGAGCGCTTCTGCAGTTCGGACGCCAGCTTGACGCGCTGCGCCTCACCGCCCGAGAGCGTCGGCGCGGACTGGCCGAGCCGGACGTAGCCGAGGCCGACCTCGTTGAGCGTCTTCAGGTGGCGCGCGATGGTCGGCACCGCCTCGAAGAAGCCGAGGGCCTCCTCGATCGGCATGTTCAGGACCTCGGCGATGGACTTGCCCTTGTAGTGGACCTCCAACGTCTCCCGGTTGTACCGGTCGCCGTGGCACACCTCGCACGGGACGTAGACGTCCGGCAGGAAGTTCATCTCGATCTTGATCGTGCCGTCGCCGGAGCAGTTCTCGCACCGACCGCCCTTGACGTTGAAGGAGAAGCGGCCCGGCAGGTAGCCGCGGACCTTCGCCTCCATCGTCTCCGCGAAGAGCTTGCGCACGTGGTCGAAGACACCCGTGTACGTGGCCGGGTTGGACCTCGGGGTCCGGCCGATCGGCGACTGGTCGACGTGGACGACCTTGTCGACCAGGTCGTCGCCCTCGACCCGGGTGTGGCGGCCCGGCACGGACCGGGCACCGTTCAACTCGCGGGCGAGGTGCGTGTACAGGATGTCGTTGACCAGGGTCGACTTGCCGGATCCGGAGACTCCGGTGACCGCGGTGAGCACGCCCAGCGGGAAGGACACGTCGATGTCCCGCAGGTTGTTCTCCTTGGCCCCGTGCACGGTCAGCCGGCGGCCCGGGTCCACGGGGCGCCGGATGTCGGGCAGCGGGATGGAACGCTTGCCCGACAGGTACTGCCCGGTCATCGACTCGGGGTTCTTCAGCAGGTCCTTCAGGGAACCGCTGTGCACCACCTTGCCGCCGTGCTCGCCGGCGCCCGGGCCGATGTCCACGACCCAGTCGGCCACCTTGATGGTGTCCTCGTCGTGCTCGACGACGATCAGGGTGTTGCCCATGTCCCGCAGTCGCACCAGGGTCTCGATCAACCGGTGGTTGTCCCGCTGGTGCAGGCCGATGGACGGCTCGTCCAGCACGTACAGCACGCCGACCAGGCCGGAGCCGATCTGCGTGGCCAGCCGGATGCGCTGGGCCTCGCCGCCCGACAGGGTGCCGGCGGCGCGGTTCAGCGAGAGGTAGTCCAGGCCGACGTCGACGAGGAAGCGCAGCCGCTCGTTGACCTCCTTGAGGACCCGTTCGGCGATCTTCTTGTCGCGGGCGTCGAGCCGCATCTGCCCCAGGAAGTCCGCGCACTCGCTGATCGACATCGCGGCGACCTCGGCGATGGACTTCTCCATCACCGTCACCGCGAGGACGATCGGCTTGAGGCGGGTGCCCTCACAGGTCGGGCAGGGCACCTCGCGCATGTAGCCCTCGAAGCGCTCACGACTGGCGTCGCTCTCGGACTCCGCGTGCCGACGCTTGACGAAGGGCACCGCGCCCTCGAAGGCGGTCGTGTACGCGCGCTCCCGCCCGTACCGGTTGCGGTAGCGCACCTCGATCTGCGTCTTGTGGCCGTACAGCAGGGCCTTCTTCGCGCGCAGCGGCAGCCCGGCCCAGGCGATGTCCGTCCGGAAGCCGAGCTCCCCGGCGAGCGCGCCGATCAGCCGCTGGAAGTAGTCCTTGGTGTGCCCGAGGGACCACGGGGAGACCGCGCCCTCGTCGAGCGACTTGTCCTCGTCCGGAACGATCAGCTCCGGGTCCACCTCCATGCGGGTGCCGATGCCCGTGCACTCGGGGCAGGCGCCGAAGGGGGAGTTGAAGGAGAAGGAGCGCGGTTCCAGCTCCTCGAAGGAGAGGTCGTCGTAGGGGCAGTAGAGGTGCTCGGAGTACATCCGCTCACGCTCGGGGTCGTCCTCGGCGAGGTCGACGAAGTCCAGGATCACCATGCCGCCGGAGAGGCCGAGGGCGGTCTCGACGGAGTCCGTGAGCCGGCGCTTGGCGCTGTCCTTGACGGTGAGGCGGTCGATGACCACCTCGATGGTGTGCTTCTCCTGCTTCTTCAGCACGGGCGGCTCGGAGAGCTGGATGGTCTCCCCGTCCACCCGCGCCCGGCTGTAGCCCTTGGTCTGGAGATCGGCGAAGAGGTCGACGAACTCGCCCTTGCGCTCGCGGACCAGCGGGGACAGCACCTGGAAGCGGCTGCCCTCGGGCAGCGCGAGCACCTTGTCGACGATCGCCTGCGGCGACTGCCGCGAGATCGGCCGGCGGCACTCGGGGCAGTGGGGCTTGCCGATGCGGGCGAAGAGCAGGCGGAGGTAGTCGTAGACCTCGGTGATCGTGCCGACCGTGGAGCGGGGGTTGCGCGAGGTCGACTTCTGGTCG
This sequence comes from Streptomyces sp. NPDC057939, assembly GCF_042887545.1. NCBI lineage: Bacteria > Bacillati > Actinomycetota > Actinomycetes > Kitasatosporales > Streptomycetaceae > Streptomyces > Streptomyces sp. NPDC057939. The sequence goes on from NZ_JBHVPG010000008.1 coordinate 142,496, forward strand.
ATCGAGACGGCCGGGGAGAGGCCCTCGATGAAGTCGACGTCGGGCTTGTCCATCTGCCCGAGGAACTGACGGGCGTACGAGGACAGCGACTCGACGTAGCGGCGCTGCCCCTCGGCGAAGATCGTGTCGAAGGCGAGGGAGGACTTCCCCGAACCGGAGAGTCCGGTGAAGACGATGAGCGAGTCACGGGGGAGGTCGAGCGAGACGTTCTTGAGGTTGTGCTCGCGAGCGCCACGAACGATGAGACGGTCGGTCACGCCGGTCCGCACCTTTCTTGAGAGAGCGGGGGCACGGCCCCCGTCCCAGGGTATGGGGGACGCCGCTGCGATGGACTTGGTCCTTGGACTTCCGAGCGTATAGCACGCACATTCGATTTACGGCACTCGGAAGACCGCTTCACCCGATCGTGTGGCGCGGGATCCGGGCCCACTAGGCTCGGTTCCATGACTGATCATGTGCACGACCTGCGATCTGTACGTGAGGCCACGGACCGACTGCTGACCGCGGTCGCGAAACTGGACAACGCCGCCCTCGCCGAGGAGTCACACCTCCCGGGCTGGACCCGTGGCCACATCCTGGCCCACCTCGCGCGCAACGCGGACGCCCTCGTCAACGTCCTGGAGGGGCGCCCGATGTACGAGAGCGCCTCCGCGCGCGACGCGGACATCGCACGCGACTCCGGCCGGCCCCTGGAAGAACACCTGACGGACCTCCGTGATTCCGGGTCCGCCTTCCTCGCCACCTCGGAGCCCGACCAGGACTGGTCCCGCACGGTCGAGCTGCGCAACGGCGTCACCGACCTCGCCGCCAACGTGCCCTTCCGCCGCCTCGTGGAGGTCGAGCTCCACCACGTCGACCTGAACATCGGCCACGAGCTCGGCGACCTCCCCGCGGAGTTCACCGACCGCGAGATCGCCTTCCTCGCCGACCGCTGGTCGGGCCGCCCGGACGTCCCGCCGGTCACCCTGCGGCTTGGCACGGGGGACGACGCCCCCACCTGGCGCACCGGTGGCACCGAGGGCGCGCCCGTCGTCCTCACCGGCACCGGCGACGCCCTGCTCGGCTGGCTCGCGGGCCGCGGGGACCGCGGCGCGCGCCTGACCGTGCTCGAAGGCGGCCGGCTCCCCGAGCTCCCGCCCCTGTAGGCCCACACCCTTAGGATCGAGGACATGACGTACAGCGGAGCGGTCAAGGTCGGCGGTCCGGCCGACGTGCACGAACTCGCGGACCTGATGATTTCCAAGGTCGCGGTGGGCCCCATGAACAACAACGCCTACCTGCTGCGCTGCCGGGCCACCGGCGAGCAGCTGCTGATCGACGCGGCCGCCGAGGCGGACACGCTGCTCGGCCTGATCGGCGACGACGGCATCGCGTCCGTCGTCACCACCCACCAGCACGGCGACCACTGGGGCGCCCTCGCCGCGGTGGTCGACACCACCGGCGCCCGCACCCACGCGGGCGCCCTCGACGCCGAGGGCATCCCCGTCGGCACCGACGTCCTGGTGCAGGACGGGGACACGATCAAGGTCGGTCGGGTCGAGCTGACCGCGCGCCACCTGGTCGGGCACACCCCCGGCTCGATCGCGCTGGTCTACGACGACCCGCACGGCCACCCGCACGTGTTCACCGGCGACTGCCTCTTCCCGGGCGGCGTCGGAAACACGCACGGTGACCCCCAGGCCTTCACCCAGCTCCTCGACGACGTCCAGCACAAGCTCTTCGAGCGGCTGCCGGACGAGGCGTGGGTCTACCCGGGCCACGGCAACGACACCACCATCGGCGCCGAGCGGCCGCACCTGGCCGAGTGGCGCGAGCGCGGCTGGTGAACCCGGTCCGCCGGCGCCCGACCGCACCGGCCGGGCGCCGGCGCCGGTACCGGCAGGCGTCAACCTCGTGAGGCGATGCACACCTTCCGGTCGATGATTCCCGAACGCATGTCCTGGGGGTGCGGGCCGGGGTAGTTGCTGCACCATGCGACAGCACCCCTCCCCGCTCCCCTCCCGTCCCGGTGCCGACACCGGTACCGGGACGGGTACCCCTCCCTCGATGCTCCGGCTCGCCTCGGCCGCCCTGGCCGGCACCGCCATCGAGTTCTACGACTTCTTCGTCTACGGGACGGCCGCCGCCCTCGTCCTCGGCCCGCTCTTCTTCCCGTCGTTCTCGCCGCTCGCCGGAACCCTCGCGGCCTTCGCCACCTTCGGCGTCGGCTTCCTGGCCCGCCCCCTGGGATCGGCCGTCTTCGGCCACATCGGCGACCGCTACGGGCGCCGCCCGGTCCTGCTCGGTTCGTTGCTGCTCACGGGCCTCGCCACGGTGGCCGTCGGCTGCGTGCCCTCGTTCGCCTCGATCGGCGTCGCCGCACCCCTGCTGCTGGTCCTGCTGCGGTTCCTGCAGGGCTTCGGGCTCGGCGGCGAGTGGGGCGGGGCGGTCCTGCTGACCGCCGAGCACGCCCCGGAGGGGCGGCGCGGGCTGTGGTCGAGCTTCCCGCAGATCGGCCCGGCCGTCGGCTTCCTCACGGCAAACGGGCTGATGCTGGCGCTGTCCGGTTCGCTCACCGACGCGCAGTTCGCCGCCTGGGGGTGGCGGGTGCCCTTCTGGGCCGCCGGACTGCTCGCGCTGGCGGGACTGTGGCTGCGGCGCTCGGTCGAGGAGACCCCGGAGTTCCGCGCGCTCGCCGAGACCGGCAGGCGGGCCGAGGCACCCCTGTCCGAGGTCGTGCGCCACCACTGGCGGCTGCTCCTGCTGACCGGCGGGGCGCTGGCGGTCGCGTACGCCGTCTTCTACGCGGTGACCACCTGGGCGCTGGCCTACGCGACGACGGCCCTGCGCGTGGACCGCACCGTGATGCTGGCCTGCGTGATGGTCGCGGTCCTCGTGATGGGCGCGGCCACCCCGGTGATGGCGGTGCTCGGCGACCGCTGGGGGCGCCGGCCGCTGTGCCTGGCCGGCTGCGTCGCGAGCCTGCTGTGGATGGCGCCCTTCGTGGGCCTGCTGCGGACGGCGGACCCGGTGTTGATGACGCTGGGCTGCACGGTCTCGCTGCTGGGGATGGTGGCGATGTTCGCGGTGGTCGGCGCGTACCTGCCCGAGCTGTACGCGCCGCGGATCCGCTGCACGGGGGCCGCCGTCGGCTACAACCTGGGCGGGGTGCTGGGCGGGGCGCTGACGCCCGTCGTGGCGACCGCGCTGGCGGACGGCTCCGGCCCGCCGTGGGGCGTCGCCGCGTACCTGACCGCCGTCGCGCTGGTCAGCCTGGGCTGCTTCGCGCTGCTGCCGGAGACGAACCCGGCGGTGACGGGCCCGCGCGACGGTCTCGGCGGGCCGGCGCTCACGGAAGCGGGGGCGGCCGAAGCGGCCGCCCCCGCGTAGCCCCGTGGGGCAGGGACCTAGGCGTCGATGCTCTTGGTCTCCGGGTCGGCGGCGGCCTCGGCCGCCGCCTGCTTCTTCGAGGCGATCAGGCTGGTGATCGTGGTGATCACCAGGACGCCGCAGATGACGCCCAGCGAGACCGGGATGGAGATCTGCGGGACGTGCACCCCGGACTCGTGCAGGGCGTGCAGCACCAGCTTGACGCCGATGAAGCCCAGGATGATCGACAGGCCGTAGCTGAGGTGGACCAGCTTCTTGAGCAGGCCGCCGATGAGGAAGTACAGCTGGCGCAGACCCATCAGGGCGAAGGCGTTGGCGGTGAAGACGATGTACGGGTCCTGGGTGAGGCCGAAGATCGCGGGGATCGAGTCCAGCGCGAACAGCACGTCGGTGGTGCCGATGGCGAGCATGACGACCATCAGCGGGGTCAGGACGCGCTTGCCGTTGCTCTGGATGAAGAGCTTCGTGCCGTGGTAGCGGTCGGCGACGCCGAACTTCTTCTCGACCGACTTGAGGAGGCGGTTCTCCTCGAACTCCTCGTCGTCCTCGTCCTTGCGGGCTTCCTGGATCAGCTTCCACGCGGTGTAGATCAGGAACGCGCCGAAGATGTAGAAGACCCAGGAGAAGCTGGCGATGATCGCGGCACCGGCCGCGATGAAGATCGCGCGCAGCACCAGGGCGATCAGCACACCGATGAGCAGCACCCGCTGCTGGAGGTGGGAGGGGACCGCGAACTTCGCCATGATCAGGACGAAGACGAACAGGTTGTCGACGCTCAGGGACTTCTCGGTGATGAAGCCGGCGAAGAACTCCTGCGAGGCCTGGCCGTTGCCGAAGAACCACAGGCCGAGGCCGAAGAGCACGGCGAGGACGATCCAGACGATCGTCCAGATGCCCGCTTCCTTGATCGAAACGTCGTGCGGTTTGCGGCCGATGAAGAAATCGGCGCCGATGAGCAGGGACAGACCAAGAATGGTCATGGCCCAAAGGGCCCAGGAAACTTCCACTGTGAACACGCCTCCGGCGGATGGCTCAGCACTTCGTCAGCGTCATCGCTGCCGGAGGTCTCTTCCACCCGTACGACCTGGAGGCCGCGGGCCGACGCCCCGGGCCCGACTGCGCTGGTGATCCGCAGTGGTCCGTATTGACGGGCACGCCGTAGCAGGAAAGCAGGAATACTCCCCTCCGCACGCACCAGAGTACCCGCCCGCCCCGGAAAAGGTAAAGGGAGTACCAAGCGCTGGTCAGTGGTTGGTCATCCGCCGTTCCGTCGCGTCCGCGCCAATCTCTCCAGCGCCTGCTCCAGGACCCGGCTGCCCGCGGGCGGGAAATCGGGTGCGAAGGTCCAGGCGTGTTGGACCCAGGGGTCGGCCAGGTGGTTGTCCGGCACGGGGGACAGCCGCATCAGCGACCGCCACAGCGGATCCAGCAGCGGACCGTACGCCGAGGCTTCGTCGCGGTCGGCCACCATCAGGAGGTGCACTCCGACGGCGGGGCCCTCGTCGGCCAGGTAGCGCAACTGGGTGACGGCGCGGTCGTCGAAGCCGTGGGGGAAGTCGTGGACGACGAGCAGTTGCTCCGCCCGGTCGACGTCCGCGGGCAGTTCCTCCGGCGCCCCGGCGCGCAGGGCCATCTGTACGAGGTCCACCCGCCGGGTCAGCTGCGCCAGCGTCCGGGTGACCCCGGCCGCTCCGGCCGCCGGCGGCGAGGCCAGGACCCCGGCGTTCACCAGCGGGGCCAGCGAGGCCGCGCCCGCCCCGGCGGCGTCGATCACGTGGACGGACAGCCGACCGGCGGGTTGGACCGCGAGCAGCCGCACCATGTGGGCGACGGCCATGTCCATGGCCGCGCGCCGCAGCCGGTCGGTGTCCATCGCCATGGCGGCCTCGGAGCCGGTGCGGCCGTTGTCGATCCACAGCCCGCGCTCCAGCGGGAACCGCATCAGCATGGGGATCCGCAGGTCGGGCCGCTCGGGCAGGCTCAGGTCGCCGAGGCGCAGGGCGAGGGGCCCCTCCTCGGGGACGAGCCGGCCGTGCCAGACCGGGTTGTCCCAGCGGGCGTACGCGGCCGGCAGCGCGGGTTCGACCACCTCCACCTCCGCGGCCAGCTGGACGAGGTCACGGTCGAGGACGGCACGGGCCCGGGCGACCAGCTCGTCGTGGCGGGCCCGCGCGGTGTCCCGCGCGGCGTTGCCGGAGCCGCCGAGGCGGTGACGGGGGTCGGACAGGGCGTCGTCCAGCTCCCGGTCCAGCCGCGAGTCGGCGAACTCGACGGCGCCGCGGTAGGCGGCGACGGCACGGGCCAGGTCCTCGAACATCCCCCAGACCTGGTTGTAGAGCCGCTCCTCCATGGACCAGCCGGCGGCGTCCCCGGCGACGGGGCGCGGCGGCTGTCCGGGCTCCGCGGCCGGCGCCGGGCGGGGGCCGGGTTCGGGCGGCTCCGTGCTGGTGCGGCGGCGACGCGGGTGTGCGTAGTCGATGGTGGGCGGCCCTCCGTCGCCGGGGCCGGGCGTCGTGGGGCCGGGCGGGCCCGGGTACGGGAGCGGCGGGACGGGAACGGTGTCCGGCGCTCCGGCGGTGGGCGTGACGGGCGCCGGGACGGCGTCCTGCGGACCGGTGTCCTGGAGGGAGGTGTCCCGGGAAAGGGTGTCGGCGGGTGCGCCGAGGTCCCGGACCTGGGTGGGCATGGTCGCGAGGGTGCGGTCGGCGCCGTCGAGCGGTGCGGTGGCCCCCAGGACGGCCGCGGCCAGCGCGGTCGCCTCCGACTCGGGGAGTCCGCCGTCGGCGAGCAGGGCGGCCAGGCCCGTGGCGTACCCCTGGCCGACGGCCCGGACCTTCCAGGCGCCCTGGCGCCGGTACAGCTCCAGGGCGACCACGGCCGTCTCGGCGTCGAGCCCGGTCAGGGTGAAGCAGGCCAGCTCGGCCCCGCCCTCGGCGGCGACCGCCACGTAGGGGGCGGGGACCGCGCCGAAGCGGACCGCGCCGCCCGGCGGGAGGGCGAGGAGTACCGCGACCCGGTGGACGTCGGCCTCGACCGCGTCCAGGTCGACGGTGAAGGCGTGCCGGTCGGCGGCCGCCCCGAGCACCCCGAGTCCGGGGCGGGCCGGGGCGGCCGGGTGCGCCAGCGCCGCCGGGCCGGGGATCCTGCCCTGCTCGTCCGCGAGCGAGGCGAGGGCCAGGACGGGCGCGCCCGCCGAGACCCTGACCTCCACCCGACTCAGGGACACGGGGTGGTTCTGCCCCCGGACCAGTTCGGCCGTCATCGTGCAGCCCCTCCCCCGTGCCTTCTTCGTACTCGCGTTGCTTGCTCGCGTTGCTTACAGGTGCGGCAGGATCGCCGGCATCAGGTCCTGGAAGGTCCGGCCGTTGGCCGGGTTGCCGAGGGCCGTCATCTGCCAGCCGGTGCCCGCCCGGGACACCTTCGCCATGATCTGCGCGGTGTACTGGCCGCCGCCGTCGAGGGTGTAACGGGCCAGTTCCTGGCCGTTGGTCTCGTCGACGATGCGGCAGAACGCGTTCTGCACTTCCTGGAAGGTCTGGCCGGTGAACGAGTTCACCGTGAAGACGATCTGGTCGATGTGCACCGGCACGCGCTGGAGGTCGACGAGGATCGCCTCGTCGTCCCCACCCTGACCGACGCCGCCGACGAGGTTGTCGCCGGTGTGCCGGACCGAGCCGTCGTCGCTCTGCAGGTGGCGGAAGAACACCACGTCCACGGGCTGCTTGTCGGCGAAGAGCACCGCCGACGCGTCCAGGTCGATCTCCCGGGTCCGCGAACCGAACAGTCCGCGGCGCTTGGCCGCCTGCCAGCCGAGGCCCATGCGGACCGCCGTCAGCGTCCCGCCGTCCGCCTTCTGCAGACTGATGGCCTGACCCTTGGTCATGTTGACCGTCACGCGCTGTCCCCTCTCCGTAGCCCGCCCCGATAACGGGTGCGCAGCGTGTTCCTGCGGCTGAGACCCAACCCTACTGACCGCCCCCGGGTCAGGCGAGACCCGCTTCCTTCATCTGGCGAAGCTCCTTCTTCAGCTCCCCGACCTCGTCCCTCAGCCGGGCGGCGACCTCGAACTGGAGCTCGGCCGCCGCGCCCCGCATCCGGTCGGTCATCTGCTCGATGAGCGCGGCCAGTTCGGCGGCCGGACGGTCGGTGAGCACCTCGGCGCCCTTCGCGCCCTTGCCGCCCTTCGCACCCTTCCCGGCGACCGCCTTGCCGCCCAGCGCGGGAACGGGAGCCTTGGCCCCCTTGCCCTCCTTGGCCTGCCGGTATCCGGTTCCGAGCAGCTGCTCGGTGTCCAGTTCCTCGCGGGCGATCGTGGCGACGATGTCGTTGATCTTCTTGCGCAGCGGCTGCGGGTCGATGCCGTTGGCGGTGTTGTAGGCGATCTGCTTCTCGCGGCGCCGGTTCGTCTCGTCGATGGCCTTCTCCATCGCCGGGGTCATCTTGTCCGCGTACATGTGGACCTGACCGGAGACGTTCCGGGCCGCGCGGCCGATCGTCTGGATGAGGGAGGTCCCGGAGCGCAGGAACCCCTCCTTGTCGGCGTCGAGGATCGCCACGAGCGACACCTCGGGCAGGTCGAGGCCCTCGCGCAGCAGGTTGATGCCGACGAGGACGTCGTACTCGCCGGCGCGCAGCTCGCGCAGCAGCTCGATGCGTCGCAGGGTGTCGACGTCGCTGTGCAGGTAGCGGACCTGGATGCCCAGTTCCAGGAAGTAGTCCGTGAGGTCCTCGGACATCTTCTTGGTGAGGGTGGTGACCAGCACCCTCTCGTCCTTCTCGACGCGCGCGCGGATCTCGTGCACCAGGTCGTCGATCTGGCCCTCGGTGGGCTTGACGACGACCTCGGGGTCGATGAGGCCGGTGGGGCGGATGATCTGCTCGACGAAGCCGTCGCCGCGGGAGAGCTCGTACTTGCCGGGAGTGGCCGACAGGTAGACGGTCTGGCCGATCCGCCCCTGGAACTCCTCCCACTTCAGCGGCCGGTTGTCGAGCGCGGACGGCAGCCGGAAGCCGTGGTCGACCAGGGTCCGCTTGCGCGAGGCGTCGCCCTCGTACATGGCGCCGATCTGCGGCACCGTGACGTGGGACTCGTCGATGACGAGGAGGAAGTCCTCGGGGAAGTAATCGATGAGGGTGTTGGGGGCGGAGCCGCGCTCGCGGTCGTCCATGTGCAGCGAGTAGTTCTCGATGCCGGAGCAGGACCCAATCTGGCGCATCATCTCCAGGTCGTAGGTGGTGCGCATGCGCAGCCGCTGGGCCTCCAGCATCTTGCCCTGCTTCTCCAGCTCCGCGAGGCGCTCGGTCAGCTCCGCCTCGATGCCGCGGACCGCCTTCTCCATGCGCTCGGGGCCGGCGACGTAGTGGCTGGCGGGGAAGACGTACAGCTCGCGGTCCTCGCTGATGACCTCGCCGGTCAGCGGGTGCAGGGTGGAGAGGGCCTCGATCTCGTCGCCGAACATCTCGATGCGGACGGCCAGTTCCTCGTAGACCGGGAAGATCTCGATGGTGTCGCCGCGCACCCGGAAGGTGCCGCGGGTGAAGGCGACGTCGTTGCGCGTGTACTGGATGTCGACGAAGCGGCGCAGCAGCTGGTCCCGGTCGATCTCCTCGCCGATCTTGAGGGAGACCATCCGGTCGACGTACTCCTGCGGGGTGCCGAGGCCGTAGATGCAGGACACGGAGGCGACGACGATCACGTCGCGGCGGGTCAGCAGCGAGTTGGTCGCGGAGTGGCGCAGCCGCTCCACCTCCTCGTTGATCGAGGAGTCCTTCTCGATGTAGGTGTCCGACTGCGGTACGTAGGCCTCGGGCTGGTAGTAGTCGTAGTACGAGACGAAGTACTCGACGGCGTTGTTCGGCAGGAGCTCTCGGAACTCGTTCGCCAGCTGGGCGGCGAGGGTCTTGTTCGGCGCCATCACCAGGGTCGGGCGCTGAAGCTTCTCGATCATCCACGCCGTGGTCGCCGACTTGCCGGTGCCGGTGGCGCCGAGCAGTACGACGTCCTTCTCACCTGCGCGGATGCGCTTCTCCAGCTCGGCGATGGCCGCCGGCTGGTCGCCGCTGGGCTGGTAGGGGCTGACGACCTCGAAAGGCGCCACCGTGCGTTCGATCTTCGATACGGGCCGCATGGGTCAACCGTACGGCCCCCCACCGACAGCAGCACGGGTCCGGTCCGTCCGGCGCGCTCCGGTGACACCGCGGTGATCTTCCACTCCGTGATCGCCGCGCATTCGGCCCTCTGCCGTACACCGCCGCAACGTCCGGCGCCCCGCGTCCGTTTGCCGCACGAACACGGCTCTCGATTCGAGGAGAACTGCAGATGTACGTCGTCCGACCCGCCGCGGCGGCCGCCGCCGCCGCATTCCTGGGACTCACCCTGACCGTGCTGTGCGGGACGGTCGCGGCCGCCGCCCCCGGCCCGGGTCCCGCGGCCCCCTCCGCCGGGCCGGGCCCGATGGGCCTGGGGGGCCCCGTCGTGTACGCGCACCGGGGGGCCTCTGCCTACGCCCCGGAGAACACCCTCGAAGCGGTCGACCTGGCGAGGGAGCTGGGCTTCGACTGGGTCGAGAACGACGTCCAGCGCACGAGGGACGGCGAGCTCGTGGTGATCCACGACGACACCCTGGCGCGCACGACGGACGTGGAGGAGGTGTTCCCCGACCGCCGGCCCTGGCGGGTCCGGGACTTCACGGCGGCCGAGATCGCCCGGCTGGACGCGGGGAGCTGGTTCGGGGACGGCGGTCACACGGGGGCCCGGGTGCCGACGCTGCGCGAGTACCTGGACCGGGTACGGCTGAACCAGCAGCGACTGCTGTTGGAGATCAAGAAGCCCGAGCTCTACCCGGGGATCGAGGAGGACACTCTGGAGGTGCTGGAGGAGGCCGGCTGGTTGGAGGAGCGTCGCGTCGCGGAGCGCCTGGTCGTGCAGAGCTTCAGCGCCGACTCGGTCCGCGTCGTGCACGACCTGCGCCCGGACCTCGTGACGGCGTTCCTGGGCACCCCGGCCGTGGCCGATCTGCCGCTGTACGCCGAGTTCGCCGACCGGATCAACCCCTGGCACACCACGATCTCGGCCGACTGGGTCGCGGCGGTGCACCGGCTGCGGGGTGCTCACGGCCGGGCCATGGAGGTGGACACCTGGATCGTGGACGACGCCGCCACGGCCCGGAAGGTCCGGGACATGGGGGTCGACGGCATCATCACCAACGCCCCCGACGTGGTGCGCGAGGCCGTCGGCGGGTTCTGAGGCCCGCCCGACCGGAACCCGCGGGCCGGTCGGCCCCGAGCCGGCGCACCGCGGGCCGGTCCCGCGGACACCGTCCGCGCTGTCGGTGCGGGGCCGTACGGTGGACGCGTGGACAGCACCGAGCGGCCCCGCGGGCCGCACCTCGAATGGACCGTCGTCGCCAGTGACATCGGTCCCCTGCTCCTGGCCGCGACCCCCGAGGGGCTGGTCCGGGTCGAGTTCCATGCCGGACCCGACCGCGCCGACCGGATGATCGGCGCGCTGGTCTCGCGGCTCGGAGCCGACGCCGTGCGGCCGCGACCGGGCGCGGAGGTGCTGCTGGCGGAGCCGATACGCCAGCTGAAGGACTATTTCGCCGGTTCGCTGCGGCGCTTCGAACTGCCGCTGGACTGGCGGCTCAGCTCCGGTTTCAACCGCCAGGTGCTGCTGGAACTGGACCGGTCCGTGCCCTACGGATCGGTCGTCGGGTACGGGGAACTGGCCGCCCGCGTCGGGCAGCCGGGGGCGGCCCAGGCCGTGGGCAACGCCATGGGTTCGAACCCGCTGCCGCTGGTGGTGGCCTGCCACCGGGTCGTGGAGAACGACGGCGGCATCGGGGGCTTCGGGGGCGGCGTGGAGACCAAGCGGATCCTGCTCGCGCTGGAGGGGGTACTTCCGCAGCCCCTGTTCTGACCTGCGCCTCACCCTCCCGGCGGGCCTCCCGCCCGGCCGGGCCGGCGGGCCGGCATCCGGTTCCCCCGCGCGGTGGCGGGTGGGACACTTCCGCCGTGACGACTCCCGCCGCATCAGGCCTCACCGCCCGCCTCCTGCCCCCGACGCGACGGGGGTGTCCGGCGTGACCGCCTCCCCCGGAGCCGCTCCCGGCGCCGCGGCCGCCTCCCCCGCCCCCGCGGGGAAGGGCGGGCCGGTCGACCCGGCCGCGCTGCCGCGGATCCGGCGCAGGATCTCGGGCGTCCTGATCGCCGCCCAGGCCATCGGCGGGCTGGGCGTGCCGATCAGCATCGCCCTGGCTCCCGTACTGGCCACCGAGATCAGCGGTACCGAGGCGCTGTCCGGGTTCGCCTCCACGGCGGCGGTGATCGGCACCGCCCTCGTCTCGTTGCCGCTGGCCGCCCTGATGACGGCCAGGGGCCGACGCCCCGGGCTCGTCGTCGGGTACGCCGTCGGAGCCCTCGGCGCGGGCCTCGTCGTACTGGCCGCCGCGATCAAGAGCTTCCCGCTCCTCATGGTCGGCATGGCCGCCTTCGGCGCGGCGTCCTCCGCGAACCTCCAGGCCCGGTTCGCCGCCGCCGACCTCGCCGAGCCCGATCACCGGGCCCGCGCGATCTCCGTGGTCGTCTGGGCGTCGACCGTGGGCGCGGTCCTCGGCCCCAACCTGTCGGCCCCGGCCAGCGACAGTTTCGCCGGCACCTCCATACCCCAGACGGCCGGTCCGTTCGTCTGGGCCGCCGCCGTCTTCGTCCTCACCGGCACGCTGCTCGGCGTGTTCCTGCGGCCGGATCCGCTGCTGACGGCCCGGGCCCTGGCCCCGGTCGCGGAACAGGGCCGCGAGGGGCGCTCGCTGCGCGCCGGGTTCGCCGCCGTCAGGGCGTCACCGCGGGCCCGCCTCGCACTGGTGACCGTCGCCGTGTCGCACACCACCATGGTTTCGATCATGGTGATGACCCCGGTCGACCTGGGTCACCACGGCGCGGACCTCCGGCTCGTCGGCCTGGTGATCAGCGGCCACATCGCCGGGATGTTCGCCTTCTCCCCCGTCATGGGATGGCTCGCCGACCGCCTCGGCCGACTCTCCGTGATCGGCCTCGCGGCCGGGCTGCTGTCCGTCGCCGCGCTTCTCGCCGGCACCGCCGACGGCAGCCACGCCCAGAGCGCCGTCGGCCTCTTCCTGCTCGGACTGGGCTGGTCCGCCGGCATGGTCGCCGGTTCCGCGCTGCTGACGGACTCGGTGCCGCAGCCCGTGCGGGCCGCCGTCCAGGGACTGAGCGACCTGACGATGAACACCGCCGCCGGGGTCGGCGGCGCCGCGGCCGGCCTGATCATGTCCCAGGCCGGCTACGGCTGGCTCAACGCGATCGGCGCCGCGCTGCTGCTGCCGATGGCCGCGCTGGCCCTGTTCACCGCGCGGCGCCACCCCGGGCCCGCGAAGGGCCGGGCGGCCGCGGACTCGTAGGACAGCCCTCGCGGGGCGGCCCTCGCGGCGGATCTCGGGGGCGGATCCCGGGGGCGGATTTCGAGGGGCTCAGCAGTTGATGTGGTAGGCCTTGCGCAGCGTCTCGTGGACGGTCCAGGTGGTCCTGTCGCCCTCCCGCAGGACGCAGGCCGAGCCGGGGCCCACCTCCAGGGTCGCGCCGCCCTCGACCTCGATCGTGGCGCGGCCGCTGACGACGACGAACAGTTCGTCGGCCTCGGTGTCGGTGACCACGCCGGGGGTGATCTGCCAGATGCCCCTGATCTGCGAGCCGTCCGCGGACTCCCACAGCACCTTGCCGGTCACCACGGGTGTGCCGGAGAGGATCTGGGCGGGGTCGAGGTCCTCCGTCTCCAGTTCGGCGTCGGGGAAGTCGGCGACGGAGAGGGCGAAGGAGGCGGGGGCGGCGGGGCCGTGGTCACTGGTGCTCATGGCGCGTCAGCCTAGGGCCGGGGCGCCGGGCACGGGGTGTTCAGAGCGTCCAGCGTGGGCCGCCCGGACGCGTCATTGCGTCGAGCGGGTGCGGACGGCGTCCGTCGGGCCCCGTGGACGGGCACGGACGCCCGCCGGATTTCGGCCAGGGCGGCGCGGGCGGTGGCCCGTGGGCCGGGGTGGGTGCCCGTGGCGTCGCGGCACGCGTTCCGCCCCGTGACGGTCCGGGCGGTCGCCGAGTCCGTCGCGGAGGCCGTCCGCGCTCACGGGGGCACGCTACTCGGACAGGTTCGCGCCGGAGCGGGGACGGCGCGTTTGGGGGCGCGAATCACGTGCCATGGATGGGGACATGCCACAGCACAGAGCAGCCGAGGTCCCGGTCCTGTCCGAAGAGGTGCGCGAGGCGATCGACGCGGGGCGGCCCGTCGTCGCCCTGGAGTCGACGATCATCGCGCACGGCCTGCCGCGTCCCCGCAACCTGGAGGTGGGGCTGGAACTGGAAGCCCTGGTCCGGTCGGAGGGCGCGGTTCCGGCTACGGTCGCGGTGCTCGACGGGGTCGCGCACGCGGGCCTCGACAAGGCCCGACTGGAACGGATCGCCTCGGGTGGGGACGTGCGCAAGCTCGGCCACCGGGACCTTGCTCCGGCCCTGGCGACGGGCGCGACCGGGGCGACGACCGTCTCGGCGACGGCCCTGCTCGCCGCGCGGGCCGGGCTGCGGGTCTTCGCCACGGGCGGGCTGGGCGGCGTGCACCGGGAGTGGGCGCGGTCGTTGGACGAGTCGGCGGACCTGTCGCTGCTCGCCCGGACCCGGATCACGGTGGTGTGCGCGGGGGTGAAGTCGATCCTGGACGTGCCGGCGACGCTCCAGCGGCTGGAGACGCTGGGGGTGGGCGTGCTCGGCTACGGCACGACCCGCTTCCCCGGCTTCTACCTGGCCGACTCCGGCGAACCCGTGGACTGGACCGTGCACCGGCCGGAGGAGGTGGCCGAGGTGATGGCCGCCCAGGACGCCCTCGGCGGACCGGATTCCGCCCTGCTGGTCGCCAACCCCGTGCCGCTCGCCGAGCAGTTGGATCCCGAGCTCCACGACCGGGTCCTGACCGAGGCCCTGGCCGAGTGCCGGGAGCGCGGCATCACGGGGCAGGCGGTGACGCCGTTCCTGCTGGGGTTCCTGGTGCGGGCGACGGGCGGCGCCTCGCTGGAGGCGAACCTGGCTGCGGTGCGGGGCAACGTACGGCTCGGGGCCCGCATCGCGCGGGCCTGGGCGGCGCGGCCGTGACCGGCGCACCGGGGGCGCTGCTGGTGGTCGGCGACGTGGTCACGGACGTCGTGGCGGTGCACGCGGAACCGCTGGCACCGGCCACCGACACCGCCGCCCGGATCCGCACCCTGCCGGGCGGGGCGGGCGCCAACGCCGCGTGCTGGGCGGCCCGTACGGGGACGGCGGAGGTGCGCCTCCTCGCGCGGGTGGGTTCCGATTCGGCGCGCTGGCACGAACGGGCCCTGGTCGACGCGGGAGTGCGACCCCGACTGGTGATCGACCGCTCGGAGCCGACGGGAACGGTGGTGGCCCTGGTCGGCAAGGACGCCGAGCGCACCTTCCTGACCGACAGCGGGGCCTCGCTGCGCCTGTGCCCCGCCGACTGGGCGCCGGCCCTGCTGGACGACGCCGCGCACCTGCACCTGTCGGGGTACCTGTTCTTCGCCGACTCCAGCCGCGAACTGGCCCTGGTCGCCCTGCGGGCGGCCCGCACGCGGGGGGTGTCGGTGAGCGTGGACCCCGCTTCGGCGGGGTTCCTCGCCGCGTTGGGCCGGGAGCGGTTCCTGACCGCCGTGGCCGGGGTCGGCGTGCTCCTGCCCAACGAGGACGAGGCCCGGCTGCTGGCCGGCCTGCCGGACCCGGCCGGGGTGGCCCGCGCGGCCGTGGAACTGAGCCGGCGGGCGGGGCTGGTGGTGGTGACGCTCGGCGCGGGCGGGGCGCTGGTCGCCGAGAGCGGCCGGATCACCGCCGAGGTCGGGGCGGAGCCCGTCGAGGCGGTGGATTCCACGGGGGCCGGGGACGCCTTCACCGGCGGGTTCCTCGCCGCCCGTCTGGACGGCGCGGACCCGGTGGAGGCGGCGCGCGCGGGGTGTCGGACGGCGGCCCTGGCGGTCGGACGGCTGGGCGGCCGACCCTCGTAGCCCCGTAAGCCCCGTAAGCCCCGTAGGACGATCCGGAACGGGGCCCGACCGGTCCGGTTCCTCCGGCTGCGGCCCGCCGATCGCCGCACCTCCGACCGCCGATCGCCGCCCGACTCGGCCGCCCGCTCAGTCCGGCAGCCCGCTCCAGGCCGGGTGGCGCGGATCGTCCGCCTTGACCAGGACGTCGGCGGCCGTGGCCGGGCCGGTCTCCCGGGCGTAGCGGGCGAACGCCGGCAGCGTCCAGCGTTCGGACTCCTCGGTGCGGCGGGCCAGGGCACCGGGCGAGAGTCCGATGTGCACGCTGAGGTCGAAGGGGAACCAGTGCCCCAGCAGTAGCGGTCCGTGCACGATCACCACGCCGCCCGGGGCGAGTTCCACGTAGGGGCTGCGGGTGGCCCGGTCGGTCACCGGGTCCCACAGGTCGGGCAGCACCCGTCCGCTGCCGCCGGGGTCGGTCGGGCCGAAGACCTCGCGCCACAGGGCGCCGGTGTCGTACCAGCCGCCGAGGTAGGAGTCGACGTCGTGGCGCCCGTACTCGAAGCGGAGCGAGGCCGGTCGCAGGAAGCCCCCGGCGCCCACGACCAGTACCGAACGCCGGCGCGTGCGCAGCGCGTCGGCGAGGTGACCGGCGAGGACGTCGGTCGCGGCGGCGGGCGCGCCGTCGATGCCCACGCGCTGCCAGGTCGCCCCTCCCGGCGGGCCGGGAGGGGCGTCGGCGGGGGCTCCGCCGGGGGTGTCGAGGTGGGCGGCGAGCCGTCCGGCCAGCCGCTGCCAGGTGATCGCTTGGAGCTGCACCTGCCCATTGTCAGTGGCGGGGCCTATTTTTTTCCACGTAGGGATCACCGGTGGACAGGAGCCGGCGGCCCGGTTCGGAGGAGGGGTCTGTCATGGCTCGGGAGACGACGTACCTGGAGCTGTCTCAGGACGACGGCGCGGCGCACAAGTTCTACGAGGTGACGCTGGAGGGCACCGCCGTCTCGGTGCGGTACGGACGCATCGGCGCCGAGGGCCAGTTGCAGTCCTCCTCCTTCCCGACGGTGGAGAAGGCGCGGGCCGCGGCGGCCAAGAAGGTCGGCGAGAAGGTCCGCAAGGGGTACGCGCCGGCCGTGCGCGGTGCGCGCGCCGCACGCTCGGTGACCCGTCGCCAGGTGGCGTCGGCGCCGTCGACGGCGCGCGCCGTGGCCCCGGTGCTGTGGCGGTTCCGGACCGGCTCCTCGGCGTTCGGGATCCACGTGGACGAGGACCGCTGCTGGGTCGGCAACCAGGCCGGTGACGTCTACACGGTGAGCCACGGCGGTGAGGTGCTGGCCCGCTACTCCCTGCCGGACGGGGTGAAGTGCCTGGTCGCGGACGACTTCTGGATATACGCGGGCTGTGACGACGGCACGGTGTACGACCTGTCGTCGAAGGTTCCGTTCGGGGCCTACGGCATCGCGGCGGACGTGGACATCTACTGGCTCGACATCCACGAGGGCGTGTTGAACGTCTCGGACGCGAACGGCGGCCTGACCGTCATCGACCACGAGGACGAGCACCAGTGGTCGCGGAAGTCGTCCGGGGGCGGCGCGTGGATGGTCCGGGCGGACGAGCGGGCGGTCTACCACGGCCACGGCAACGGCGTGACGGCCTACGCGGCGGACGGTACGGGCGAGTTGTGGCACACGAAGACCCCCGGCGGGGTCCTCTTCGGGTGGCAGGAGGAGCACTCCGTGTACGCGGGGACGGTGCGCAACACCGTGCAGCGGCTGTCGAAGGCGACGGGCGCGGTCGAGGCCTCGTACCCGTGCGACGCGGCCGTGTACTCCTGCGCGACCTCGCCCGACGGCCGGCACGTGTTCGCGGGTGACTCGTCGTCCTCGGTGTACTGCTTCGACGCCGACGGACACCGGCTGTGGAAGCTGGGCACCGGTGGTGGTTCGGCGCTGTCGATGCAGTACCTGGACGGGCGGCTGTACCTGGTGACCACCGACGGTTCGCTGGTGTGCGTGGACGCGAGCGAGGTGGCCATCGCGGCCGCCCAGCAGGGGTCCGTCCCGACCGCGGTCGACGTGAAGTCGGCGGCGGCGCTGCCGGTCTTCACCCCGGCGGCCTCGGCCGCCGCGGTGGCGACGGTGTCGCGGGCCTCGGTACCGGTCGGTGGCGTCGTGGTGGAGTGCGTCCAGCAGGGGGCCCGCATGCGGGTGCAGGTCGTCTCCGAGGGCTTCGACTCCGCGTGGCACGTGCAGTTCCCGCGCGGGATCCGCGAGGTGGGGGCCCGGTACGTGGTGGACGGGCTGCACCCGGCCGCCGGTGGCTTCTACCGGGTGCGCGGGGAGATCCGCCGACTGGTCTGAGCGCGCCGGGGGCTCGACGGGGGTCGGACCGGGGGCGGGCCGGGCGGGGTGCGGGTCGGGCGGGTGCGTTCGGTGTCCGTGGTGGACGGGGGTCTCCACGGGCACCGGCCGGACCCGCCCGGCGGCGTGCCCCGGCCCGGGCCCCGCTCAGGGGCGGTGTTCCGGGCAGCCGCAGGGGGCGGCGCCGAGGGGGGCCGGGACGGCCGTCGCGAAGGGGGCGTCGGGCGGGAGGGCGCAGGTCACGTGGAGGACGATCGGCTCGCTGCCGAAGTTGCGGCCGAGGTGGACGTGTCCGAGGCCCTCCGGTTCGACGAAGGTGTCGCCGACGGTGTGCACCTCGACGGTGCCGTCGTCGAGGATCCGCGTCAGGGTCCCGGCCCTGACCACCGCCATCAGCGGTACCTGGTGGTAGTGCCAGCCCGTGCAACCGCCGGGCTCTATGACGACTTCCCGGCGCATGAGGTCCGAGGGCACCGTCGCCCTCGGGCGCCTCGCCATCGCCTGTCGTCCGCCCATGTGCCCTCCTCCATGGACCCCCCGCGGCCCACCCGATCCGACTCACGGTAGGAGGACATCATGACCTCGGGAAAGAGTTGATGAAAGGCTAACAACCTATCTTTACAAGGTGATATACGCACTGGTCGGCGGTATCACCCCTGTATGAGTCCCGTCGTTTTCGAGTCACAGAAGCAGATCCATTGCGCGGACTGTCGGCAGGGCCCGCTGCGGCACCTCGTCCGCGAGGCAGGGGTGCCCCGGTGCCTGGACTGCGCCGACCTCGGGCACCTGGTCTACCTACCGCGCGGCGACACGGCGCTCACCCGGCGGGCCCGCGAGGCCAGTTCGCTGTCGGCCGTGGTCCTACGTCGTCACAGGCGCCGCCGGCGCTACGAACGGCAGGGGCTGCTCGTCGAGGAGGCCGCGCTGGCGAGCGCCGAGCGGGCCTGCCTCGCGGACGCGGACGCGCGCGCCCGCCGACGGGAACGCGACCGGCTGCGGCGGGCCGCCGAGGACGTACGGTTCACGGCCGCCTTCGCCGCCGAGATCCTGCGGCTGTTCCCCGGGTGTCCCCCGGACCGCGCGCGGGCCATCGCCTCGCACGCCTCGCTGCGCGGCAGCGGTCGGGTGGGGCGCACCGCGGCCGGCCGGGCGCTCGACGAACTGGCGGTGTCCGTGGCGGTCCGGGCGGCCGTGCGGCACACCGACACCGAGTACGACGCCCTGTTGATGGCGGGGGTCCCCCGCTTCGCCGCCCGGGCCCGGCTGGCGGAGCGGATCGACGCGATCCTCGACGGCTGGCGGGCCTAGCCTCGACTCCCCGGACCGGGACCGGGGCGGCGGGCGGCGGGCGGCAGCGGGCAGCGGTCGGGCACGGCCCGCGCCGGACCAAGGGCGGCGGCGCGAGCGGGCGCGGCCGGACCCCGCGGCCCGGGCCCCGGCGGGAACCTTCGGAGGGCTCCCGGGGCTGTCGTCGAACTCCGGTCGACCCTGCGGGCGACGACGGGAGTTCGACGGAGCGCCCCGGGGCGTGTTCCAGAAGTGGCGCCGGACGCCGCGGGCCGGGCCGAACTTCTAGGACACGGGCTGGTTGAGGCGGAAGCGGCGGTACAGCAGCACGCCGCCGAGGAGGAGCCCGCCGCCTGCCGGCAGCAGGTAGCCGATGCCCTCGGAGCCGGTGTGGGCGAGCGCCGAGGTGTGGCGCGGCGGGGCGGGCGGCGTCACCGGCCTCGGCGCCACGGGCGGGGTGACGGGCGTGACCGGCGTGACGGGGGTGACCGGCTGCGGCGGCTTGCCCTGGGTGGGGGTCTCCCCGTTGATCGAGGTGTTTCCATGGGAGTTGTTGCCGACCCCGACGACGCTCACCGAGTTGCCGCTGAGGTTCACCGGGAGCTGTACGGGAAGCTGGATGCCGTTGCCCGACAGAAGTCCCGGCGAATCCTTTCCGCTTCCATGGGCCACCGCTCCGCCACCGTTGGCCGCCGCGGAGCCGGTACCGGAAGCCCCCCGGTCCGACGGGCCGGAGGCCCCCGGACCGCGATCCCCTCCCCCGGGTGAGGAATTCGTACAGCGGTTGCCGGCGGCGGAGTTGAGGACGCCGACCACGCTCACCGTGTTCCCGCAGACGTTGACCGGGGTGTGCACGGGCAACTGCACCAGGTTCCCCGACAGCAGGCCGGGCGAGCGCTCCGCCTTCCCGCCCGCTTCCGCATCGGCGTGGGCCAGACCGCCCACCCCCGCGACCGCCAGTCCACCGCTCGCGACCATCGCCGCGATCAAGCCGTTCCGACGACTGTGACGCATCAGTTTTCCTGCCTTCCGGAGGGATTGAGGGCATTGCCCCCACACCGGTAAACAACGCCGTAAACCCATTCGGGTTATAGAGGCGATAGGCATTTCACTCCATCGTGTACTGGGTAGTGCCTACTTCATGACGGAACGACCGCTGCTCCTGCTCGACGTGGACGGCCCCCTCAATCCCTTCCGCTCCCCCTTCGCCTCACTGCGCGGCTACACCAGCCACCGGATGCGACCGGACGTCTGGCTCTCCTACCGCGACCCCGAGTCGCGCGCGGCCCGGCGCGGGGCCCGGGTCAGGCTCCACCCGTCCCACGGGGCGCAGCTGTTGGGGTTGCCGTTCGAAATCGTCTGGGCGACCGCATGGACGCACCAGGCCAACACGATGATCTCCCCGCACATCGGTCTGCCCACGGACCTACGGGTCGTCGAGTGGCCCGAGTTGTTCGCCCGCGACCCCGAGGGGCTCTCCTGGAAGACGCGGGCGCTCACCGAGTGGGCGGCGGGCCGCCCCTTCGCCTGGGTGGACGACATGATCACGCCACGGGACCGGGCCTGGGTGGCCGCGCACCACCCGGCTCCGGCGCTGCTCCTGAAGGTCCTCCCGCGACACGGGCTGCGGTCGCGGGACTTCACCGCCCTGACCCGGTGGGCGGGCGGAATCAGCGGGACAGGGCGGTGACGGGGTCCGGGGAGGGTGCGGCGGCCGGCCACCAGTCCTCGTCGTCCGCACGGGACTCGTAGGCGTACCAGAGGCCCTCACGGCTGAGGCGGAGCTGACGGGTGCGGTCGGTGAGGCGGTTGCGCTCGGGACGGAAGGTGCCCAGCCCGGCGGCGAGGAGCGCGGGGCGGGCCCGGTCGAAAGGTCCGGCCGGGGGGTCCCAGGGCTCGTCGAGGACTGTGAGCGCCGGCAGCCCGCCCTGGCGCCAGGCCGCGGCGGCCCGGGCGAGTTCGGTGGTGGAGCGACCGGTGGCGCGCGCGAGGTCGCGGTAGAGCCCGCGGGCCGGGCCGGTGAGCCCCGCGGTGTGGTGGGCCGACGCCAGCCGGACGGCGTCCTGCCACAGCGTGAGGTGTCCCGTCGGGTCGGCCCCGGTGGTGAGCAGCACGAGGGCGCGGGCGGCCGCGTCGGTGGCGAGTTGGTCGAGGGCCAGCGGGTCCGGGGCGCCGGGGTCGGCCGGATAGGCGGGCGGCAGGCCGGCGACCGGGGGCGGCGCGAGCGGGGCGGGCAGCGGGGGCAGGACCGCGCGGGTCACCGCCGCCCGGGCCGGCACCCCGGGGAAGTCCGGTGCCGTGTCCGGCTGTTCGCGGGCGGCGTGGGCGGCGTTGCGACGGGCGAGCTCGTCGAGGAGTTCGCGCTCGCCCCGGCCCCGGAGCAGCAGCAGGACGAACGGGTCCTGGTCGAGGAGCCGCGCCGCCCGGTAGCAGAGGGCGGCGGCGTGCTTGCAGGGCGGCCGCGCCGTGTCGGGGCAGGAGCAGCGCGGTACGAGCTCGCCGGCTCCGGGCAGGATCGTCTCCGCGAGGGACTGTGGGACTTCCCGTTCCAGCAGGGTCGCGAGGGCCGACGGGTCCGCCGCCACCGCTTCCAGGAGCTCTGCCCATTCGCCGTCCGCGAAGGCGGCCAGGGACAGTTCGGTGCGGTACGGGCGGGCCCTGCTGCCGCGCACGTAGGCCACGATCCGGCCGGGGGTGACCGTGACGGCCTCGACGTGCCCCTCGGTGGCGTACGCACGGCCGCGCGCGAGCCGGGCCGCGTCGTGGGCGCGGGCCTCCAGGGCGGCGACCCAGGCCCGCCCCCACCAGGTGGCGGCCTCCACCCCGGCCGGCACGGTCTCGAAGGTGCGGCGCCGGTCGTCCCGCGCGGTGATCATGCGGGCCTCCGCAGCGAGACGAGATCGGCCAGTTCGCGGTCGGTCAGTTCGGTGAGGGCCGATTCCCCGGAGCCGAGGACGGCGTCGGCGAGGGCGCGTTTGGCTTCGAGGAGTTCGGCGATGCGGTCCTCGACGGTGCCCTCGGCGATGATCCGGTGGACCTGGACGGGTTGGGTCTGGCCGATGCGGTAGGCGCGGTCGGTGGCCTGTTCCTCGACGGCCGGGTTCCACCAGCGGTCGAAGTGCACGACGTGCCCGGCGCGGGTCAGGTTGAGGCCGGTGCCGGCCGCCTTCAACGACAGCAGGAAGACGGGCACCTCCCCGGACTGGAAACGATCGACGAGCTCCTCGCGGCGCGGGACGGGCGTCCCCCCGTGCAGGAACTGGTGGGAGATGCCCCGGGTCGCGAGGTGCCGCTCGATGATCCGGCCCATCGTCACGTACTGGGTGAACACCAGCACCGAGCCGCCCTCCGCGAGGATCGTGTCCAACAGCTCGTCGAGCAGGGCGAGTTTGCCCGACCGGTGCGGGATCCGGGGCGGCTCCTCCTTCAGGTACTGGGCGGGGTGGTTGCAGATCTGCTTGAGCGATGCCAACAACTTCATGATCATGCCCCGGCGTTCGATGCCCTCGCTCGCCTCGATCACGGCCATGGCCTCCTCCACCGCCGCCTGGTAGAGGGACGCCTGCTCGCGGGTGAGGGACACCGGGTGATCGGTCTCCGTCTTCGGCGGCAGTTCGGGGGCGATGCCCGGGTCGGACTTCTTGCGCCGCAGCAGGAACGGCCGCACCAGCGCGGCCAACCGGGCCACCGCGGCCTCGTTCCCGCCGTCCTCCTCCTGCTGGTGCTCGACCGGGCGGGCGTGCCGGGCTCGGAAGGCGGTGAGCGGGCCCAGCAACCCCGGGGTGGTCCAGTCGAGCAGGGCCCACAGCTCGGACAGGTTGTTCTCCACCGGGGTACCGGTGAGCGCGACGCGGGCCGGCGCCGGAATCGTCCGCAACGCCTTCGCCGTCGCCGAATGCGGGTTCTTCACGTGCTGCGCCTCGTCGGCGACGACCATGCCCCAGCCCTGCCCGGCGAGCCGGGCCGCCCCGGCACGCATGGTGGCGTACGTGGTGAGGACGAAGCCGCCGTCGAGGCCGTCGAGGGTGCGGCTGCCGCCGTGGAAGCGGCGGACGGGCGTCCCCGGCGCGAACCTCTCGATCTCCCGCTGCCAGTTGCCCAGCAGGGAGGCCGGGCAGACGACGAGGGTGGGCTCCGGACGGTCCCGGTGCAGGTGCAGGGCGATGAGCGTCACCGTCTTGCCGAGACCCATGTCGTCGGCGAGGCAACCGCCGAGACCGAGCGAGGTCATCAGGTCCAGCCAGGCCAGCCCCCGCAACTGGTAGTCCCGCAGCGTCGCCTTGAGGGCGGCGGGCGGCGCGACCACGGGCAGGTCACCGGTGAGCCGGTCGCGCAGCGCGGCCAGCGCGCCCACCGGGACGGCGGGCACCGGCTCGCCGTCGACCTCGGCCGTCCCGCTCAGGACGGTGGCCAGCGCGTCCACCGGGTCCAGCAGCCCCAGCTCCCGCTTGCGGGCCTTGCGCACCAGCGCCGGATCGACCCGCACCCACTGGTCCCGCAGCCGCACCACGGGCCGGTGCGCCTGGGCGAGGGCGTCCATCTCCCCCGGGGTGAGCCGGTCGCCGCCCAGCGCCAGCTCCCAGGAGAAGGCGAACAGCCCCGCCGCGTCGAAGAAGGCCGTGCCGTCGGTGGCGGAACCCGGCGCCGTGGACCGTACGACGGCGGTCGCGGACAGCGTACGGGCCAACTCGCGCGGCCAGTGGACCAGCACTCCGGCCGCCGCGAGCCGGGGCGCGAAGGCGCCCAGCAGGTCCTCCAGCTCGGGATCCGAGAGCGCGAGCGCGTCCGGTACCGGCTGGTCGAGCAGGCGCAGCAGCGGCGGCCAGACCCGGGCGGCGCGGCGCAGCGCGAGTACGGCATCGATGCGGGCGCGCGGCCCGAACGCGGCGGTGGCCGCACCGGCCCACAGCAGGCCCGCGTCGGTCACGAGCGTCGGATCGGCGAGGCTGTGGACCTGGACGACGGCCGCACCCGCACGCCGCACGTCCTGCGGCTCCGCCTCGTCGAACAGGCGGAACGACGACAGGTCGAGGCGCAGCGAGATGCCCACCCCCGCGTCGGCGCCGGCCGCGACCTGCGCGGCCCATTCCTGTATCCCCGGCACCCGTTGCGGTTCCTGCGCCGCGAACGGTCGCCCTGCGGCGAAGGGCGCCGCCGGGGTCCGGGGCAGCGTGTCGGCGACGGCGTCGAGGAAGGCCCGTACCAGGGCCTCCGGTTCGGGCAGGGTCAGCGGGCGGCGCCCGGCGAGCGGGGTGGCGTACCCCTCGTACGGCAGGGCGGCGGCGACGGCCCGCAGGTGCCCGACGTCCTGCGCGTCGAGCGGCCCGGCCCGCCACGCGTCGACACCCTCGGGGGTGACGCCGGGCAGCAGCCGACCCCGCGCCACCAGCGACAGTGCATGGGCCGCGGCGGTGCCCCAGGCCCGGGCGGCGGGCGACGCGGCGGCGCCGCGCGGCGCGTGGACGAGGACGGCGAGGGCCTCGGTGACCGACAGGGACGCAGCGGGAACCGTGTGGGTGCGGACCCCGTCGCCGTGCGGCCGGACCACCTGGATCGGGGACGGGCCACCGGCCTCGGGCAGCGGATCCCCGGCGGGACTCCAGAAGGCGAACCGCCCCTCGCGTGGCACCGCGGCCGGGAGGAACACGGGGGCGCAGCGGAGCAGGGCCGCCACCGACGGCTGCTGCGGCCGCCCGTGCGACTGCGACTGCGACTGCGTTTGCGTTTGCGTTTGCGTTTGCGGCATCACGGCGCCGTCGTCCCCCTTCCCGTCCTGCTCGCCCGGCTCCGCCCGGTCATGGCGGATCCACTGCCGTCGAGTCTAGGCGCGCCCACCGACAACGCCGCTGACCTGCGGTTACCACCGCCTCCACGGGGGCTTCGCCGACTACCTCGTCCAGCGGCCCTGCTCGCTCGCGAAGCCGTACTCGGGCCGGCCGACGGTGGCGCTCGTCCGCCAGGGCCGCCCGTCGTCGTCGAGGCGGAGGGTGCCGGACCCGGTGGGGCCGCTCCAACGCAGTTCGAGGTACCAGTCGCAGTCGCAGCCCGTGGCGGCGGCCACCACCCGCAGGACGACGGGCCGCGCCGCCGACACCTGCATCGGGAACACCGGCGCCGGGATCCGGTCCCCCGCGTCGTTGCCCGTCACGGGCCGCGCCAGCGGTCGCGGCGCGTCCAGGTTGACGGCGAAACCGGCCGGGGTGAGGGCCCCTCCGCAGCCCTGGGACATCTGGTAGACGTTCCAGGCGGGCGGGGTGCGCCGGGCGGTGACCCGTACCTGGAGGTCCTGGAGGACCACCGCCCCCTCACCCGCCCCGTGCAGGGTGACCTCGACGGTCTGGCTCCCGGCGTGCACGGCCCGCTGGGCCTGCGCCCAGGCGGCCGCGTCCGGCTCCAGGGGCGGCGGGGGCACCTCAGCCGGGGCCCGCTCCGAGAGGTAGGCGTGCTCGCAGCCCGCCGCCCACACGTGGGACCGTACAGCCGCCCTGAGCGGCGCTGCGGCCGGTGCGGATGCCGTCGACGGGGACGGTGCGGGCGGGGAGGCCGGGGCGGACGCCGGGGGCGTCGGTGAGGCGGTGGACGGGTCCGACACCGACGCGGAGGGCGCCGGCGACGCCCCGGCCGCCGGCGGGCGGGAGGGCGTCGGCGAGACGCCGGAGGTGCTCCCCGCCGGTCCCGCCTGCGCCGAAGGCCCCTCCGGCCCGGCGGCGGCCAACACCCCCGCCACGATCACGACGGCCGTCGCCCCCGCGGCGGCCACCACCATCCGCCGCCGCTGCCGACCCCACCGCCCGGCCCCGGGCGCGGGAACGGGAACGGCTTCGGGCGCGGGCGGGGGATCCTGCGCGGGGGCAGAGGCGCTCCCCGAGACAGGCTCGGACGTCGGCACGGGTACGGGTACGGGTACGGCAACGGCCCCGGGCGCGGCATCCGGAGCGGCGTCAGGAACGACACGTGGAACGACGTCCGGAACGGCGTCGGGGTCACCCCCTGGAACGGCCCCGCGGGCCGCCTCCCGGGCCGCTTCCGGGGTCACCGGCTCAGCCGCTCGATCCGGCTCCGGACCGGCCTCCTCCGCGGGCTCCCCCTCGGGCCCCGTCCCCGGCTCCGCCTCCGCCTCCGTCGCCGGCACGGTGTCCGGCAGTTCCCGGGACGCCGTCCCGGGAGCCGGGTCGTCCGGGACCTCCCCGGGCCGCGCCCGCGTACCCCGGCCGGTCGCCACCGCCACCGGTGCGGCCTCCGCGTCCTCCCCGGTCGCCGCCACCGTCACCGCCGGAGCCGCGACCACCGGCGACCGCCGGCGGGCGTCCGCCAGGAGCCAGGCCCGGTGGAGTGCCACCGCCTCCTCGCCCGTCGCCCCGCAGGCCCGCGCGAAGCGGTCCACCACCGCGAACTCCGCGGGCACCGCCTCCCCGTTGCAGTACCGGTGCAGGGTCGACGTACTGGTGTGCAGCCGTCGGGCCAGCAGCCCGTAGCTCACCCCCGCCCGTTCCTTCAGCTCCCGCATCAGCCGTGCGAACGCCTCCGCCTCGGCCGACCCCTTCACCGGCCGTTCCGCCTCGCCCACAGCACTCCCCCCCCGTCCCGTGACTCCGTTCCACCCGGGGGTGTTCCCCCAGGTGACGGCATGTACGGCCGTTCCAGTGTCCCGGATCCGGCGGGTTCCCTGGCCTGACACCCCGCAACGGGGGAAGGCTGTTGCCGCAGTCGACCTTCAACCGCACTTCGTACGGGGAGAACACCGTGTTCCGACGCTCCACCTCCGCCATGGCCACCGCGGTCCTCGCGGCCGCCGCCGCCCTGCTCCTGACCACCTCGACGACCGCGACGGCCGCCGCGGCCGCGCCCGGCTTCCTCAACGGGACCGACCTGCCGCCGCACCCCTCCTCCCCCTGGTTCGCGGGGAAGGTCACCAAGGGGCTTCCGGAGAACGCGCCGTTCTGTCTGGAGGGGGCCCTTCCGGCGGCCGGCAGCTGGCACCGCACCTTCGGCACCGAGCTCGACACCGGCGCCGCGCAGCTCTCCGTGCGGACCGCCTCGAACGCCGCCGCCGCCAAGCTCGTGACCGCCCTGGAACGCAAGGTCGCGGCGTGCGCCGCCGACTGGCTGCGCGGGAACCCGGGCGGGACCGCCTCCTGGCAGGACTACGGGAAGATCGCCGTGGAGGAGGGCGCGCACGTCTACGGGGTCCACGCCTCCATTCCGGAGTCCGAGCCGGGCGTGCACCTCTTCGGCATCGGGCGGGACGGCGCCACGGTGACCGTCGTGAACTGGGGCCAGATGGGATACCTGACGGACGCCCCCGTCCCCGCCTTCAAGAAGACGACCACGACGGCCGTCAAGAAGCTCATCCCGTAGGCGCGAAGTCCCGAGGTTCCCTGGTCCCGACAGCACCCGGGGGCACCGCCCCGCCCCCGGGTGGGACCATGGAACGGAGGGATCCGCCCCGGTTCGCACGGGACGGGGGCGGCGATCCGAGGCCGAGTCGATGCGGGACGAGGCGATGGGCATGCGTTCCGGAAACGAGCCGGTGACCGCCCGCAGTCCGCTGCGGCTGCGGTTCTGGCTGAGCCTGTGGGGGCTGATCTGGGCCGCGGCCGGGACGGTCGCCTTCGCGCTGGCCGCCCGGCCCGGCTGGGCGGCCGCCTGCGGGGTCGTGGCCCTGCTGGCGGCCGTGGACCTGGTCGTCGTGACCCGGCACATCCGTCAGGGCCCGCACTACCAGCCGGGCCGTGACGTCCCCCCGTACGAGCCTCCGCGCGTCCACTAGGCGGTCCCGCGCTCCGGGAACGCCGCAGGGGCCCGCCGCCGCACGGTCCTCGTAGAGCCCCGAAGCCTCGTGAAGTCCCGAAGGCTCCGTCGGGCCCCAGAAGCCTCGTCGTCCCCCAGGGACGTCGTCGGACCTACTGGTTGTCGTCGAACCGTGCCGCCGCCAGGTACTCGGGCTGCGGGTCGAGAGCGGCGGCCAGCCGGAAGTGGCGGCGGGCCTGCTCGCGCCGCCCGGACCGTTCGTGGGTGCGTGCGAGGGCGTAGTGGGCGAAGGCGTTGTCCGGTTCCCGCTCCAGCACCAGCTCGAATTCCAGCTCGGCCGGCCGCAGCTGCGCCGCCGCGAAGAACGCGCGGGCGCGCAGCAGCCGGGCGGCGGTGTTCTCGGGATGGGCGGCTATGACGGAGTCGAGGAGCTTGACCGCGCCGCGGGGGTCGCGTGCGGCGAGCAGCTGCTCGGCGGCCCGGAAGTCGATGACGTGCGTCTCGGGGCTCGCGGAGCCGGAAGACCTCGGACCTGACGGCTGGGACGGCGGCTGCGGGGGCGTGGTATCGGACACGGTGTCTTTCCTTCCCTCTACGGGCGCGTTCAACGCGCCCGTACGCCCGCGCTATTCCGCCCCCGTGCCGTTTCGCACGGGGGCGCTTCGCACCGGTGCCGTCGCGCGCCGGGGCGCACACCGCGCTCCTGCGTCGGCCTCAGGGCCCGGCGTCCCCGCCGGCCCGCTTCGTGAGCTCGTCCCACACCGTCCGCACCTGGGGTTCCAGCGCTTCCAGCGGCCCGTCGTTGTCGATGACGATCGTGGCCACCGCGAGCCGCTGTTCGCGGGTGGCCTGGGCCGCCATGCGGGCCCGCGCGTCCTCCTCGGTCATCCCGCGCCGCGCCGTCAGCCTGGCCAGCTGCGTTTCGGGGGAGGCGTCGACGACCACGACGAGGTCGTAGAGGGGGGCGAGGCCGTTCTCCGCGAGCAGTGGTACGTCGTGCACGACGATCGCGTCGGGCCCGGCCGCGCCCTCCAACTCGGCGGAACGGGCCCCGACCAGCGGGTGCACGATCGCGTTCAGGGTGCGCAGCTTCTGCGGGTCGCCGAACACGACGGCCCCCAGGGCGGGCCGGTCGAGTTCTCCGGCCTCGGTGAGCACGGACTCCCCGAAGGCCTCCACCACGGCCGCGAGACCCGGCGTGCCGGGTTCCACGACCTCCCGCGCGATCCGGTCGGCGTCGACGACCACCGCCCCGTACCCCGCCAGCAACCGCGAGACCTCGCTCTTGCCGGCACCGATTCCGCCTGTCAGGCCCACCTTCAACATGGTCGACACCCTAGGCCCCGCCGGAAGCCCGCGACCAGGCCCCCGGGCCCCCGCGGCGGACTACAGCTCTCCCTCGCGTTCCGCCAGGAACCGCTCGAACTCGCGCCCGATCTCGTCCGCCGAGGGGATCTCGGCCGGTTCGGCGATCATGTTGCCGCGGGTTTCGGCGCCCGCGGCGGCGTCGTACTGGTGCTCCAGGCCCTGGACGAGGGTGACGAGTTCCTCGTCGCCCTCGCGGATCTGCCGGTCGATCTCGGTCTGCGTGCGGTGCGCCTCGGTCCGCAGGGCGTGCGCGACGGCGGGCAGGACCAGACCGGTCGCCGCGGTGATCGCCTCCAGCGCGGTCAGGGCCGCGTCGGGGTACGGGGAGCGGGCGACGTAGTGCGGTACGTGCGCGGCGACGCCGAGGACGTCGTGCCCGGACTGGGCCAGTCGGAACTCGACGAGCGATTCCGCGCTGCCGGGGACCTGTGCCTCCTCGAACGGGCTGCGGTGGCCTGGCATCAGGTCGGTCCGGTTGCCGTGCGGGGTGATGCCGACGGGCCGGGTGTGCGGGACGCCCATCGGGATGCCGTGGAAGTTGACGGAGAGCCTGACCCCGAGCCGCTCGATGATCTGTCGGACGGCGACCGCGAAACGCTCCCACTCCACGTCCGGCTCGGGGCCGGAGAACAGCAGGAAGGGTGCGCCGGTGGCGTCCTGCACGAGGCGGACCTCCAGGCGGGGTTCCTCGAACTCGGTCCAGTGGTCGCGTTGGAAGGTCAGCAGCGGCCGGCGGGCCCGGTAGTCCACGAGACGGTCCGCGTCGAAGCGGGCGACCACCTGGTGGGGCAGGGTCTCCAGGAGTCGCTCGACGATCTGCTCGCCGGCCTCTCCCGCGTCGATGTACCCCTCGAAGTGGTAGAGCATGACCAGTCCGGCCGAGTCCTGGGCCAGCGCCAGGTCGGCCACCGCCAGGCCCTTGGCGTCCCATTCGTACAAACCCTGTGGATCAAGCACTGTCACCATTCCTCCCTCGTGGCGTTCTCTGCCAAGAACGTCCAAGGCGCCGTCGGCATTCCCCAGTTGACGCCCTTCGCGGGATTGCGACACCGCGGGACGGCACTCGACGGGTGTGGGCCCGCCCCCGCGCGCGGGTCGGGCCGGGGGCCTGGAACGCGGAAAGGCCCGCCCCCCGAAGGGGACGGGCCTCGCCGTTGGGCTCAGCTCAACTCACACCGGAGTGTGATGCGCGCTGCGATCAGCTCTGGCCGCCGGCCAGCTTCTCGCGGAGCGCGGCCAGGGCCTCGTCGGACGCCAGGGCGCCCGAGGTCTCGTCCGACTCCGAGGAGTACGAACCACCGGAGAGGCTGGCGCCACCACCGGTGTTGCCACCGGCGGCCGGGGCGGCAGCACCCTCGGCGGCAGCGGCCTCGTCGGCCTCGCGGCTCTTGATGACCTGCGCCTGGTGCTGCTCGAAGCGAACCTGCGCCTCGGCGTACTGGCGCTCCCACGTCTCGCGCTGGGTGTCGAAGCCCTCGAGCCAGTCGTTGGTCTCGGGGTCGAAGCCCTCGGGGTAGATGTAGTTGCCCTGGTCGTCGTAGGACGCGGCCATGCCGTACAGGGTCGGGTCGAACTCGACCGACGCCGGGTCGGCACCGAAGGACTCGTTGGCCTGCTTCAGCGACAGCGAGATCCGGCGACGCTCAAGGTCGATGTCGATGACCTTGACGAAGATCTCGTCGTTGACCTGGACGACCTGCTCCGGGATCTCCACGTGGCGCTCGGCCAGCTCGGAGATGTGGACCAGACCCTCGATGCCCTCGTCCACGCGGACGAACGCACCGAACGGAACCAGCTTGGTGACCTTACCCGGGACGACCTGGCCGATCTGGTGGGTCCGGGCGAACTGCTGCCACGGGTCTTCCTGCGTCGCCTTCAGCGACAGGGAGACACGCTCGCGGTCCATGTCGACGTCGAGGACCTCGACGGTGACTTCCTGGCCGACCTCGACAACCTCGGACGGGTGGTCGATGTGCTTCCAGGACAGCTCGGAGACGTGCACGAGACCGTCGACGCCGCCCAGGTCCACGAAGGCACCGAAGTTGACGATCGAGGAGACGACGCCGGAGCGGACCTGACCCTTCTGCAGGGTGGTGAGGAACGTCTGGCGAACCTCGGACTGGGTCTGCTCGAGCCAGGCGCGGCGGGACAGGACCACGTTGTTGCGGTTCTTGTCCAGCTCGATGATCTTCGCCTCGAGCTCCTTGCCCACGTAGGGCTGGAGGTCGCGGACGCGACGCATCTCGACGAGAGAGGCCGGCAGGAAGCCACGGAGGCCGATGTCGAGGATGAGACCACCCTTGACGACCTCGATGACGGTACCGGTGACGATGCCGTCTTCTTCCTTGATCTTCTCGATCGTGCCCCAGGCACGCTCGTACTGAGCGCGCTTCTTGGACAGGATCAGACGGCCTTCCTTGTCCTCCTTCTGGAGAACCAGGGCCTCGATCTCGTCGCCGACCTTGACGACCTCGTTCGGGTCGACGTCGTGCTTGATCGAGAGCTCGCGGCTCGGGATCACGCCCTCCGTCTTGTAACCGATGTCGAGGAGAACCTCGTCCCGGTCCACCTTGACGATGACGCCGTCGACGATGTCGCCGTCGTTGAAGTACTTGATCGTCTCGTCGATCGCCGCGAGGAACGCGTCCGCGTCGCCGATGTCGTTGACCGCTACCTGCGGAGGGGTGGTGGCGGTGGTCTCGGTGCTGCTCGTCATGTGGGAAAGGGCTCCGGTTACGGACAGAAAGTCGTAGGTACTGCTACGCCGGGAGCCCTTATCGGCATCTGCCGAAGCCGGACAGCCAAGGAAGCCCAGATCCGCACGAGCGGGAGGGCCTCGAAAACCGAGGGGACATCAACAGAGGCAAGCGCAGCCTGCTAGGTCTGAGGAGCACAGGCTCGCAGCGCAACTTGTAGCATACGGGGGCAGCAGGACAGGGTCAATGCGCGAAGGCGCACACCCCGGGCAGATCACCGCACAACCGGCACAATTCGTGGGCACAGCAGCCCCGATGGGCAATCCACATGGATTTTCCGAGCCATCCGCAGACTACGACGACGGGCCCCATGAACCAAGAGTCCTACGACAAGCACACCTCGGAAGACGGCCACGGGTCGGACGGCGGCGTCGAGGACGACGCTCGGGCCACCCGGCGTGACGCCGGGGACGCGGAGAGCAGTCGCGCCAACCGTGGCTGGTGGGACCGCAACGCCGACGACTACCAGAGCGAGCACGGCGCCTTCCTCGGCGACGACCGCTTCGTCTGGGGACCCGAGGGGCTCGACGAGGCGGATGCGGCCCTCCTCGGTCCGGCGTCCTCCCTCAAGGGCAAGGACGTCCTGGAGATCGGCGCCGGCGCCGCGCAGTGCTCCCGGTGGCTCGCCGCCCGGGGCGCCCGCCCGGTGGCGCTCGACCTCTCGCACCGCCAGCTCCAGCACGCCCTGCGCATCGACGGCTCCGATCAGCCGGCGGTCCGGCTCGTCGAGGCGGACGCCGGGAGGCTCCCCTTCCGGGACGGCTCGTTCGACCTGGCCTGTTCCGCCTACGGCGCGGTCCCCTTCGTCGCCGACCCGGTGAACGTGATGCGCGAGGTCCGCCGGGTGCTGCGCCCGGGCGGCCGCTGGGTCTTCTCCGTCACCCACCCGATCCGCTGGGCCTTCCCCGACGAGCCCGGCCCCGAGGGGCTCTCCGTCGCGGCCTCCTACTTCGACCGGACCCCGTACGTGGAGCAGGACGAGGACGGCGACGCCGTCTACGTCGAGCACCACCGCACGATCGGGGACCGGGTCCGGGACGTGGTCGCGGGCGGGTTCCGCCTGGTGGACCTCGTCGAGCCGGAGTGGCCCGAATGGAACGCCCAGGAGTGGGGCGGCTGGTCCCCGCTGCGCGGCAACCTGATCCCGGGGACCGCGATCTTCGTGTGCGAGAGGGACTGACCCCTTGATCCGCCAGGCCGACCTCGACGCCCTTCCCGTACGGGAGGCCGTGCCCGCCCTCGTCTCCGCGCTGGACGCCCGCGGCACTGCCGTGCTGTGCGCCCCGCCCGGCACCGGCAAGACCACGCTGGTGCCGCTGGTGCTGGCCGGGCTGGTCGGCGGCGGACCGCGGCGCCGGGTCGTGGTGGCCGAGCCGCGCCGGATCGCCGCCCGGGCGGCGGCGCGCCGGATGGCCTGGCTGCTGGGCGAGCGGCCGGGCGGATCGGTGGGTTTCACCGTGCGCGGCGAGCGGGTCGTGGGCGCGGGGACCGTGGTGGAGGTGGTGACCACGGGCGTGCTGCTCCAGCGCCTCCAGCGGGACCAGGAACTGGCCGGCACGGACGTGGTGGTCCTGGACGAGTGCCACGAACGGCATCTGGACGCCGACACCGTCGCCGCGTTCCTCCTGGACGTGCGCGCGACCCTGCGCCCGGAGCTGCGTCTGGTCGCGGCGTCGGCGACGACGGACGCGGCGGGCTGGGCGCGGCTGCTGGGCGACGCCCCGGTGGTGGAGGCCGCCGGGGTCGCCCACCCGGTGGAGACGGTGTGGGCGCCGCCGGCGCGGCCGGTGCGGCCGCCGCACGGGATGCGGGTGGATCCGGCGCAGCTGACGCATGTGGCGTCGGTGGTGCGACGGGCTCTGGCGGAACGTTCCGGCGACGTGTTGTGCTTCCTGCCGGGGGTGGGCGAGATCGCCCGGGTCGCCGGGCAGCTGGGCGGTGTCGACGCGGAGGTGCTCCAGGTCCACGGCCGGGCCCCGGCGGCCGTGCAGGACGCGGCGCTGACCGCGGCGGACCACCGCCGGGTGATCCTGTCGACGGCGGTGGCCGAGTCGAGCCTGACCGTGCCCGGCGTACGGGTGGTCGTGGACTCCGGGCTGGCCCGCGAGCCGCGGGTGGACCACGCGCGGGGGCTGGGCGCGCTGACGACCGTACGGGCGTCCCGCGCTTCGGGCCGCCAGCGGGCGGGCCGGGCCGGGCGGGAGGCGCCGGGCGTGGTGTACCGGTGCTGGGAGCGGGCCGAGGACTCCCGGCTGCCGGCCTTCCCCTCGCCCGAGATCCGGATCGCGGACCTGGCGCAGTTCGCGCTGCAGGCCGCCTGCTGGGGCGACCCGGAGGCGTCCGGGTTGGCGTTGCTGGACCCGCCGCCGGCCGGCGCCATGGCCGCGGCGCGGGAGGTGCTGCTCGCCGTCGGCGCGGTGGACGACTCCGGCAGGCCGGCCGCGCGCGGGCTGCGGATGGCCCGGCTGGGGCTGCACCCGCGGTTGGCGCGCGCCCTGCTGGACGGTTCGGCCGCGTTGGGCGCCCGCCGGGCGGCCGAGTTGGTGGCGCTGCTCAGCGAGGAACCGCCGCGGGAGTACGGGGACGACCTGGCCGCCGCCTGGCGGGCGGCCCGGCGGGGCGGCGACGGCTACGCGGCGCGCTGGCGCGCGGAGTGCCGCCGCCTGGAGCGCGCGGCGGGAACCCCGGACGCCGCCGGCAAGGACGTCGCGGGGAGGGCGGCCCTCTCGGACGACGGGGCCGCCGGGCTGGTGGCCGCCCTGGCCTTCCCCGAGCGGGTCGCCGCGGCCAAGGGGGGCGGGGCGTTCCTGATGGCCTCCGGGACGGGGGCCGAGGTGGGGGACGGATCGCCGTTGCGCGGCGCGCCCTGGCTGGCGGTCGCGGTCGCCGACCGGGCGGCCCACGCCACGTCCGCCCGGGTGCGGCTCGCCGCCGTCATCGACGAGGAGACGGCCCGTGCCGCCTGCGGGCACCTGCTGGGCGGTGGTGAGGAGGTGCGTTGGGAGGCGGGCGACGTGGTCGCCCGCTCCGTCGAACGGCTCGGCGCGATCGAGCTCACGGTCCGCCCGCTGCGCGCCCCCGACCCGACCCTCGTACGGGCCGCGCTGCTGGAAGGGCTGGCCGCGGAGGGGTTGGGGCTGCTGCGCTGGTCCGAGGACGCGCGGGCGCTCCGGGCCCGGCTGGGTTTCCTGCACCGCACGCTGGGCGGCGGCTGGCCCGACGTGGCCGACGACGCCGCGCTGCTGGAGCGGGCCGACGACTGGCTGGAGCCGGAGTTGTCCCGGGCGCGCCGCCGCGCCGACCTGGGCCGGATCGATGCCGGGCAGGGCCTGAACCGGTTGCTGCCGTGGGCCGGCGGGGAGGCGGGCCGGCTGGACGAGCTGGCTCCCGAGCGGTTGCCGGTGCCGAGCGGTTCCCGGATCCGGGTCGACTACTCCGGCGAGCAGCCCGTGCTGGCGGTGAAGCTCCAGGAACTGTTCGGGCTGGCCGAGACGCCCCGGGTGGCGGGGGTTCCCGTACTCGTCCACCTGCTGTCGCCAGCCGGGCGGCCCGCCGCGGTGACCGCCGACCTCGCCTCGTTCTGGCGGGGCGGCTACCGGGCGGTGCGCGCCGAGCTGCGCGGCCGTTATCCGAAGCACCCGTGGCCGGAGGACCCGGCGACCGCCGAGCCCACCCGCCACACCAACGCCCGGCTCAGACGCTGACCGCTTCCCGGGGGTGCGGGTCGGGCTCCCGGCCTCGGCGGCCCCGGGCCTCCAGCCAGAGGGAGAGGGCGAGGAGGCCCAGGGCGCCGAGGGCGAGTCCGCCGGGCGCCCAGGTGTGCAGCGCGAGGACCTTCGTACGGTTCGACTTGACGAGTTCGAGGGTGTGCTCGGCGTAGTCGGGGCGCATCTTGACGTGTCCGGCGAAGGCGGTCAGCTTGCCGTCGGGGCCGGCCGCCGCGATCCCGCCGCGCATCTCCTGCTGGATGACCTGTTCGGCGTTGACGGGTGCCCCGGTGACCGGGTCGACCCAGAACATCGCCTTGACCGTGTACCAGAGGCTGGTTCCGGTGGTCTGCTCGATGGTGGCCGGGTCGATGCCTTCGATGGGCATCTTCTTCGGCATGGGGACCTTGGTCCACGGGACGGTCTGCTCGAAGTAGTAGACCTCCATGCCCCGGTAGGTGCGTGGTCCGACGTAGTGGATGGGCGAGGACGTCCGGGTCTGCGCGTCGAAGTAGAGGTAGTCGCGGGGCTCGGTGAAGAAGGGCCACTTGAACTCGATGCCCTCGCGCTTGACCGGGTCGCCGTCGACCATCTCGCCGGTCGCGTGGACCGGGTCCTGGGTGTGGGCGTCGAAGATGTAGCGCTCGGGGATCTGCGAGACCATCTTCCCGTCCGGGCCGATGATGTAGGACAGCGTGTCCCAGACGACGACGTCCTTGCCTGCGTCGGCCTCGATCTCCTCGGAGGCCTCGACGTTGCCCTTGAGGGTCTGGACGATGGTGACCTTGTCCACCTTCTTGGGCTTCATGCCGTCGTTGTAGTCGATGAGGGTGGCGTCCTTCGCCTCCAGCACCATCTCCTGGTACTGGTTCGGCGGGATCTTGGCGAGCCGCGGGTACGCGTACCAGCGCAGCAGGGGTGCGAGGGCCGCGCAGAACACGGCGAGGGCAAGCAGGACGAGGCTCGCTCTGCGTCGCATGGCCGGGCCTCCTCTACTTTCCGGGCGCGGGGGGCGCGGTGGTGAGCAGCGGCTTGGGCGAGGTCCTGCCCTCCGGCGCCCCTGCCGCCGTGATGGCGAGGACGAGGGCGAGCGCGGCGGCCAGCCCGATGGCGGCGGCGACGAGAGCGCGCATGCCGGGGCCTCCGAAATCTGATAGGGCGTCAGAGATGGGGCACCGTAGCAACGCGGGGGCGAGATGAGAACCGTCTCGTGCGGTGATCGCGGGGATCGCCGGCGGGGGGACGGGGCGAGCGGCCGCGGTCCGCGCCGGAGCGGGGGCCGCGGCCCCCGCGTCACTCGTCGACGTCCTCGGCGCGGGTCACCGCCGGGCCGAGCCCCGGCGGGATGTGCGCGGCGACGAGCGCCACGGCCTCCTCGGCGGTGTCGGCCCAGCCGAACACGCCGCCGCTGCGGGCGAGCCGGACCCTGAACCGCCCGTCGGGCAGCGGGTCCACGGCCGGCACCCGCACGACGTACGGGAACTGGGTGCAGCTGCTGAGGTTCAGGCTGTGGTGGCTGGTGAAGGGGTACAGCTGCCGCAGCCTCGGCTCGGCGTACGCGGCCTCCAGCAGCGGGACGATCGGCGGGTACGGCCGATCCGGTCGGGACTCCAACTGGTGGTCGCGCATGGCCCGCCAGCTCAGCAGCAGCCGTTGCCAACTCACCTCGACGAACTCCGCCGGTCCGCGCAGGCGCGCGGCGGCCAGGTCGGGGAGGACGGGCCGGGGCAGGAGGGGTCTTTCGGCCGCGGGGACGTCAACGTTGTCGTTCATCGCGCCAGTCTGGCGGCGGGCACCGGCCCTGACCAGGGGTGGTGAGCAGGCGAGTATTCGCCGGCGCGGCCGGGACGTCCGGGCCGGTCGCGATGGCGCGATGACGTCGGGCCCGGCCGCCTCCCCCGCCGGGTGCGGCGGGGCGCGCACACCCGGGCGGGGCGGCCGTCACGACCGACGCCCGGGCGTCCACCAACGTCGGCCGCTCGCAGTGGTGTTGGCGGCGCAGGCGGCACCGGGGGTCGACGTCGACCCCCGGCCCCGGGGTGCCCGCGCCGTTCCTGCGGTTGCGGCTACGGAGTGCCGCT
Organism: Streptomyces sp. NPDC057939; assembly: GCF_042887545.1. NCBI lineage: Bacteria > Bacillati > Actinomycetota > Actinomycetes > Kitasatosporales > Streptomycetaceae > Streptomyces > Streptomyces sp. NPDC057939. The sequence continues at coordinate 180,201 of NZ_JBHVPG010000008.1, forward strand.
CGGGCTCGCCGCGGGCGCCGGGGCCGACTTCCCCGGGGCCGTGGGGCTCGGCGCGGGGGTGGTGGGCCGGGCGGTGGCGGTCGGGCTCGCGGTGGGCTTCGGGGTCGGGCTCGGCGCGGGGGTCGGGCTGCCCGTCGGGGTGGGTGTGGGGGTCGGCGTCGGGGTGGGAGTGGGCGTCGGGGTCGGCGTCGGCTTGGGGGTCGGGGTGGGCGTCGGAGTCGGAGTCGGGGTGGGCGTCGGGGTGGGCGTGGGCGTCGGCTTGGGATCAGGCGTCGGAGTCGGCTTCGGAGTCGGCTTCGGGTCCGGCGTGGGGCTCGGCTTCGGCGTCGGTGTGGTCACCGGACCCGGGGTCGGCTTCGTGCCCGGCCGGCCCGCCGGGGTTCCCGTACCGGGTCCGGTTCCGGTACCCGTACCCGTACCCGGCCCGGTTCCGGGGCCCGTGCCGTCCGGGACCTCGTGGGCGCCCGCGAGGTAGTACGCGAACCAGGACCGCACCGTCCGCAGGTACTCGGTGGACTGGTTGTAGGAGAGCACGGCCCGGTCCAGGTCCCCCGGGGTCCGCAGGTCCCGGGTGCCCGCGCACAGGTAGCGGCCGGCGGCCAGCGCCGCGTCGTGGATGTTGTTCGGGTTGCGCCGCCCGTCGCCGTCGGCGTCCTGGCCCCAGGACGCCCAGGTCGAGGGGATGAACTGCATCGGGCCGACGGCCCGGTCGTAGCGGGAGTCGCCGTCGTAGGCCCCGCCGTCGGTGTCGGAGATGTTCGCGAAGCCGTTGCCGTTGAGGACGGGGCCGAGGATCGGGCGCAACGTGGTCCCGGCGGCGTCGACCCGACCGCCGCCCGCCTGCCCGGACTCGACCTTGCCGATGGCGGCGAGGAGTTGCCAGCGCAGTCCGCACCCGGGGTCGGTCTCGCCGACCTTCTGCTCGGCCCGCCGGTACGCGGCGAGCACGCTCGCCGGTATCCCCTTGGCGCCCTCCAGGACGGTCACCGGCTCGGTGCGCGGGGTGTCCGCCGCGGCGGGCACCGGCGTGGGGGCGGGCACCGGGGTCGGTGTCGCGGCCGGGGTCGCCCCGTCCACCGGGAGTACGACGGCGGGCGGTTCGGGGCTCGGCAGGGGCGGCAGTTCGGTGAAGTAGGTGGAGTCGCCGCCGGATCCCGCGACGGTCGGGGCGGGCTGTGCGCTGCCCTCTCCCGCGGCGGCCATCCGGCCGGCGCTCCCGTCGTTCGGGCCCTGCGAGCCGGTCACCGCGGCCACGACGAGCGCCGAGATCACCGCGGCGAAACCACCCCTGCGCAGCCTGCGTCCGATTATTCGAGCCGCCATGAGCCGGACCCCTCCCCTAGACGTCCGCGTGACCCTACGTCAACTCCCTTCACGGAGCACGAACCGCGACCCGGATTTCACGACATCCCCACGTCCTGTGCAGGTCACGCATACTGTCCCGACGTTCCGCACCGAGGAGAAGCACCGTGCCGTTCACTCTCAGCCATGCGGCTGCCGTACTTCCGGCCGTCCGCCGGACCGGGCGGGCCCGGGGGCCCCTGGTGGCTTCCGCACTGGTTCTGGGGTCATTCGCGCCGGACACGTTCTACTTCATGGACGCGGTCGTCGAGGGCGTGATGGCCTACGGCACGTTCACGCATTCCCTGCCGGGCATCGTCACCGTGGACGCCGTGTTGACCGCCGTCCTCGTCGCGTGCTGGCTGCTGCTGCGCGAGCCGCTGATCGCGCTGCTGCCCCGGCGCCGTCAGGGCCGCGTCCACGCCTTCGTGCGCGGCGAGCACTGGCGGGGCCGGCGGCCGTCCTCGCTCGTCCTGTGGTTCTACGTCTCGGCGGTGGCCGGTTCCCTCACGCACGTCGTGTGGGACAGCTTCACCCACCTGGACCGCTGGGGCACGAACGCGCTGCCGGAGCTCGGCGAACCGCTCGCGTTCGGGCTGCCGCTCTACTCCTACGTCCAGTACGGCTCGTCCGCGCTCGCCGCCTGCGTCCTGTTCTGGTTCGTGGCGACCGGCCTGCGGCGGCTGCCGGAGGGGACCGCTCCGGCGTCGGTGCCGGTGCTCGGCCGTGCGGAGTTCCTGGGCGCCCTCGCGCTGTTCGCCGTGTGCGTGGCGGTGGGGGTCACGATGAGGGTGATCCGCTGGTACACGTTCTTCGACCGGATCGACAGCCCGCTCGACATCATCCCGACCGTCTGTTTCGGCGCGGGCGGCGGCCTCGCCGTGGCCCTGCTGCTGTACGGGGTCCTGTTCCGTCTGCGTCACCGCCACGACGGCGACCGCCGCCCGGACCGCGAGGCGCGCACGCCCGCCGGCGCCCGCCAGGGGGTGTTTCGGAAGTAGCGCCGGGCGCCCGGAGGGCGTGGCCCGCGGCGTCCGGTGCCGTGCCTCGCAAGGCGGAGGGTCGCCCGCGTACTGGACGTACTCGGGCGATTCCGACAACGCGGCGAGGTGCGGTGCCAGACGCCGCGGGCCAGGCGGGACTTCTGGAACACGCCCTAGCCGGGCCGCTCGTGCGGATGCCCGCCCCCTCGGTGCGAGGGGGCGGGCATCCGTACGGGTGGCGGGCGGGTCAGTGCGCGGCGGACTCCCAGTCGTCGCCGACGCCGACGGAAACGTCGAGCGGGGCTCGGAGTTCCACGGCGGCGCCCATCTCGCGGCGCAGCAGTTCCTCGACCCGCTCGGCCTCGCCGGGGGCGATCTCCAGGACGATTTCGTCGTGGACCTGGAGCAGCATCCGCGACTTGAGGCCCGCCTCGGTGATGGCCTTGTCGACGCGGAGCATGGCTACCTTGACGATGTCCGCGGCGGTGCCCTGGATCGGGGCGTTCAGCGCCATCCGCTCGGCGGCCTCGCGGCGCTGGCGGTTGTCGCTGTTGAGGTCGGGCAGGTAGCGGCGGCGCCCGAAGACGGTCGCCGTGTACCCGGTGGCGCGGGCCTCGTCGACCACGCGCTGGAGGTACTCGCGGACCCCGCCGAACCGCTCGAAGAAGGTGTCCATCAGCCCGCGGGCCTCGGCCGGCTCGATGTTCAGCTGCTGGGCGAGGCCGAACGCGGACAGCCCGTACGCCAGGCCGTACGACATGGCCTTGATCTTGCGGCGCATCTCGGCGTCGACCTGGGAGCGCTCGACGCCGAACACCTGGGAGGCCACGGTGGTGTGGAGGTCCTCGCCGGTGGCGAACGCCTCGATGAGGCCCTCGTCCTCGGAGAGGTGCGCCATGACCCGCAGCTCGATCTGGCTGTAGTCGGCCGTCATCAGCGACTCGTAGCCCTCGCCGACGACGAAGCCGCGGCGGATGGCGCGGCCCTCGTCGGTGCGCACCGGCACGTTCTGCAGGTTCGGGTCGGTGGAGGACAGTCGTCCGGTCGCGGCGACGGTCTGGCTGAAGCTGGTGTGGACCCGGCCGTCGGCGGCGATCGACTTGACCAGGCCCTCGACGGTGACGCGGAGCTTGGCCTGCTCCCGGTGTCGGAGCATGATCACCGGGAGTTCGTGGTCGGTCTGGCCGGCCAGCCAGGCCAGCGCGTCCGCGTCGGTCGTGTAGCCGGTCTTGGTCTTCTTCGTCTTCGGCAGGTCCAGCTCGCCGAAGAACACCTCCTGGAGCTGCTTGGGCGACCCGAGGTTGAACTCGTGGCCGACCGCCGCGTGCGCCTCCTTCACCGCCTGCTGCACGGCTCCGGCGAACTGCTGCTCCATGCCTTCGAGGTGGTCCCGGTCGGCGGCGATGCCGGCCCGTTCCAGCCGGGCCAGCAGCTCGGAGGTGGGCAGCTCCATGTCGTGGAGCAGTTCCGTCGCCCCGACCTCGTCGAGCTTCGTCGTGAGGGCGTCGCCGAGGTCGAGGACGGCGCGGGCCTGTCCCATCAGGGCGTCCGCCTCGGCCGTCTCGTCGGCGCCGAAGGCCAGCTGCCCGTCGGCCGCGGCGGGTGCCAGTTCGCGGTGCAGGTACTCGTTGGACAGCACGTCCAGCGCGAAGGAACGCCGGCCCGGCTTGACGAGGTAGGCGGCGAGGGCGGTGTCCATGGTGACGCCGGCCAGCGTCCAGCCGTGCTCGGGGAAGACCCGCATGAGGCCCTTGGCGTTGTGCACGACCTTGGGCTTCTTCTCGTCGGCCGCCCAGGCCGCGAAGGCCTTCTCGTCGGCCTCGTCCAGCTCGGACGGTTCGAACCAGGCGGCCGCCCCGCCGGCCGCGGCCAGCCCGATCTCGCTGACGTTGCCCTGGCCCAGCGCCCAGCTGTCGACGGTGGACACGCCCAGCGGGCCCGCCCCGTGGCTCTCCAGCCACGGCGCCAGCTCGCCGGTGCCCAGCACCGAACCGTCCAGTTCCACGGCTGCCGCCGCCGGGACGGGCGCCTCGTCCTCGGCGGCGCCCGGGTCGACGGCGAGCAGCCGCTCGCGCAGCGAGGCGTTGCGGATCTCCAGTACGTCGAGCACGCCGGTCACCGCGGACCGGTCGTAGGGGGCCCGGGCCAGGTCGGCGGGGGTCTTCGCCAGCTCGACGTCCTTGACCATCTCGGTCAGGACCCGGTTGAGCTTGACGGCCTCCAGGTGGTCCCGGAAGTTCTGCCCGGCCTTGCCCTTGACCTCCTCGGCCCGCTCCACGAGCTCCGCGAACGACCCGAACTGGGTGATCCACTTGGCGGCGGTCTTCTCCCCGACGCCCGGGATGCCCGGCAGGTTGTCGGACGGGTCGCCGCGCAGCGCCGCGAAGTCCGGGTACTGCTGCGGGGTGAGCCCGTACTTCTCCTCGACCTTCTCCGGCGTGAACCGGGTCAGCTCGGAGACGCCCTTGGTCGGGTACAGCACCGTCGTGTGCTCGGAGACCAGCTGGAAGGAGTCACGGTCACCGGTGACGATCAGGACGTCGAAGCCGAGCGCCTCGGCCTGCGTCGTCAGCGTCGCGATCACGTCGTCGGCCTCGAAACCGTCGACCGCGAACCGCGGCACCTTCATCGCGTCGAGGAGCTCGCCGATCAGCTCGACCTGCCCCTTGAACTCGTCGGGGGTCTTGGACCGGTTCGCCTTGTACTCGGGGAACTCCGTCGAGCGCCACGTCTTGCGCGACACGTCGAACGCCACCGCGAAGTGCGTGGGCGCCTCGTCGCGCAGCGTGTTCGCCAGCATCGACGCGAAGCCGTAGATGGCATTGGTCGGCTGGCCCGTCGCGGTCGTGAAGTTCTCCGCGGGCAGCGCGAAGAACGCCCGGTACGCCAGGGAGTGCCCGTCCATGAGCATCAGGCGGGGGCGGTCCGCTGCGGTCGTCTGGTCGGTCTTCTTCGATGCTGAATCTGCCACGCCCCCGATCCTAGGCGCCCCCGCCGACAATTCCGGCGCGGACGATCGCCGCACGGCCGCCGGGGCCGGGCCCCGGCCGGTCGCGGCCCGCGGGGCCCGGCCCCCGCACCGCCCCACCCGGCGCATCCGACCCACCGGCCGCCCCCGGCGCACCCCGCCCCGGCCCCGGCGGCCCCCGACCGCCCTCCCCCGCGAACGGGACCCGTGACAGGATCGAAGGATGCGGCCGCACGTGCCGCATCCGTACGCACGCTCGAAGGAGAGCGCCATGGCGACCAAGCCGCCCTCAGGTGACCCGGTACAGGACGCGCCGCAGGTCACGCCGCCGCAGCACGCGGCCGCGGGCCTGCCGGCGATCGGCCACACGCTGAAGGTCGCCCAGGCGCAGATGGGCCTGGCCCGTACCGCCCGCACCCTCCTCAAGGTCAACCAGAAGGACGGCTTCGACTGCCCCGGCTGCGCCTGGCCCGAGGGCGACAAGCGGCACGCGGCGGAGTTCTGCGAGAACGGCGCCAAGGCCGTCGCCGAGGAGGCGACGCTCCGCAGGGTCACCCCCGCCTTCTTCGCCGAGCACCCCCTGGCCGACCTGGCCGAACGCTCCGGCTACTGGCTGGGCCAGCAGGGCCGGATAACGGAGCCGATGTACCTGCCCGAGGGCGGCGACCGGTACGAGGCGATCGGCTGGGACCGGGCCTTCGAGATCATCGCGGAGGAGCTGAACGCCCTCGGCTCCCCCGACGAGGCCCTCTTCTACACCTCCGGCCGCACCAGCAACGAGGCCGCGTTCCTCTTCCAGCTCTTCGCCCGCGAGTTCGGCACCAACAACCTGCCCGACTGCTCCAACATGTGCCACGAGTCCTCGGGCTCCGCGCTGAACGAGACCATCGGCATCGGCAAGGGGAGCGTCTCCCTCGAAGACCTCCACCAGGCCGACCTGATCATCGTCGCCGGGCAGAACCCGGGCACCAACCACCCCCGGATGCTCTCCGCCCTGGAGAAGGCCAAGTCCGCCGGCGCGAGGATCATCTCGGTGAACCCGCTGCCCGAAGCCGGCATGGAACGCTTCAAGAACCCGCAGACCCCGCTCGGCATGCTCAAGGGCACCGCCCTCAACGACCTGTTCCTACAGATCCGCATCGGCGGCGACCAGGCCCTCTTCCGACTCCTCAACAAACTCGTCATCGAGGCCGGCGACGCCACCGACGAGACCTTCATCCGCGAACACACCCACGGATACGAGGAGTTCGCCGCCGCCGCCAAGGAAACCGACTGGGCCGAGACCCTCACCGCGACCGGCCTCACCCGCCCCGAGATCGAACGCGCCCTCGCGATGGTCCTCGCCTCGCGGCGCACCATCGTCTGCTGGGCCATGGGCCTCACCCAGCACAAGCACTCCGTCGCCACCATCCGCGAGGTCGTCAACCTGCTCCTACTGCGCGGCGACATCGGCCGCCCCGGCGCGGGCGTCTGCCCCGTGCGCGGCCACTCCAACGTCCAGGGCGACCGCACCATGGGGATCTTCGAACGCCCCGCGCCGGCCTTCCTCGACGCCCTCGACCGCGAGTTCGGCATCACCTCGCCCCGCGGCCACGGCTACGACGTCGTCCGCTCCATCGAAGCCCTGCGCGACGGCCGGGCCAAGGTCCTCTTCGCCATGGGCGGCAACTTCGTCGGCGCCACCCCCGACACCGACGTCACCGAGGCCGCGGTCCGCCGCGCCTCCCTGACCGTCCACGTGTCCACGAAACTCAACCGCTCCCACGCCGTCACCGGACGCCGGGCGCTGATCCTGCCCACCCTCGGCCGCACCGACAAGGACGTCCAGGCCTCCGGCAAGCAGTTCGTGACCGTCGAGGACTCCATGGGCATGGTCCACGCCTCCCGCGGCAACCTCGCCCCCGCCTCACCCTCGCTGCTCTCCGAGCCCGCCATCGTGGCCCGCATGGCCCGCGCCGTGCTCGGCCGGGGCTCCGCCACCCCGTGGGAGGAGTTCGAGGCGGACTACGCCGGCGTCCGCGACCGGATCGCCCGCGTGATCCCCGGCTTCGAGGACTTCAACACCCGCATCGCCCGCCCCGGCGGCTTCCGGCTCCCCCACGCCCCCCGCGACGAACGCCGCTTCCCCACCAAAACCGGCAAGGCCAACTTCACCGCCGCCCCCGTCGAGTACCCCCACCTGCCCGCCGGCAGGCTGCTGCTCCAGACCCTGCGCAGTCACGACCAGTACAACACCACCATCTACGGCCTCGACGACCGCTACCGCGGCATCACCGGCGGCCGCCGCGTGGTCATGGTCAACCCCGAGGACGCGGCCGAGCTCGGCCTCGCCGACGGCTCCTACACCGACCTCGTCGGCGAGTGGAAGGACGGCGTCGAACGCCGCGCCCCCGGCTTCCGCGTCGTGCACTACCCGACCGCCCGCGGCTGCGCCGCCGCCTACTACCCGGAGACCAACGTGCTGGTCCCCCTCGACTCCACCGCGGACACCAGCAACACCCCCGCGAGCAAGTCCGTCGTCGTGCGCTTCGAACCGGCCTGATAGAACGACCCAGGACACAATGGTTAACGATCGTTGACGAACGGAGCCGGCCCATGGGCGAGCAGCACAGCGTGAAGTTCCCGCAGGAAGTCCTCGACGAGTACGCGGCCCTGGGCATAGACCTGCCCGCGCTGTTCTCCGCGGGGGACCTCGGCCGCCGGATGGAGATCCGCATCCTGGAGGCCTCCGCCGAGCGGGTCGTCGCCACCATGCCGGTCAAGGGCAACACCCAGCCCTACGGACTGCTCCACGGCGGAGCCTCCGCGGTCCTCGCCGAGACCCTCGGGTCGGTCGGCGCGATGATGCACGGCGGCATCACCAAGGTCGCCGTGGGCGTGGACCTGAACTGCACCCACCACCGGGGCGCCCGCTCCGGCATCGTCACCGGCGTCGCCACCCCCGTCCACCGGGGACGCTCCACCGCCACCTACGAGGTCGTCATCTCCGACGAGCAGGACCGCCGGGTGTGCACGGCACGCCTGACCTGCCTGCTGCGCGACGCCGAGCAGGCCGCCGCCGGGGCCTGACCCCCGCGCGGGAACCCCGGGGCCACCAAACCCCCGCGGGCCCGCCCGCCCCAGGAGCCCCTCGACGGGCCCGGAAACCGCCCACCCGGCGACTCCGGGCCCGTTCCCGCACCCGGGCCGGCGCCGACCGCCCGCAGGTCGCCGGCGGGCCGCCCGCACCCGCCCGCCGACGCCCGCCCGCCGACACCCGCTCGGCGGCGCCCCGCCGGCCCGCGCGACGGATCCGGACCCGCGGAGCCCGCCAACCGCCCGGAATCCGCCAGTCCGCGCGTCGGGGGGCCACCGCTGTTGTGTCACCGATGGTGACCGCCTACGGTCCCCCCATGGGGACCCCGCCACCCGCCGCGGTCCGGTACGGCTCCGCGGCGCTCCTCGCGGCGCTCGCCCTCGCCGGATGCGCCGGCTCCACCTCGCCGGGCGCACCGACGCCGGACACGGCCACCACACCCGGCCGGGCCGCTCCCGCTCCCTCCACGCCCGCGCAGGTCTGCACGAGCCTGGTGTCCTACTGGGCGAAGGAGACCCTCACGGGCGGCAAGTGGTCCGGTCTGGACTGGGAGCAGAAGGGCCTGTCCAACCAGCAGTACGACATCCACGAGGAAGCGGTCGCCGCAGGCCGCTCCGAGGAGCGAACGGCCGGACAGGGCAAGGCACTTGAGCTGATCGACCGACTCGTGGCGCAGCGCTGCGCCGAACGGGACGGAGCCACCGGCAGCTCGGACGACCGGAAACCCCCGACGTGACCGGGGTCACCGGAATCCGCGCGCGCTGTCCGTCTTCCGGGCAGGTGCTCCCGTACGACCGAACCGCAGGTCGCAGCCCTCCCGCGACCCGGACCAAGATCGATCCACCCGAAGTGGATCAAGGGGGTCCGTCACGCTCTGTATTACCCACGCCATACGGAATCCCCCTTTTCCCCCCGGACAAAGCGACCCCCCGGATTCTTTCGGACACTCACCGCCACAATCGACCGAATTTGATCAGAGACAGGAGCATGAGGGCCTCAAGCCCCTTAGGGCAGCAGGTATTTCTCAGCATGTGGTCATTCTCCGGCGTTGCTTAACGCCCGATCTGTCCACACTCCCACCACGCATTCTTGCCCTTGGCATAACAAGAGCGTCACATCCTCCTTTCCCGGCTCCCCGTGCTCGCCACCTCGGGCCTAGAGTCACGGCCAGTCACCGCGCCGCCGGGCGCGAATCAGCACGGCCGTGTACCTCCCAGTGCGGCCCGGCGACCTAACGGCACCTCGACAAGAGGGCGCCGCGCCAGGGAAAGGAAGAATCGTGCGACACCGTTCTTTGCTCGTCCTCACCACCGTGATCACCACGGGAGCACTGACCCTCACCGCTTGCGGATCGCGCGACGGAGGCTCCACCGACAACAACGCCGACGGCAAGAAGACCGTCGTCGTCATCGGCGTGGACGCCCCCCTCACCGGCTCCCTCTCGGCGCTCGGCCAGGGCATCAAGAACTCGGTCGACCTCGCGGCCAAGACGGCCAACAAGAACAACGAGGTCCCGGGCATCGAGTTCAAGGTCGAGGCCCTCGACGACCAGGCCGTCCCCGCCTCCGGCCAGGCGAACGCCACCAAGCTCGTCGGCAACAAGGACGTCCTCGGCGTCGTCGGCCCGCTGAACTCGGGCGTCGCCCAGCAGATGCAGGGCGTCTTCGCCTCCGCCAACCTGGCGCAGGTCTCCCCCGCCAACACCAACCCCGCGCTCAGCCAGGGCGACAACTGGGGCAAGGGCGAGTTCAAGCGCCCCTTCAAGACCTACTTCCGCACCGCCGCCACCGACGTGGTCCAGGGCAAGTTCGCCGCCCAGTACCTCTTCAAGGACGCCGGCAAGAAGAAGGTCTTCGTCGTCGACGACAAGCAGACCTACGGCGCGGGCCTCGCCGCGATCTTCTCCGACGAGTTCAAGAAGCTCGGCGGCGAGGTCGTCGGCACCGACCACGTGACCGTGAAGGAGACCGACTTCTCCTCCACCGCCGACAAGGTCAAGTCCTCCGGCGCCGACTCCGTCTACTTCGGCGGCCAGTACCCCGAGGGCGGCCTGCTCGCCGACCAGATCAAGAAGACCGGCGCGCAGATCCCGCTCATGGGCGGCGACGGCATCCAGGACCCCGCCTTCATCACCGCCTCCGGTGAGGCCAACGAGGGCGACCTCTCCACCTCCATCGGTTACCCGGTCGAGAAGCTCCCGACCGCCAAGACCTTCATCGCCGACTACCAGGCAGCCGGCTACAAGGACCCGTACGCGGCCTACGGCGGCTACTCCTACGACGCCGGCTGGTCCGTCGTCCAGGCCGTCAAGGCCGTCGTCGCCGCCAACGGTGGCAAGCTCCCCGCCGACGCCCGCGCCAAGGTCGTCGAGGCTCTCGGCAAGGTCTCCTTCGAGGGCGTGACCGGCAAGGTCGCCTTCGACGAGAACGGCGACACCACCAACAAGCAGCTCACGGTCTACAAGGTCGAGGGCGGCAAGTGGATCGACGTCAAGAGCGACACGTTCAACCAGTAATCCCCACGGCACCACGCACCACCCGCACCACCTGAACCACCCCACCACCGCGCGAGGGCGCAAACAGCGCCCTCGCGCGGAGTCTTATCCGACACGCTCATCGGAGGCCCTGCGGTGCACGAACTGCCGCAACAGCTGGCCAACGGCCTGGCCCTCGGTGCCCTGTATGGCCTCATCGCCATCGGGTACACCATGGTCTACGGCATCGTCCAGCTCATCAACTTCGCCCACGGCGAGATCTTCATGATCGGCGGCTTCGGCGCCCTCACCGCCTACGCCATCCTCCCGACCGGCACCTCCCTGCTGATCGCGATACCCGTCATGATCATCGGAGGCTCCCTCGTCTCCGTCCTCGTCGCCATGGGAGCCGAACGCTTCGCATACCGTCCCCTGCGCAGCGCACCCCGGCTCGCACCCCTCATCACCGCAATCGGCCTCTCGATCGCGCTGCAACAGCTCGTCTGGCAGTTCTACCCGGACGCCAAGAAGGCAGTCAGCTTCCCCGAGTTCAAGGGCGAGGCCTTCAAGCTCACCGACAGCCTCTCCATCCAGCGCGCCGACGCCTTCGTCCTCATCCTCGCCCCGCTCTGCATGCTCGCCCTCGGCGTCTTCGTCTCGAAGAGCCGCAGCGGCCGCGCCATGCAGGCCACCGCGCAGGACCCGGACACCGCGAAGCTGATGGGCATCAACACCGACCGCATCATCGTCATGGCCTTCGCCATCGGTGCCGCGTTCGCCGCCATCGCCGCCGTCGCCTACGGCCTCGACAAGGGCCAGATCAACTTCGAGATGGGCTTCATCCTCGGCCTCAAGGCGTTCACCGCGGCCGTCCTCGGCGGCATCGGCAACATCTACGGAGCCATGGTCGGCGGCGTCGTCCTCGGCCTCGCCGAGGCCCTCTCGATCGCCTACATCGAAGAGATCCCCGGCATGCAGCAGCTCGGCGGTGGAGCCTGGTCCAACGTCTGGGCGTTCGTACTCCTCATCGTCGTCCTCCTCGTGCGGCCGCAAGGCCTGCTCGGTGAGCGCGTCGCGGATCGGGCGTGAGAACCATGACCACCAACACCACCCAGAACGACACGGTCAAGCAGGCCAACAGCCCCACCGCACTGCTCTACGCGGTCATCGGCGGAAGCCTCCTCACCGTCGTCAGCGCCTTCCTCGCCTGGACCTGGACCGCCGAGTTCCCCGGTGACCTCACCTACTACGGCAGCCCGGCACCCATCCAGTTCCTGAGCCTCGTCGGCGCCCTCCTCACCGCCGCCCACGCGCTCTCCGGACTCGGCGTCAAGGGCCTGCGCTGGCTCACTCCCACCGGCACCCGCAAGCCCGTGTGGATCCTCTCGCTCGGCACCCTCGCCGGCACCTGGTTCACCGTCCTGGCCATCGCCTGGGTCCTCGGCGGCTTCGCCCACCTGGAGCCCGGCGCCTACGTCGCCCTCGTCGGCTCGCTGATCCCGGCCCTCGCCGCGTTCAAGCTCCCCGACGACAGCCACAAGGCCGCCCCCGCCAAGAAGCTGGCCTCCTGGGTCGAGATCGTCATCATCGCGGTCTCCTTCGCCGTCGGCCTCTTCGTCGTCACCTTCGGCATCGACACCGACGACAAGGAGCCCCAGCTCTTCGTCACCTACCTGATCATCATCGGCTTCGCGGCCACCGCCCTGCTCAAGTCGGGCCTCTTCGACCGACTCGGCACCCTCACCGCGAACAACCGCCAGGTCACCCTGATCGCCACCGCCGCCGCGGCGATCACCTTCCCCTTCATCCAGCAGAGCGGCGACACCTACACGCTCATCGCGGTCAACATCCTGATCTTCGCGACCGTCGCCCTCGGCCTCAACGTCGTCGTCGGCCTCGCGGGTCTCCTCGACCTCGGATACGTCGCCTTCCTCGGCGTCGGCGCCTACGCCGCCGCCCTGGTCTCCGGCAGCACCGCCTCCGCCTTCGGCATCCACCTGCCCTTCTGGGCAGCGGTCATCGTCGGCGCCCTCGCCTCGCTCATCTTCGGCGTGGTCATCGGAGCACCCACCCTGCGCCTGCGCGGCGACTACCTCGCCATCGTCACCCTCGGCTTCGGAGAAATCTTCCGCATCGCCATGGGCAACCTCGACGGCACCTCCGGCCCCGACATCACCAACGGCCCCAACGGCATCCCCAACATCCCCCACCTCGAACTCTTCGGGTGGAACTTCGGGGAGTCCCACACGGTCGGCGGCATCGTCCTCGGCGCCTACGCCAACTACTACTTCCTGATGCTGCTCGTGATGGCCCTGGTCATCGTGGTCTTCGCCCGCGCCGGCAACAGCCGCATCGGCCGCGCCTGGGTCGCCATCCGCGAGGACGAAACCGCCGCCGAGGCCATGGGCATCAACGGCTTCAAGGTCAAGCTCATCGCCTTCGCCCTGGGCGCCACCCTCGCCGGCCTCGCCGGCACCGTCCAGGCACACGTCAACAGCACGGTCGTCCCCGAGAACTACGTCTTCGCCGGGCCCGTCCCGCCGAACTCCGCGTTCCTCCTCGCCGCCGTCATCCTCGGCGGAATGGGCACCATCCGCGGCCCCATCCTCGGCGCCGCACTGCTCTTCCTGATCCCCGCGAAGCTGGCCTTCCTCCAGGACTACCAGCTCCTCGCGTTCGGCATCGCCCTCATCCTGCTCATGCGCTTCCGCCCCGAAGGCCTCATCGCCAACAAGCGCGCGCAGCTCGAGTACCACGACGACACCGCTGGCCAGGCCCCCACGGACCTCGCCACCGCCAAGGCGGGTGCATAAGCCATGACGACCAGCGAGACCACCGACACCACCACCAAGACCACGGTCCTCGAAGCCAGCGGCGTCACCATGCGCTTCGGCGGCCTCACCGCGGTCAAGGGCGTGGACCTCAAGGTCAACGCGGGCGAGATCGTCGGCCTCATCGGCCCCAACGGTGCCGGCAAGACCACCTTCTTCAACTGCCTCACCGGGCTGTACGTCCCCACCGAGGGCACCGTCAGCTACAAGGGCACCGTCCTGCCGCCCACGCCCCACAAGGTCACCGCCGCAGGCGTCGCCCGGACCTTCCAGAACATCCGGCTCTTCCACAACATGACCGTGCTGGAGAACGTCCTCGTCGGACGCCACACCCGCACCAAGGAAGGCCTCTGGTCCGCCCTCCTGCGCGGCCCCGGCTTCAAGAAGGCCGAAGCCGCCGGCGAAGCGCGCGCCATGGAACTCCTGGAGTTCATCGGCCTCCAGCACAAGGCCCAGCACCTCGCGAAGAACCTGCCGTACGGCGAGCAGCGCAAGCTCGAAATCGCCCGCGCCCTCGCCAGCGACCCGGGCCTCATCCTGCTCGACGAGCCCACCGCCGGCATGAACCCGCAGGAAACCCGCGCGGCCGAGGAACTCATCTTCGCCATCCGCGACATGGGCATCGCCGTCCTCGTCATCGAGCACGACATGCGCTTCATCTTCAACCTGTGCGACCGCGTCGCCTGCCTCGTCCAGGGCGAGAAGCTCATCGAGGGCACCGCGTCCGAGGTCCAGGGAGACGAACGCGTCATCGCCGCCTACCTCGGCACCCCCTTCGAAGGCGCCCCCGGCGCCGAGGAGGACGCCGAGGTCCAGGCCGCCGAGGCCAACGCCGAGGCGGCCACGGCCGACGCGGTCGGGACCCCGGCCGTCGAAACCCCGGCGGAGGTCGAAGCCCCCGCGGAGGCGGACACCCCCACCGAGGCCGAGGCCCCCGCGGTCGAGGCGACCCCCGCGGCCGAAGAGGCTTCCGAAGAGGCCCCCGCGGCCGACCCGGACGCCGAAACCGGCCCGGACACGAACAGCACCACCGGCACCACCGGCACCACCAGCACGGAAGGAGAGACCAAGTGACCGCACTCCTCAAGGTCCAGGACCTCAAAGTCGCCTACGGCAAGATCGAAGCCGTCAAGGGGATCTCCTTCGAAGTCAACCAGGGCGAGATCGTCTGCCTCGTCGGCACCAACGGCGCCGGCAAGACCACCACCCTGCGCACCCTCTCCGGGCTCCTCAAGCCCACCAGCGGCAGCATCGTCTTCGACGGCCAGCCCCTGGCGAACGTCCCCGCCCACAAGATCGTCGCCATGAAGCTGGCCCACTCCCCCGAGGGACGCCACATCTTCCCCCGGCTGACGATCACCGAGAACCTCCAGCTCGGCGCCTTCCTGCGCACCGACAAGGAGGGCATCGAGAAGGACATCCAGCGCGCCTACGAGCTCTTCCCCATCCTGGGAGAGCGCCGCAAGCAGGCCGCCGGCACCCTCTCGGGCGGTGAGCAGCAGATGCTCGCCATGGGACGCGCGCTCATGTGCCAGCCCAAGCTGCTCATGCTGGACGAGCCCTCCATGGGCCTGTCCCCGCTCATGATGCAGAAGATCATGGCGACCATCGCCGAGCTCAAGGCCACCGGGACCACCATCCTGCTGGTCGAGCAGAACGCCCAGGCGGCCCTTTCGCTGGCCGACAAGGCGCACGTGATGGAGATCGGCAAGATCGTGCTCTCGGGCACCGGCCAGGAACTCCTGCACAACGAGGACGTCCGCAAGGCCTACCTCGGCGAGGACTGACAGCCCCCGCACCCGCACCAACGCCGTGAGGCCCGTCTCCCCTCGGGGGGAGACGGGCCTCACGGCGTACTGCGGACCACCGGCCTACTTGGCCGCGTTCTGCTGCTGCTTCTTCTCCTCGGCGTCCTCGATGACCGCCTCGGCGACCTGCTGCATGGACATGCGGCGGTCCATGGAGGTCTTCTGGATCCAGCGGAAGGCCGCGGGCTCGGTGAGCCCGTACTGGGTCTGCAGGATGCTCTTGGCCCGGTCGACCAGCTTGCGGGTCTCCAGACGCAGGGAGAGGTCCGCGACCTCCTTCTCCAGCGCCTTCAGTTCGGCGAAGCGGGACACGGCCATCTCGATGGCCGGCACGACGTCGCTCTTGCTGAACGGCTTGACGAGGTACGCCATGGCGCCGGCGTCGCGGGCCCGCTCGACGAGGTCGCGCTGCGAGAACGCGGTCAGCATCAGCACGGGGGCGATGGACTCCTCCGCGATCTTCTCGGCTGCGGAGATCCCGTCCAGGACGGGCATCTTCACGTCCAGGATGACGAGGTCCGGCCGGTGCTCGCGGGCCAGCTCGACGGCCTTCTGGCCGTCCCCGGCCTCACCGACGACGGAGTACCCCTCCTCCTCCAGCATTTCCTTCAGGTCGAGACGGATGAGCGCCTCGTCCTCGGCGATGACGACGCGCGTCGTCAGCGGCGGAACGTGCGACTGGTCGGCGTCGGGCGTGGGCGTCGACTCGTGCTCGGCGGTCACGGGGGGCTCCTCTTTGCGGGGCTGTGCTGCTTGGATGAGCCTACCTAGCAGCGCCGCCGCCTGGTCACCCGGTACACTCCGACATGCAGCCCGGCCGGGTTGGTGGAATGGCATACACGGATGTCTCAAACACATCTGCCCGTGAGGGCTTGCGGGTTCGAGTCCCGCACCCGGCACCAGTCCGAAAAGCGGACGTTCACATTCGGATGAACGTCCGCTTTTTGCTACGCAGTGCGACCTCGGTTCACGCAAAGTGTCGGCCATGGAGTTCCATCAGCCGGAAACCCGGAACACGGCCATCGCCCTGCTGCGTGGCGGCACACCCAACGCCCAAGTGGCTCGTCGGCTCGGCGTGCCGGTCGGCACGGTCGGCTATTGGAAGCACACGGACCGCGCCGAGCGTGGTGAGTGCCCCGGACGCCACCAATCGCAATGCCCCCACTGCCTGGACAGCCCGCTCGACGCCGAAGCGTACGCGTACGTCCTGGGTCTCTATCTCGGGGACGGTCACATATCCCGTTACTCCCAGCACCGCGTGCCGAGCCTGATGGTCACGTGCGACGACAAATGGCCCGGCCTCATGGATCTGGCAGAGCAGGCCATTCGCTGCGTGTTCCCCACGAACAAGGTCTGCCGGGTTCGCAAAGCCGGGAGCCACAACGTGAAGGTCTACTCACAACACCTTGAGTGCCTGTTCCCGCAACACGGGCCCGGGAAGAAGCACGAGCGGCGGATCGCGCTCGAAGCGTGGCAGCAGGAGATCGTCGACGCGCATCCGTGGGAGTTCGTCCGGGGGCTGATCCACTCCGACGGCTGCCGCATCACGAACTGGACCACCCGCACCGTCGGCGGGGTCACCAAGCGGTACGAGTACCCGCGGTACCTCTTCACCAACAAGTCGGACGACATCCGGAAGCTCTGCACCGACACCCTCACCGCGGTCGGCGTCAGGTGGACGGTCCTGGCGAGGGGCGGTGCCCCCTTCAACGTGTCCGTCGCGCGCAAGGAGTCCGTCGCGCTCATGGACTCCCACGTCGGGCCGAAGCACTGACCCCCGGCTCCGCCGTGCGGGGCCGCGCGTAGGGTGCGTAGGGGATTCGGCACCGTGAGAAGGGGACTCCGTGATGAGCGAGAAGGCTCGCAAGCTGTTCGAGGCGTTGGATCTGAACCACGACGGGGAGCTGACCCGGGCGGAGGTGATCAGTGCGTTGCGGGCACAGGGGCCGACGTTGGCTGCTCGGGGCGATCTGCCGTTCTGGGGTGTGGGTGATGCGGACGCGTCGTCGGCGTTGTTCGACGAGGCGGATCAGAACGGGGACGCGGTGTTGTCGTTCGAGGAGTTCGCGCGGGTGGTGGACCGGCGGTTCGGTTGGTAGGCGGGCCACGTCCGGCGGGCGGCGGGTCTAGGCCTCAGTTTCGGTTTCGGTTTCGGTGTGGTGGACGCGCAGGCCTCGGCTCCGGTAGTTGAGGAGGGCGCTGGGGTGGTCGTCGGAGTTGGTGTGGAGCCGGACCCGGTGGACGGTTCCGGCGTCGAGCGGGGTGGTGGCCCATGCCTGTCCGATGGCGAGGGTCAGGGCGTGGCCGCCGAGTCCTCGGCCGATGTGTTCGGGGAGCAGGCCGAAGGTGCGGATCTCCACGTCGCCGCCGGGGTGGGGTTCGAGTGCGGTGATGCCGACCGGCTCGCCGGCGAGGGTGATCAGCCAGTACTCGCGGTGGGGGTGGGTGCGGGCCAGTTCGTCCCACTGTTGTTCGGTGCGGGTGGAGCTGCGCCATCCGTGGGCGGCTCCGACGCGGGCCTGGAGGGTGCGGGCGAGGGCGGTGAGGCCTGTTTCGCGGCGGAGTTCCAGGGCGGGTACGGGGCGACCCGGGCGCAGTTCGCCGGGGTCGGTCATCTCCAGGTGCGTGATGGTGCGGGCCATCACGCCACCGTACCCGCGCCGTGCGGCGGGTGGGGGCGGGGTGGGCGGGGGCCCTCCGTCTTGCCGGGTGGGCCGCTGGTGGGTGGTGCGGGTTCGCCGGCAAGTTGTGGAGGGACGGGGTGGGTCAGCGTACGGCGTCGCCGATGTGGTGGATGCGGACGAGGTTGGTCTTGCCGCTGACGCCGGGGGGTGAGCCCGCGGTGATGACGACGATGTCTCCGGGTACGCAGCGTCCGATGCGCAGGAGTTCTTCCTCGACCTGGGCGACCATGGCGTCGGTGGAGTCGACGTGGGGGCCGAGGAAGGTTTCGACGCCCCAGGTGAGGTTGAGTTGGGAGCGGGTGGCCTGGTCGGGGGTGAAGGCGAGGAGGGGGATGGGTGAGCGGTAGCGGGAGAGTCGGCGGACGGTGTCGCCGCTCTGGGTGAAGGCGACGAGGAACTTGGCGCCGAGGAAGTCGCCCATTTCGGCTGCGGCTCGGGCGACGGCTCCGCCTTGGGTGCGGGGCTTGTTGCGTTCGGTGAGGGGCGGGAGGCCCTTGGCGAGGATGTCCTCCTCGGCGGCTTCGACGATGCGGGCCATGGTGCGGACGGTTTCGATGGGGTGTTTGCCGACGCTGGTCTCGCCGGAGAGCATGACGGCGTCGGTGCCGTCGATGACGGCGTTGGCGACGTCGGAGGCTTCGGCGCGGGTGGGTCGGGAGTTGTCGATCATCGAGTCGAGCATTTGGGTGGCGACGATGACGGGTTTGGCGTTGCGCTTGGCGAGTTTGACGGCGCGCTTCTGGACGATGGGGACTTGTTCGAGGGGCATTTCGACGCCGAGGTCGCCGCGGGCGACCATGATGCCGTCGAAGGCGGCGACGATGTCGTCGATGTTGTCGACGGCCTGGGGCTTTTCGACCTTGGCGATGACGGGGAGGCGGCGGCCTTCCTCGTCCATGATGCGGTGGACGTCCTCGATATCGTGGCCGCTGCGGACGAAGGAGAGGGCGATGACGTCGGCGCCGATGCGCAGGGCCCAGCGGAGGTCTTCGATGTCCTTGTCGCTGAGGGCGGGGACGGAGACGGCGACTCCGGGGAGGTTGAGTCCCTTGTGGTCGGAGACCATGCCGCCTTCGATGACGCGGGTTCGGACGCGGGGTCCGTCGACGGCGGTGACTTCGAGGGTGACGCGGCCGTCGTCGACGAGGATGCGTTCGCCGGTGGTGACGTCGGTGGCGAGTCCCTTGTAGGTGGTGCCGCAGGTGTGGCGGTCGCCTTCGTGTTCCTCGACGGTGATGGTGAACTCGTCGCCGCGTTCAAGGAGTACGGGACCTTCGCGGAAGCGGCCGAGTCGGATCTTCGGGCCTTGAAGGTCGGCGAGGATTCCGACGCTGCGGCCGGTTTCGTCGGAGGCCTTGCGTACGTGGTGGTAGCGCTCCTCGTGTTCGGCGTAGGTGCCGTGGCTGAGGTTGAAGCGGGCGATGTCCATTCCGGCTTCGACCAGGGCTTTGATCTGGTCGTACGAGTCGGTGGCGGGGCCCAGGGTACAGACGATTTTGGCTCGGCGCATGGGTCGAGCGTATGCCCCTACCAGGGAGTAGGAAATTGGTTGCGGGTGTCTGCTCAACAACCTTTGGGCGAAAGCTTGTTGACAACTGTTGAATGTGCATGGGGGTGCTCATCGGAGCACCCCCGTGGCGCATTTTGTACGGTTTTCGCTCGCGGTTCCTTCGGGTCGTCAGAGTTGCGGCGGGGTCATCGTGAAGCGGGCGTTCACCTGTGCGTGGACGGTCTGGCGCTGGGGTTCGAGGTCGAGGGGCGGGGCGGTGTCGTCCTCCATGGCGCCGGCGAAGGCCATGCTGCGCATCGCGCTGCCGCCGGGGCGCGCGAAGGGGGTCTCGTCCTCGGCTTCGACGTCGGCGAGTTCGACGAGGGCGGCGAGGTCGGCGCCGAGGGCGTGGGCGTATTCGCGGGCGCGTTGGACGGCTTCGAGGACGGCTTGGCGGCGGGCTTCGCCGTGGGCGGGCGAGGTGGGGCGCAGGGCCCACCAGGGGCCGTCGACGCGGGTGAGTTCGAGGTCGGCGAGGCGGGTGGTGAGTTCGCCGAGGGTGGTGAAGTCGTTGAGTTCGGCGGTGATGTGGACGCGGCCGTGGTAGGCGCGGACGCGTTCGGCGCGGCCGTGGCGGGTGAGTTCGGGGGTGATGGAGAAGGAGCCGGTTTCGAGTTTTTCGACGGGTTCGCCGTAGCTCTTGAGGAGTTCGAGGACGGTGTTGTTGCGGCGGGTGAGGTCGTCGAGTGCGGTGCGGCGGTCGGTGCCGCGGGCGCTGACGGTGACGGTGATGCGGGCGATCTCGGGGTCGACTTCGAGGCGGGATTCGCCGCGGACGGCGACGCGGGGCACTTCGGGGGTTCCGTAGGGCTGGTGTGCGGTGTCGTGGGTCATGTTTTCCACTGTCGCACCGTGGTCCGTGGGGGGTGTGGTCATCGGATCGAAACCTGGTGGGGGTGTTGTTGCTTGTTACTCGTGGGTCAGAATCTACGCGCGTTGTTCAGGGCCTCACGAGGGAGATGGCATGACGTTCGACCGTAGGAAGTTCATGGGGGCTTCGGCCGCGACGGGTGCGGCCGTGGCGTTGGCGGGGGCCACGAGCTCCCCGGCCGCCGCCGCGCAGGAGCACGGGGGCGTGAAGGGGAAGGGACCGCGGACGTACGCGTTCACGGTGATGGGGACGACGGACCTGCACGGGAACGTCTTCAACTGGGACTACTTCACGGACAAGGAGTTCGACGACAAGGCGCACAACGATGTGGGTCTGGCGAAGATCTCGACGTTGGTGAGTCGGGTGCGGGCGGAGAAGGGGCGGCGGAACACGCTGCTGATCGACGCCGGTGACACGATCCAGGGGACGCAGCTTTCGTACTACTACGCGAAGGTCGATCCGATCACGGCGCGGCGCGGGCCGGTGCATCCGATGGCGCAGGCGATGAACGCGATCGGGTACGACGCGGCTGCGCTGGGGAACCACGAGTTCAACTACGGGATTCCGGTGCTGCGGAAGTTCGAGGAGCAGTGCGACTTCCCGCTGTTGGGGGCGAACGCGTTGGACGCGAGGACGCTCCGGCCGGCGTTCGCGCCGTACAGCATGCACCGGTTGCGAACGCCGTTCGGGCGGGACGTGAAGGTGGCGGTGCTGGGGCTGACGAACCCGGGCATCGCGATCTGGGACAAGGCGCACGTGCAGGGGAAGATGACGTTCCCGGGTCTGGAGGAGCAGGCGGCGAAGTACGTGCCGCGGCTGCGGTCGATGGGTGCCGACGTGGTGATCGTGTCGGCGCATTCGGGGTCGAGCGGTACGTCGAGCTACGGGGACCAGTTGCCGCACGTGGAGAACGCGGCGGGTCTGGTGGCCGAGCAGGTGCCGGGGATCGACGCGATCCTGGTGGGTCACGCGCACACGGAGATCCCGGAGTACCGGGTGAAGAACCGGGCGACGGGCAAGGACGTGGTGTTGTCGGAGCCGCTGAAGTGGGGGCAGCGGTTGACGCTGTTCGACTTCGAGCTGGTGTGGGAGCGGGGCTGCTGGTCGGTGTCGAAGGTCGCGGCGAAGGTGTTGAACTCCAATGCCGTGGAGGAGGACCCGAAGATCACGCGGTTGTTGTCGGACGAGCACCGCAAGGTGGTGGCGTACGTCAACCAGGTGATCGGTACGTCGACGCAGGCGATGTCGACGGCGGAGGGTCCGGTGAAGGACGTTCCGGTGATCGACCTGATCAACCACGTGCAGGCGGAGACGGTGCGGGCGGCGCTGTCGGGCACCGAGTGGGCGTCGTTGCCGGTGGTGTCGCAGGCGTCGTGCTTCTCGCGGACGGCGTCGATACCGGCGGGTCGGGTGACGATCCGGGACGCGGCGGGGCTGTACCCGTTCGAGAACACGTTGGAGGCGCGGCTGCTGACGGGCGCGCAGTTGAAGGACTACCTGGAGTACTCGGCGCGGTACTACGTGCGGACGGCGGCGGGTGCGCCGGTGGATCCTGCGGCGTTGACGAACGCGGAGGGCATTCCGGACTACAACTACGACGCGGTGTACGGGTTGGCGTACGAGATCGACGTGGCGCAGCCGGTGGGGTCGCGGATCGTGGGGTTGTCGTTCGCGGGGAAGCCGGTGGATCCGGCGGGGCGGTTCGTGTTGGCGGTGAACAACTACCGGGCCTCGGGCGGGGGCAATTTCCCGCACGTTCCGCAGGCCAGGCAGTTGTGGGCGGATTCGGACGAGATCCGTAACACGATCGTCCAGTGGGTGAAGGCGAAGGGGACGGTGGATCCGGCGGCGTTCGCCTCGGTGGATTGGCGGCTGACGCGGGCCGGGGTGCCGGTCTTCTAGCGGGGCCGCCGTTCGGGGGGGCGGCTAGGGGTGTTCGACGAGCGGGAGCAGCTCGCCTGCGGGATGGGGGCGGGTGTGCTCCCGCTGTTCGAGGCCGAAGGTGGTGAAGGCGGTGCGGCGGGGCTGGGGGTAGGGCTCCTTGTCGGTGAGGGTGTTGAGGATGGCGGCGCTGCGCCAGGCGGCGAGGCCGAGGTCGGGGGCTCCGACGCCGTGGGTGTGGCGTTCGCCGTTCTGGACGAAGACGGTGCCGGTGACGGAGGGGTCGAGGATCATGCGGTGGCGGTCGTCGATGCGGGGGCGGCCGGAGGAGTCCTTGCGGAGGTAGGGGTCGAGGCCGGCGAGGATGCGGGTGAGGGGGCGTTCGCGGTAGCCGGTGGCGAGGACGACGGCGTCGGTGGTGAGGCGGGAGCGGGTGCCCTGCTGGGTGTGTTCGAGGTGGAGTTCGATCTTGGTGGTGGCGACGCGGCCGGCGGTGCGGACGTTGACGCCGGGGGTGAGGACGGCGTCGGGCCAGCCGCCGTCGAGGGTGCGGCGGTAGAGCTCGTCGTGGATGGCGGCGATGGTGGCGGCGTCGATGCCCTTGTGGAGTTGCCATTGGGCGGGGACGAGTTGGTCGCGAACGGGTTCGGGGAGGGCGTGGAAGTAGCGGGTGTAGTCGGGGGTGAAGTGTTCGAGGCCGAGCTTGGAGTACTCCATCGGGGCGAAGGACGGGGTGCGGGCGAGCCAGCTGAGGCCTTCGCGGCCGGTGGGGCGGTTGCGGAGCAGGTCGAGGAAGACCTCGGCTCCGGACTGGCCCGATCCGATGACGGTGACGTGCGCGGCGCCGAGGATGCGTTGCCGGTTGTCGAGGTATTCGGCGGAGTGGATGACGGGGACGGTGGGGGCTTCGGCGAGGGGGCGCAGGGGGTCGGGGACGTGGGGTGCGGTGCCGATGCCGAGGGCGAGGTTGCGGGTGTGGGTGCGGCCGAGGGCTTCGGCTTCGCCGTCGGGGTCGATCCGGGTGTAGTCGACTTCGAAGAGGTCGCGTTCGGGGTTCCAGCGGACGGCGTCGACCTGGTGGCCGAAGTGGAGGCCGGGGAGGCGGCCGGCGACCCAGCGGCAGTAGGCGTCGTATTCGGCTCGTTGGATGTGGAACTGCTCGGCGAAGTAGAAGGGGAAGAGACGTTCCTTGTGCTTGAGGTAGTTGAGGAACGTCCAGGGGCTGGTGGGGTCGGCGAGGGTGACGAGGTCGGCGAGGAAGGGGACTTGGAGGGTGGCTCCGTCGATGAGGAGGCCGGGGTGCCAGCGGAAGTCTCGTCGTTGGTCGTAGAAGGCGGTGTCGAGGGGGCCGATGCCTTGTTGGGGGAGGCCGTGGGCGAGGGCGGCCAGTGAGAGGTTGAACGGGCCGATTCCGATTCCGACGAGGTCGTGGGGGGCGTCGAGTGGGGCGGTCATCGGTGGGTCCTGCCTTCCAGGAGGGTGACGAGGGTTTCCAGGTCCTGTGCCGTGATGTGGGGGTTGAGGAGGGTGGCTTTGAGCCACAGTCGGCCGTCGGCGGTGGCGCGGCCGAGGACGGCGGTGCCGTCGTGGAGGAGGGTTCGGCGCAGGGTTGCGAGGTGGTCGTCGTCCGTGGGGGTGGGCCGGAAGAGGACGGTGGTGAGGGTGGGGGGTGCGTGGAGTTCGAAGCGGGGGTGTGCGTCGAGGAGTCCGGCGAGGTGGTGGGCTGCGGTGGTGGTGCGGTCGATGAGGTCGGCGAGGCCGTCGCGGCCGAGTGAGCGCAGGGTGACGGCGATCTTGAAGGCGTCGGGGCGGCGGGTGGTGCGCAGGGAGCGGCCGAGGAGATCGGGGAGGCCGGCTTCGGTGTCGTCGGTGGCGTTGAGGTAGTCGGCCTGGTGGGCGAGGGGGGTCAGCAGTGCGCGGTCGGGGACGACGAGGAGTCCGGCGGCGACGGGTTGCCAGCCGATCTTGTGGAGGTCGACGGTGAGGGATCGGGCGCGGGTGAGGCCGTCGACGAGGTGGCGCCGGCGGGGGCTGAGGGCGAACGGGCCTCCGTAGGCGGCGTCGATGTGGAGGTCGGCGCCGTGGTGGTCGCAGAGGTCGGCGAGGGCGTGGAGGGGGTCGACGAGGCCGGCGTCGGTGGTGCCGGCGGTGGCGGTGACGAGCACCGGTCCGGTGGTGCGGGCGAGGGCTTCGGCGAGGTCGGCGGGGTCGAGGGTGCCGGTGGGGGTGGGGAGGGCGGTGGCGGGGCGCAGGCCGAGGAGCCAGGCGGCGCGGGGTACGGAGTGGTGGGCGTTGGCTCCGTGGAGGACGGTGAGGTGGGGGCCGTGGCGTTCGCGGGCGAGGAGGAGGGCCAGTTGGTTGGCTTCGGTGCCGCCGGTGGTGAGGAGGGCGTCGGGGTGGGGGGTGTCGTAGAACTCGGCGGCGAGGGTGCGGGTGAGTTCGGCTTCGATGGTGGAGGCGGCGGGGGCCTGGTCCCAGGAGTCGAGGGAGGGGTTGAGGGCGCTCGCGGCGAGGTCGGCGGCGGTGGCGACGGCGAGCGGCGGGCAGTGCAGGTGGGCGGCGCACAGGGGGTGGGCGGGGTCGGCGGCGCCGGCGGCGAGGGTGTGGACGAGGGTGCGGAGGGCTTCGTGGTCGCCGGTTCCGTGGGTGGGGAGTACGTCGCCGAGTGCGGCGCGGACGCGTGCGGTGACGGTGTCGGGGCCGCCGGCGGGGAGGGGGCCGCCGCGTTCGCGGGTTCCGGTGCGCAGGGCGGTGAGGACGGTGTCGATGAGGGGCCGCAGTGCGTCGGCTCCGCCGGGGCCGCCGGCGAGGGGTGGCGGTGGGGGCGGGGTGCGGGGCGGCTCGGTCATCGGGGGTCCTTCACGCGGCTGGGCGGGGACAGCGTGGTCCCCGCCCGATACAACGATCAGACCCGAATGGGGTAACCGCCGGGGTTTGTCCGCTGCGGCGCTGTCGGCCGGTCGTTCGGACGCACCCGGGAGGAGGCCCGCCGAGACGACGCCGATTGCGGGGGCGGGGGCGCGGGGCGCGGGCGGGACCGTGACCGGGCGGAGGCCGGGCGGAGGCCGGACGGCGGGCGGTGGCGGAGGCCGGGCGGCGGGCCGGGCGGCGGGCGGTGGTGGAGGCTCGCGCTTGGGCGCGCCGGAGGCAGCGGCGCCGGGTGGCGGGCGGTGGGCCTGTCCCCGGCAGTGGGCAGGAGCCCGTGGCGGCCGGGGGCCCGGCGACAGGCCGGGCGCCGGTGGCGGCGGCGGGAGCCGGCGGAGTCTCGTGCGTCGGGCCGCGCCGGACGCGGGGCGCTCGCCGGCCGTCCGGGGCGGGGCAGCGGGGACGGCAGGCCCGGAGCGGGGCAGCGGGGACGGCAGGCCCGGGGCGGCGGACCGAGGCCCGGGGGCCCGGGAACCGGAGGCCGGACCACGGATCAGGGGCCGAGCCCGGAGTCCAAGGCCGGACCACGAATCAGGGGGGCGAGCCCGGGGCCGAAGGCCGCCGGCCGGGCGACTGCGGTACGGGTGGGCAGCGGCGGGTAGGGCCAACGGTGGTGCAGGGGGCGGTAGTCGCGCACCAGCAGGACGGGTAGCAGCGGTACAGGTGGCGGCAGCCGCGCACCAGCGGGCCGGGTAACGGCGTTACGGGTGGCGGTGGTTCGGGGCGTGGCGGGTGTTCGCCGGACGCCGCTGCGGGGGCGGCGTCCGACGGTGGTGGGTCAGGCGGTGATGGGTCAGGCGGGGGTGCGGACGCGCAGGGCTCGGGCGAGGTCGTCGAGTTGGTCGACGAGCTTGCGCCGCAGCAGCGGGATGAGGTCGGGGTCGTCGAGGCAGGTGCGTCCGGCCCGGAGGTTGGCCTCGTCGATGGCGTACGCCGGGAAGGCCCAGCGGCCGGCGGCTTCGGCGATGGCGGGGCCCCGGCGGGCTCCGAGGGCGACGGCCTCGGGGTAGTAGCGGGGGACGTAGGCCTCGACGAGGTCGGCCTGTTCGGGTTGCCAGAAGCCCTGTGCGGTGGCGGTGAAGAGGTAGTTGGAGAGGGTGTCTTCGTGGAAGAGGCGTTGCCAGGCGGCGGCCTTGGCCTCGGGGGTGGGGAGGGCGGCGCGGCAGCGGGCGGCGCCTTCGCTGCCGGTGGCGCTGGGGTCGGCGGCGAGGGCGGCGTCGATGGTGTCCTCGTCCGCGGCGCCGAGGACGCTGAGGCGGGCGAGGATGCGCCAGCGCAGTTCGGGGTCGAGTTCGGGGCCGCCGGGGACGGTGCCGTCGGCGAGCCAGCCGGCGAGGGTGTCGGGCTGGGTGGCGCTGTCGATGAGGACGCGTACGGCGGCGAGCCGCAGGCCGGGTTCGGTGCCGTCCTCGGTGCGGCGGAGCAGGTTGCGGGTGAGGGAGGTGATGAGGGTGAGGGCGGCGCCGCGTTCGGTGGGGGCGAGGTAGCGGTCGGCGACGTGGGTGCGGGCGAAGCCGAGGACGCCCTGGACGATGGCGAGGTCGCTCTCGTCGGGGAGGTGGGCGTCGGCGGTGGTGAGGTAGGCGCCGGGTTCGAGTTCGCCGTCGCGGACCATGTCGCGCAGGGAGCCCCAGACGACGGCGCGGGTGAGGGGGTCGGGGAGGCGGGAGACGCCGCGCAGGGCGGTTTCCAGGGAGGGTTCGTCGAGGCGGATCTTGGTGTAGCCGAGGTCGCCGTCGTTGAGGACGAGGAGGTCGGGTCGGGGGCCGCTGCCGGAGAGGACCTCGTCGGAGGGGACGTCGATGCCGAGGAGTTCGCCGCGTTCCAGGAGGCCGTCGGGGGTGCGGTGGTAGGTGCCGGCGGTGATGTGGTGGGGTCGGCTGCCGTTGTGGTCGACGGTGAGGGTCCAGCCGCCGGGGCTTTCCTCGATGCGGGGGGTGAGGGTGTCGACGCCGGTGGTGCGGAGCCAGATCCGGGCCCAGGCGTGGACGTCGCGGTCGGTGTGGGTGGCGAGGGAGTCCACGAAGTCGGCGAGGGAGGCGTTGGCGAACTTGTGGCGGGCGAAGTGGGTGTTGATGCCGGCCAGGAAGTCCTTCTCGCCGAGCCAGGCGACGAGTTGGCGCAGGGCGGAGGCGCCCTTGGCGTAGGAGATGCCGTCGAAGTTGAGGAGGGCGGAGGCGGTGTCGGGGACGTCCTCGGGGGCGGGGGCGACGGGGTGGGTGGAGGGGCGTTGGTCGGCGTCGTAGCCCCAGGGCTTGCGGACCATGCCGAATTCGGTCCAGGTGCCGGTGAAGCGGGTGGCTTCGGTGAGGGTCTGGTAGCCCATGTACTCGGCGAAGGACTCGTTGAGCCAGATGTCGTCGAACCAGGCGAGGGTGACGAGGTCGCCGAACCACATGTGGGCCATCTCGTGGGCGATGACCATGGCGCGGCTCTGGCGCTCGGTGTCGGTGACGGCGGAGCGGAAGACGAACTCGTCGCGGAAGGTGACGAGGCCCGGGTTCTCCATGGCGCCGGCGTTGAATTCGGGGACGAAGGCCTGGTCGTAGGAGTCGAAGGGGTAGGGCTCGGCGAACTTCTCGTGGTAGCGGTCGAAGCAGTCGGTGGTGACGGAGAGGATCTCGTCGGCGTCGGCGTCGAGGTGGGGGGCGAGGGACTTGCGGCAGTGGATGCCGAAGGGGAGTCCGGCGTGTTCGGTGGTGATGCTGTGCCAGGGGCCGCCGGCGACGGCGGCGAGGTAGGTGGAGATGACGGGGGTGGGGGCGGAGCGCCAGATGCCGGCGCCGTCGGTGTCGCGGTCGCCGGTGCGGGTGGTGATGCCGTTGGCGAGGACGGTCCAGTGGGCGGGGGCGGTGACAGTGAACTCGAAGACGGCCTTGAGGTCGGGCTGGTCGAAGGCCGGGAAGACGCGTTGGACGTCGTCCATGAACATCTGGGAGTAGACGTACGTTTCGTCGTCCGCGGGGTCGGTGAAGCGGTGCAGGCCCTCGCCGGTGCGGGAGTAGCGCATGCGGGCGTCGACGCGCAGCTCGTGGTCGCCTTCGGTGAGGCCGGCGAGCGGGAGGCGGTTGTCGGTGAGGGCGGCGGTGTCGAGGGGCCGGCCGTCGAGCGTGGCGGAGCGCAGTTCGTCCGGTTTCAGTTCCACGAAGGTGTCTCCGGCGGCGCGGGCGGCGAAGCGGATGACGGTGGTGGAATCGAAGGTGTCGTCACCGGTGGTGAGGTCGAGGGTGACGGCGTAGTGGTGGACGTCGAGGAGCTGGGCTCGGAGCTGCGCTTCGTTGCGCGTCAATGCGGACATGGGGCCATGCTGCCCGACGGGGACGCCCGGACCCAGGGGGTATCGGCGGACGGCCGCGGCGTCGCTCCGCGGTGGTGGGTGGCGGGCGCCGGCGTCGGCGCCCGCCCCGGGGATCAGTCCTCGCCCGCCGCGATCGTCTCGTGGTGGCGGATGACCTCGGCGATGATGAAGTTGAGGAGCTTCTCGGCGAAGGCCGGGTCGAGCTTGGCGTTCTCGGCGAGCTGCCGCAGCCGGGCGATCTGGCTGGCCTCGCGGCCGGGGTCGGCGGGGGGCAGCTGGTGGCGTGCCTTGAGGTGGCCGACCTGCTGGGTGCATTTGAAGCGTTCGGCGAGCATGTGCACGACGGCCGCGTCGATGTTGTCGATGCTGTCGCGCAGGCGGGACAGTTCCGCGGCGACGTTCTCGTCGATATCGCTGTTGTTCATGGTTCCCGAGAATACGTGGCGTGCGGCACGGTCCTCCCGGGGAGCCGGCCCGTGAGACGGGGCGGGGGTCGGGGTGGTGGGGGCCGGGTGGGACCGGGGTGGGGGCCGGTGTCGGGTCGGGGTCACAGGGGCAGGACGGCCGTGACGAGCCAGCCGCCTTCGGGGGCGGGGCCGGCGGTGAGGGAGCCGCCGAGGGCCTCGGCGCGTTCGGCCATTCCGACGAGGCCGTAGCCGCCGCCCCGGGCCTTGTCGGAGAGGCGGGCGGGGATGCCGCCGTCGTCGGCGATGCGTACTTCGAGGCCGTTGGGGACGGTGCGCAGGCCGACGCGTACGGCGGTGGCGGTGGCGGCGTGCTTGCCGATGTTGGTGAGGGCTTCGAGGACGATGCGGTGGGCGGTGGCGGCGACGTCGCCGGGCAGGCGGGTCGCCAGGCCGTCCTCGATGTACAGGGCGACGGGCGGGCCGGTGACGGTGAAGCGTTCGGCGAGCGAGCGGATGTCGGCGAGGCCGGCGACGGGGGCCGTCCCCGGTCCGCCCGCGCGCCCGGGGGCCCCTCCCCCGGTGCGGTCGCCGGCCGCGGCCCGGGCGTCGTCGCCGTCCTTGGCCCCGTCCTTGCCGCTGTCGGTGTCGTCGTCGCGGAGGACCTTGACGAGGCGGCGCATGGAGCCGAGGGCTTCGTCGCCGGCGGTTTCGATGCGGCCGAAGATCTCGGCGGCGCGTTCGGCGGAGACCTTGGTGAAGCGGGCCGCGCGGGCCTCCACGACGATGCCGGTGACGTGGTGGGCGACGAGGTCGTGGAGTTCGCGGGCCAGTTCCAGGCGTTCGGCGGTGCGGACTGCGCGCAGTTCGCGGACGCGTTGGACGGACTGGAGGCGCAGGAGCAGGGAGTACGCGCCGACGACGACGGCGAGGACGGAGAAGAGCAGGGTGAAGCGTCCGGGGTCGGTGTCCCGGACGGGTACGGCCGTGCAGCCGAGGCCGAGGAGGGGTCCGAGGACCGCGGCGGTACGGGCGGGTGCGCGGAGCAGGACCTGGGAGAGGAGGACGAGCAGGGCGATGGCCTCGCCGCCGCCCCAGACGACGAGGGGGTGGTTGCCGAAGATGAGGAGGAGGGTGACCGTCCAGGTGGTGGCGGCGGCGAACCAGGCGCGGGTCAGGAGGGGGATCCGGGGCCAGGGTGCGGCGCTGAGGCAGACGAGGATCCCGGAGATCCAGACGGCGGTGTGCGGGAGGCTGGGCCGGCGGGCGAGGATGATGCCTTCCGCGGTGACGAGGCCGATCAGGACCAGGGTGAGGACCCAGCGGAGCCAGTCGGCGACGTGCGGGTGGCGTCGCGCCCAGCTCGCGAGCGGGCTCACCGTCGTCCCTCCGCGGTGGGCGTGGCGGGTGGCGGGGTCACGCCGCGCCGACGGCCAGGCCGCTCTCCCAGGCCCAGGCGGCGATCTCGACGCGGTTGCGGGCGTCGAGCTTGGCCTGGACGTTGGCCAGGTGGGTCTTGACGGTGGACAGCGATACGTACAGTTCACCGGCGATCTCGGCGTTGGTGAGCCCTCGTGCGAGGCAGCGCACGACGTCCCGTTCGCGTTCGGTGAGGGGCTCGGCGGGGCGGCGGGCCGCCTGGGCGGCGGTGGTGCGCGGGGCCATCTCGCGCAGGAGCCGTACGGTGATGGCGGGTGAGACGAGCGCGTCCCCCGCGGCTGCCGCCCGTACCGCTTCGACCAGCATGGCCGGGCTCGCGTCCTTGAGGAGGAAGCCGGACGCGCCGCCGTGGAGGGCGGCGTGGACGTACTCGTCGAGGTCGAAGGTGGTGACGATGACGATGCGCGGCTTGTCCTGGCCGGAGAGTCGGCGGGTGACTTCGAGTCCGTCGAGGCGGGGCATGCGGATGTCGAGGAGGAGGACGTCCGGCCGGTGCTCGGCGACGGCGGCGAGTGCCGCTTCGCCGTCGACGACGTCGGCGACGACCTCGATGTCGGACATGCTCTCCAGGATCATGCGGAAGCCGGTCCTGACCATGTCCTGGTCGTCCGCGATGACCACGCTGATCGTCATGCGCTGCCTGCCCCACTGTTGCCCGCTGCCGCCGATGGACTCCTCCCATCGGACCGGTGCGGGCGTCGGACCGCAACCGCACGGGGGGCCGCCGGATGGGTGTCGCGGGGTGGGGGCAGCGGTGTTCCGGCCTCGCGGTACGTCCTTCGAGCGTACGTACGTCCGGGGTGGTGCGCTTCGCCCTTCCGGCCGGTTCGCGGCCGGCCGGAAGGACGAAGGGGTGCCGCGCGGTGGGCGGGGGATGCCGCGCGGTGGATCGGGGGCGCCGCCGGCCGGATCGGGGGCGCCGCTCGGTGGGCCGGGGCTAGAGGGTCGCG
Organism: Streptomyces sp. NPDC057939; assembly: GCF_042887545.1. Taxonomy (NCBI): domain Bacteria; kingdom Bacillati; phylum Actinomycetota; class Actinomycetes; order Kitasatosporales; family Streptomycetaceae; genus Streptomyces; species Streptomyces sp. NPDC057939. Next base: position 211,683 of record NZ_JBHVPG010000008.1, read on the forward strand.
GCCGCGCTCTTGATCGCTCCCGCGAAGGTGGACACCTCGGTGTAGACGCCGGGGTAGTTGGGGCGTGCGCAGCCCTGGCCCCAGCTGACGATGCCGACCTGGATCCAGGCGTTGGCGTTGTCGCGGCGGAACATGGGGCCGCCGGAGTCGCCCTGGCAGGTGTCGACCCCGCCCTGGGGGAGGCCGGCACAGATCTCTTCGGAGGGTACGAGGTCGCTGCCGTAGGAGCTCTGGCAGGAGGCGTCGGAGACGAAGGGGACGGTGGCCTTCATGAGGTAGCGCTGCTGGCCGCCGCCCTCGCGGGTGGCGCCCCAGCCGGCGACGGTGAAGGTGCCGTTGTCGTAGGCCTTGGTCTCGGCGATCTTCAGGGTGGGCAGGTTGATGGGCTTGGCGAGCTTGATGAGGGCCCAGTCCTTGCCCGTGCCGTTGTAGCCGGGGGCCTGGAGGACCTTGGTGGACTTGACCTTGATGGCGCTGGAGCTGTTGAGGTCGACGACGCCCGCGGTGGCGGTGATGGAGGTGTTGTTGCCGGAGCCGTTCACGCAGTGGGCGGCGGTGAGGACGATCTGCTGGGTGTAGAGGGCTCCGCCGCAGCCCATGGAGAGGCGGACCATGAAGGGGAACTCGCCCTGTGCGGCGCGGGTGCCGCCGACGACGGGGGGCTGGGCGGCGCCCGCTCCGGTCGTCTGGAGGCTGACGGCGGCGAGGGCGACGGCGCCGACGGCGAGGGACTGCTTGAGGACTCTGCCGAGGTTGGCCATGGTCAACACACTGCCTTTCGTGGGGGGTTGGGCTGTGCGCGTCATCGGGTGAATGACGAGTCCATGACACAACCGAACGTCTGGAGCAATCAAGAACGCGTTTTCGGACAACTTCCGGCCGGGGAGGCGGTGTGACGCAGAACCGCAGGCGCGACAGCCCGGTGGAGCACGGATTTCCGCACTTGGAGACCGTTCGCGCCTCGCTCACGGCCCTGTTCCGGCGCCTGGGGCCGGAGGGCGTCCGCACCTACGCCACGAGCTTCGCGGCGGCCGACGCGGCGTTCGACGGGGACGACGACCTGCACCTCGGCGCCCATCGGGTGGCGTCCGCGATGGTGCGCGCGCTCGGACAGCCGGACGCGCGCGTCGTGGTCGAGTTCCGGCCGATGCGGGACGCGGCGACGGTGGATCCAACAGCGGGCCCCGAGTGCTTCGAGTCGCACCCGGACGGGCAACGGGTGAGCTTCCCGCGCCCGGTGGGCGCCGGGCGGATGCGGGTCACGGTGCCGGGGCCGCAGCGGGTGCGGTGCGGGGTGTGTCGCACGGTGCTGGAGTGCGACACGTAGCGGGGGTTCATCGGGCGGCCCCGAAAAGTTTCCTACCGACCGGTAGACAGGGGGAACGGCACTGCCTCAGCCTGATCGCGTACATGCCAATTCGTGACCGAGGAGCGCCCCCACATGCGCATCACCCGCCGCACCCTCCCCACCCGTACCGGCCATCCCCGCCGCGGCGCCTCCGCCGCCGCCGGCGTGGTCGTCGCGGGAGCCGTCCTGGCCCTGCTGCCCGCCACCACGGCCGGGGCCGCCCCCGCGGAGCGGGCCGTGACCGCGCCGGCCGCGGCGAGCGCCGTCACCGCCTCCGCCCCCGGGGGCAACGCGGCGATCCTCGGCATCGACTACGCCACCTGGCAGCGCGACGTGGCCGCCGTCATCGACGCCGCCCGTCCCGCGATCGAGCAGCGCATCGCCGCCTCCCCGGCCGGGGAGAAGCCGGCGCTCGTCCTCGACATCGACAACTCGTCGCTGGAGACGGACTTCCACTGGTTCTGGACGTTCCCGACTCCCGCGATCTCCAAGGTCCGCGAGCTGACCCGGTACGCCAACGACCGCGGCGTCGCGATCTTCTTCGTCACCGCCCGGCCCGGGATCATCGAGTCCCTGACCGAGCACAACCTCAAGGCCGTCGGCTACCCCGTCTCGGGCCTCTACGTCCGGGACCTGCCCGACCTGTTCAAAGAGGTGAGCACCTACAAGACGGCCAAGCGCGCCGAGATCGAGGCCCGCGGCTACACGATCATCGCGAACATCGGCAACAAGCAGAGCGACCTGGTCGGCGGCCACGCCGAGCGCACCGTCAAGCTGCCGGACTACGACGGCAAGCTGTCCTGATCCGGCGGCGCGCCGGGGCGGCGGCCGTCAGAGGCCGCCGCCCCCGCCGCAGCCGCCCCCGCCCCCTCCGCAGCCCCCGCCGCCTCCGCAGCCGCCGTGTCCGCCGTGCCCGCCACCACCGCCGTCCCCGCCGCCGCCGCCGTCCCCGCCCGGGCTGCCGAGTCCGACGCCGTCACTGCCGCCGCCGAAGCCGCCGCCGGAGCCGGACGACTCCCACGCCTCAAGCAGAACGAAGCCCAGGAAGAGGGAGAACGCGGCGGCCATGACGGCGAGCCCCACCATCCACCCCGTCCCCATCGTCTCCTGGGCTCCCTGCAGTTCCGGATCCACCGCGACCCAGATCAGGGCCCCCCACGTGCCGAGGCACACCACCCCGCCGACCAGCGCCCACACGCCGGCCCGGCTCACTCCCCCGCCGCCTTTGTCTCCATACGGGGCGTTGTGCCCGCGCCCCGCCGGCGGAACACCGGCGTCCGTCAGAAGTCGGCGGCAAGTTCCTCCGCGATGGCGTTGACCGCCGCCCAACCGAAGGCCATCGCTGGGCCGATCGTCGCGCCGGGGCCCGGGTAGGTCTCGCCCATGACCGCCGCCGAGCAGTTGCCCGCCGCGTACAGGCCGCCGATCGGGGAGGCGTCCTCGCGCAGCACCCGGCCGTCGCCGTCCGTGACCAGGCCGCCCTTGGTGCCGATGTCGCCCGGGTGCACGGGGACCGCGTAGAAGGGGCCCTTGTCGATCGGCGCCAGGTTCGGGTTGGGCAGCGTCGGGTCGCCGTAGTAGCGGTCGTAGGCGCCGGCGCCGCGCCCGAAGTCCTCGTCCACGCCGCGCTCGGCGAAGCCGTTGAAGCGGCGGACCGCGGCGGGCAGGCCCGGCGCGGAGATCAGCCGCGCAAGTTCCTCCACCGTCGCGGCCTTCTTCACGAAGCCGCTCTCCAACCACCGCGCCGGGAAGGGCTGTCCGGGGAACAGTCCGGCGAAGAGGTAGCGGGCCTTCGAGCGGGCGTCGAGGACCAGCCAGGACGGTACGGTGCTCGCCCCGGGCCGGTCGGCGGCGTACATCCGGTCCACGAACGCGTGGTAGGGCAGCGCCTCGTTGGCGTACCGCTCCCCCGACCCGTCGACGATCACCATGCCGGGGATGCCGCGGTCTGCGACCAGGAAGAAAGGCTTCTCCCCCGGCGGGCACACCGACGGCGCCCCCCACACCCGGTCCAGCAGGTCGGTGGCCGCGCCGAGTTCCTCACCGAGCCGCAGGGCGTCGCCCGTCTGCCCCTCGGAGGCGTGCGTCCAGTCGGTGGAGGTGGGTGCGGGCAGGTGCTTCTCCCGCAGTTGCGCGTCGTGGGAGAAGCCGCCCGCGGCGAGCACGACCCCGCCCCGCGCCCGTACGGTCACCTCGCGGCCCGCGCGGACGACCCGTACGCCTTCCACCCGGCCGGCGGCGTCCGTGACCAGGCCGGTCAGGGGCGCCGAAAGCCACAGGTCGCCGCCGAGCCGGTCCATCGAGAGCCGCATCCGGGCGATCAGCGCCTCCCCCAGGGAGAGCAGCCTGCGGCCGGTGGCGAGCGCCTTCACCGCCCGCATGACCACCTTCACGGAGGTCAGCCGGCCCGCCCGGGTGCGGGCCACCATGTTCAGGAAGCGGAAGTCGTACGAGGTCATGGTCAGCCCGTACGTCGGCAGCCCCGCGCGGCGCATGGTGCGGCCGAGCCGGCCCAGCCGCCGGAAGTCCACGATGCACGGTTCGACGGAACGCCCCTGGGCCATGCCGCCCGGCTCCTCGGGGAAGTAGTCCGGGTAGCCGGGGGTGTACATGAAGCGGACCTCGGTGCGGTCGTGGAACTCCCGCACCATCCGCGGGCCGTGGGCAAGGTAGGCCTCCTTGCGGGCGTCGGGGACCCGGTCGCCGACGGTCGCGTCGAGGTAGGCGCGCGCCTTGTCGTGGGTGTCGGCGATGGCGGCCCGGTCGAGGTGGAAGTTGCCGGGCACCCAGATCGCGCCGCCGGACAGGGCGGTGGAGCCCCCGTACGCCCCGGTCTTCTCCACGACCAGGACGGTCAGTCCGCGCAGTCGGGCGGTGATCGCGGCGGCCAGTCCGGCCGCGCCGGAACCCGCCACCACCACGTCGTACTCGTACGTGTCCCCGTGCGCGTGTTCGTCGGTCATCCGAAGGCTCCGGTGGCGTAGTCGCTGCGGAAGTACAGCAGGGGCGATCCGCCGTCGCGGGCGGTGAGTTCGAGGACCCGGGCCGTGACCAGGTAGTGGTCGCCCGCCTCGTGGACGGCCTCCAGGGCGCAGTCGACGGTGGCGAGGGCCCCGGAGATGCGGACGGTTCCGTGCGCGGAGGTCTCCCACTCCACCCCGGCGAACTTGTCGCCGCCGCGGCGGCCGAGGGCCTCGCAGACGGCCCGCTGCGCCGCGTCGAGGATGCTGACGCCGAACCGGCCCGCGGCCCGTACGGCGGGCCAGCTGGAGGAGCCCTTGCCCACGCAGAGGAGCACCAGCGGCGGGTCCAGGGAGAGGGAGGCGAAGGACTGGCAGGCCAGCCCGACGGGGCGGCCCTCGGGGTCGGTGGCGGCGAGGACGGTGATGCCGGAGGCGAAGGCGCCCAGTACCTCGCGGAACACGGCGGGGTCGACGGGCGCGGCTTCGACGGGCGCGGCTTCGCACGCAGCGGGGTCGACGGGCGCGGGCGCGGTCAGCCGTTCCACTGGTGGCCCCAGAAGCTGTCGGCGGTGATCTCCTTCGCGGTCCAGGCCGCGGGGTCGACGATGAGGCCGTCCCAGCCGTACTCGACCTGGAAGCCGCCGGGGGCCTGCGCGTAGAACGACACCATGTGGTCGTTGGAGTGCCGGCCGAGGGTGGAGGCGATGGGGATGCCCGCCGCGTTCATCCGGTCGAGGCAGTAGCCGACGTCGTCGAGGCGTTCGAGTTCGACCATGAAGTGGACGATGCCGGGCGGCAGGGCGCCGGGGTAGAGGCCGAGGCTGTGGTGGCGGCGGTTGGGGCTGAGGAAGTGCATCCAGTGGAAGGGCCGGTCGGGGTCCGCGGTGGGGACGGCGACGGGCGGCAGCCTCATCGAGTCGCGCAGTTGGAAGCCGAGGAGGTTCTCGTAGAAGTCGAGGCTCGCCGCGGTCTCCGGGGCGGGCAGGACGACGTGGCCGAGGCCGAGGTCGCCCGTGACGAAGCGGTTGCCGTAGGGCGCGGCGAGCGGGCCGTGGTCCTGGGCCTGGCCCCAGTAGATCTCCAGGGGGTTGCCGCTGGGGTCCTCGCAGTGGATCAGGCCCTGGACGCGGCGGTCGGCGAGGGTGGCGTCGTCGCCCTGCTTGACGGCGTGGCCGGCGGCCTCCAGTTCGGCGGCCGCGTCCCGCAGGGCGCGGGCGTTCGCCACCTCGAAGCCCGCGGCGAGGAGGCGGTCCGTCGTCCCGGCGACGAACTGGAAGCGGTGGACGCGGTCGTCGATGCGGACGCACAGCAGGGTGTCCGTGCTGCCCTGGCCCTCGGTCATGCCGAGGACGTCGAGGGCGTAGGTGCGCCAGGCGGCGAGGTCGGCGGTCTCGATGCGGAGGTAGCCGAGTGCGCGGATGTCCATGGGGGTCCCCTGGTGGCTAGTGGAGGAAGAAGTCGGTGGCGAGGCGGTTGAACTCGGCGGCGGCCTCGGTCTGGGCCCAGTGCCCGCAGTGCGGGAAGACGTGCAGGCGGGCGTCGGGGATGGTCTTGAGGGCGAGGAAGGCGCCGTCGACGGGGTTGACCCGGTCCTCTCGGCCCCAGGTGAGGAGGACCGGTCGGGTGATGCGGTGGGCCTCGCGCCACAGGAGGGTGTCCTCGGGCCATTTCGTGAAGGCGGCGGCCATGCGTGCGTTGCCGAGCCTGGCCTCGGGGTCGGTGGCCTGCGCGTAGCGCTCCTCGACGAGGGCGTCGGTGACGACGGCCGGGTCGTGGACGAGGGTGGTGAGGAAGGTGCGCATCGCGGCGCGGGTGGGTTCGGGGGCGAGGCTGAACTCGAAGAGCCGTTTGATGCCTTCGGTGGGGTCGGCGGAGAACAGGTTCAGGGAGATGCCGCCGGGGCCCATCAGGAGCAGTTTCGCGACCCGTTCGGGGTGGTCGAGGGCGATGCGGACGGCGGTGCCGCCGCCGAGCGAGTTGCCGATGAAGTGGGCGTCCTCGATGCCGAGTGCGTCCATGAGGGCGACGACGGCGCGGGCGCTGAAGGTGAAGTAGTCGCAGTCGGGTTCGGGCTTGTCGGAGCGGCCGTAGCAGGGCAGGTCGACGAGCAGGGTGCGGAACCGGGCGGCGAAGTGGGGCAGGTTGGCGCCGAAGTTGGACCAGCCGGAGGCGCCGGGGCCGCCGCCGTGCAGCATGATCACGACGGGTGCGTCGTCGGGTCCCGCCTCGTGGAGGTGGAGGGTGAGGTCGCCGGCCTTCACGGTCCGGGAGGTGTTCTCGTACGTGGGGCTCACAGCATCGTGTCCTGGATGTCGAGGCCGAGGGCGCCCTGGCCGAAGAGGACCAGCGCCCGTTCGGGGTCGTTGGCGGCGTGGCCGCGTCCGGTGTGGACGTCGCGCCAGGCCCGCTGGACGGCGTTGGTGCCGGTGCGCATGGCGCCGCCGCCCGCGTTCTCCATCAGGAGGTCGACGGCGGCGACGCAGCGTTCGGTGGCGAGGACCTGGTCGCGGCGGACCCGGGTGCGCAGGTCGAGCGGTAGGGGCTCGCCGCGTTCGGCGAGGGCGTGGAGGTCGGCGATGTTGCGCCGGAGTTGGAGCCAGGAGGCGTCGATGTCACTGGCGGCGCGGGCGATGCGGACCTGCGCGAAGGGGTCCTCGGCGACCTGCTGGCCGTAGGAGGTCCGGAAGCGTTCGCGGGTGGCGGCCACGTACCCCTCGTAGGCGCCCTCGGCGATGCCGACGATCGGGGTGGAGATGGTGGTCGTGAAGATCGAGGCGTACGGGAGCCGGTAGAGGGGCTCGGGGTTGACCGCGTGGCCGGGGACGTCCAGGGCGGTGACGGGGCCGAAGCTGAGGGCCCGGTGTTCGGGGACGAAGACCTCCTCGACGACGATGTCGTTGGAGCCGGAGCCGCGCAGGCCCACGGTGTCCCAGACCTCGTCGATCCGGTACCGGGTCCGGGGCACGAGGAAGGTGCGCATGTCCACGGGACGGCCCTCGGCGTCGGTGACGAGCGCGCCGAGCAGCGCCCAGTCGGCGTGGTCGCAGCCGGAGGAGAAGTGCCAGCGGCCGCTGAGGGTGAAGCCGCCGGCGACCGGGGCGACCTTGCCGGTGGGGGCGTAGGAGGAGCAGATGCGGGTGTCGCGGTCCGTGCCCCAGACCTCCTCCTGGGCGCGGGGGTCGTAGAGCGCGACGTGCCAGGGGTGGACGCCGACGACGGAGGCGACCCAGCCGGTGGAGCCGCAGGCCTTGGCGATCTCCTTGACGGCCTCGTAGAAGATCCCGGGGTGCGCGGCTCGCCCGCCGTACGCCCTGGGCTGGAGCAGGCGGAAGAATCCGGTGTCCGTCAGTTCCTTGATGCTCGCCTCGGGGACCTTGCGCAGGCCCTCCGCTTCGGCGGCGCGTTCGCGCAGCGCCGGGGCGAGGGCGCGAACTGCGTCGAGGACGTCTTCGTCGCTCATGGTGTCCCTTTCTCGGGGTCGTCGGCTCGGGGTGCGGTGAACGTACGCCCGGGGGTCGGGGGCGAGGAACGGGGCGTTCCCGCTGAGTGGGAAGGCGTCGTGGAGGGTGGCTCGGTGGTCGCCGCCGGCATCGCGCGACCGCTTCTCATGACGATCCGAAGTATTACTGAATGAAATACATGGTTCCGGGTTCTTCCCCGCGCCGGGGGCCGCGTGGCAGGGTCGCCCCAACGCCTCACGCAGGGGGTTCCTCGTGCTCGATCAGGTCATGGAGAGCGGGCTCGCACCGCTGTCACTGCTGGAGAAGGCCGCCAAGGTCCTGGGCGCCTTCGAGGGTCCGCAGCCACGGCTCTCGCTGACCGAGGTGGTGCGCCGCAGCGGGATCCCCCGCTCGTCCGCCCACCGGATCCTGGACCAGCTGGTGCAGTTGCGCTGGCTGGACCGGGAGGGCCGGGACTACCGGATGGGCATGCGGATGCTGGAGCTCGGCGCGCTCGCCGCCCACCACAACCGGCTGCGCCGGGCGGCCCTGCCGCTGCTGCACGCGCTGCACGAGCAGACCGGACAGCTGGTGCACCTGTGGGTGCTGGACGGGGCGGAGGTGGTGTGCCTGGAACGGATCGGCGGGTCGGAGGCGGGCGCCGTGCCCTCCCGGGTCGGCGGCCGGATGCCGGCCTGCTCCACGGCCGCCGGGAAGGCGATGCTCGCCTTCGGCGACCAGGACGCCGTCGAGGAGGTCCTGGCCCGCGGCCTGCGCCCGCGCACGGCCCGGACCCTGGTCCGCCCGGCCGCGCTGCGGGCGGAGCTGGCTGCCACCCGCGAGCGCGGCGTCGCCCACGACCGGGAGGAGACCTTCCGCGGGGTCCACTGCGTGGCCGCGCCGCTGCGGGGCGCGGGACGGGCGGTCGCCGCCGTGTCCCTGTCCTCCTGCCGGGGCGAACGCGAGCTCGCCCGGCTGGCGCCCGCGGTCCTGGCCTGCGCGCGGTCCGTGTGGCGCGAGCTGTACGGGCCGGGTCGGGCGGGCCGTGCCGCGGCCGCCGTACCGCCCGTGGCCGCCGAGCCGGCGGTGTCGGCGCGGGAAATGGACAACATGATGGGCTGGTTGCGGTTCAGCGAGTGGATGTAGTGGGTACGGATACCTCATCGCACACACACCGGACCCGACCCCTCGCCAGGGGGCCGGGCCCGTTGCGTTTCAGCCGTAGGTCACCCCGACCCGGTCGGTGAGCGGAAAGGCCTGGCAGGCGAGGACGTAACCGTCGGCCAGGTCCTCGCCGTCGAGAACCTCGTTGCGGACCATCGTCACCTCACCCTCGACGACCCGGCAGCAGCAGGCCGCACAGGCTCCCTCGCGGCAGGAGTACGGGGCTTCGACACCCGCGGCGAGGAGCGCGTCGAGCAGCGTAGCCCGGCGCGGCCAGGGCGCCGTGCGGGTCTCCCCGTCGAGTTGGACGACGGCGACGGCGTCGACGCCGGCACCGGGCGGGGCGTCCGTGGGCGTCGCCGCCGGGGCGAACACGTCTGCGCCGAGCGAGAAGTAGCGCTCGCGGCGGATGCGGGCGCCGGCCGCCCCGGCCGAGCGCAGGGCCGTCTCGGCGGCGTCCATGAGCGGCCCGGGCCCGCACAGCCAGGCCTCGCGGTCCGCGTACGGGGCGACGAGCCCCCCGAGCCGCGCGGCGGTCGGCAGCCCGCGCAGGCTCTCCAGCCAGTGCACGACGGTGAGCCGGTCGGGGTGCCGGGCGGCCAACCCGTCCAGCTCGTCGCGGAAGATGACCGATGCGGGGTCCCGGTTGGCATACAGCAGGGCGATCCGGCCCCGGCCGGCGGCGAGGGCGGACTTGGCCAGGGAGAGCACCGGGGTGATCCCGCTGCCGCCCGCGACCAGCAGCAGGTCGCCGTCGAGGCCGTCCGGGCCGGGGGTGAAGGTGCCCGCGGGCGGCAGGACCTCCAGTTCGTCCCCCTCCGCGACGGTGTCGCAGACCCAGCCGGAGCCGAGTCCGCCGGGGACCCGCTTGACGGTGATCCTCATGGGCTCGCCGGTGTGCGGCGAGCTGGCCAGGGAGTAGCAGCGGGCGCCGCCGCCGGGGATCCGCAGGGTGAGGAACTGGCCCGGCCGGTAGGTGAGTTCCGCGTCGAGCACGAGGGACACCGCGTCCGGGGTCTCCTGGATCCGCTCCCGGACCCGGACCCGCAGCGGGCCGGCGGGGGCCGCGGGTGCCGGTGCGGCGGGGGCGGCGGCCCGTCCGGTGGTGGTCTCAGACATCGGCGGGCACCTCCAGCCGGCCCTCCCGTACGGCCGCCTCGATGCCGGCACGCAGGGCCGGGCAGGAGCGGACGCGGGCGCTGAGTTCGCCGGCGGCGACCCGGGCCGCGATGCGGGGGCACACCGAGGCCGCCCGGTCCGTCCACTGGACCTGGGTGTGGGCCGCGCTGAACTTCTCGCACAGCACCTCGGTGCCGCACTCCGCGCAGGCGACGGGGGTCATCACGCACCGCCCGGGGACGCGGCGCGGCGGGCGAGGTTCGCCTCGACCTCCGCCTTCCAGGCGGCGGTGGCGCGAGTGGTGTCGATCTCGAACTCGAAGCGCCGGACCATCTCGTCCTTGACGTCGTCGGCGTCGACGTAGAACTGCTCGTACCAGCGTCGGAGCTGGTAGACGGGGCCGTCCTCCTCGGTGAGGAGGGGGTTGTCGATGCGGGTCTTGTTCCGCCAGATCTCCACGTCCTGCTCGAAGCCGACGGCCAGCCCCTCGGCGGTGAGGCGGGCGGCCTCGGCGGCCTGTGCGTCGTCCATGCCGGGGAGCTTCCTGACGCTCGCCCCGTACATCAGGACGAAGCTGTTGCCGTCGATCGGGTAGTGGCAGTTGATCAGTACGGATTCCATTTCCACGCCGCCGCCGACGTCGCTCCACAGCCGGTCGATCATGTAGGAGGGGCCGTGGTAGGAGGCGTCGGAGCGCAGGCCTCCGCCGGTGGAGAGGGTGCCGAGGTCGACGTCACCGCGCGGGGTGGACTCCATGTACTGGGTGGCGACGTGCCCGTCGAAGACGTTCTTGAAGTAGTGGGGGAAGGCGTAGTGCACGTAGTAGAAGTGCGCCATGTCCACGACGTTGTCGACGATCTCCCGACAGTTGGCGTTCTCCACGCGCAGGGAGTTCCAGCTCCACTCGCTCCAGTCGGCGCCGCCGTACCCCTCGATCTCGGGGATGGTGACGCCCTCGGGCGGCGGGTTGCCCTCCGGGTCGTGCCAGACGTAGAGCTGGCCGTTGCGCCGCAGGGTGGTCCAGGCACGGGTCCGGGCGCGCGGCGGGACCCGGCGGGCGTAGGGGACGTCGGCGCAGCGGCCGTTGCCGGACCAGCGCCAGTCGTGGAAGGGGCAGGCCACGGTGTCGCCCTTGACGCTGCCGTGGGCGAGGTTGCCGCCCATGTGCGGGCAGTAGGCGTTCAGGACGCTCAACTCCCCGCTGTCGGCGCCCCGGAAGACGACGAGGCGGGTCCCGAAGGCCTCCACCTCGTGCGGGGCGCCGTCCTCGAAGGAGGAGGCGAGGCCCAGGCAGTGCCAGCCGCGGGCGAACCGGGTGGGCACGGCCGCCGCCTCGATGACGCGGGGTCCTTCGTCGGTTGAGGCCATGGGGAGGCCCTCCACTTCTTTGTGGGTGTGCTGCGGGGGGTGCCGTGCGGCGGCGCGGGCCGGGGCGGGCCGGGTTACGCGCGGGAGTCCCCGGCCTCGGCGGCGAGTTCCAGGGCGATGTCGATGAGCTGGTCCTCCTGGCCGCCGACGAGGCGGCGTTCGCCGGCGCGCAGCAGGATCCGCGCGCCGGGGACGCCGTAGCGTTCGGCCTGCCGGTAGGCGTGGACGAGGAAGCTGGAGTAGACCCCGGCGTGGCCCATGAGCAGGGACATCCGGTCGAGACGGCACTCCTCGTCCATGACGGGTCGCACCACGTCCTCGGCCGCGTCGATGATGGCGAGGACGTCGATGCCGGTGCGGACGCCCATCTTCTGGCAGACGGCGGCGAACGCCTCGACGGGCGTGTTGCCGGCGCCGGCGCCGAGGCGGCGGGTGGAGCCGTCGATCTGCAGGGCGCCGGCCCGGACGGCGGCGACGGAGTTGCCGACGCCGAGGCCGAGGTTCTCGTGGCCGTGGAAGCCGACCTGGGCGTCGTCGCCGAGCTCGGCGACCAGGGCCTGGACCCGGTCGGTGACCTGGTCCATGACGAGCGCGCCCGCGGAGTCCACGACGTACACGCACTGGCAGCCGGCGTCGGCCATGATCCGGGCCTGGCGGGCGAGGTTCTCGGGGCTGGTGGAGTGGGCCATCATCAGGAAGCCCACGGTCTCCAGGCCCATCGCGCGGGCCAGCCCGAAGTGTTGGACGGAGATGTCGGCCTCGGTGCAGTGGGTGGCGATCCGGCAGATGCTCCCGCCGCTCGCGTGGGCGGCGCGGATGTCGTCCTTGACGCCGAGCCCGGGCAGCATCAGGAAGGCGATCTTCGCGTTCCGGGCCGTTTCGGCGGCCGCCCTGATGAGTTCCTGCTCGGGGGTCCGGGAGAAGCCGTAGTTGAAGGAGGACCCGCCCAGTCCGTCGCCGTGCGCGACCTCTATGACGGGGACCCCCGCCGCGTCGAGGGCGGCGACGATCGACGTCACGTCCTCGACGGTGAACCGGTGCCGCTTGGCGTGCGAGCCGTCCCGCAGGGAGGAGTCGGTGACGCGGATGTCGAGGGTGTCGGAGTAGGCGTTCACTGGTGCAGCTCCTTGGCGAACTCCTCGCCGACCTTGGTGGCGGCGGCGGTCATGATGTCGAGGTTCCCGGCGTACGGCGGCAGGTAGTCGCCCGCGCCCTCGACCTCCAGGAACACCGCGACGCGGGCGTTGCCGCCGTTCGCCGCGGACGGTTCGTCGAACTGCGGCTCGGTGCGCAGCCGGTAGCCGGGGACGTACGAGGCGACCTCGCGGACGACCTGGTGGATGGAGGCGGCCACGGCCTCCCGGTCGGTGTCGGGCGGGATCGCGCAGAAGACGGTGTCGCGCATCATCACCGGGGGTTCGGCGGGGTTGAGGATGATGATCGCCTTGCCGCGGGCGGCGCCGCCGATGTCCTCGATGCCGCGGGCGGTGGTGCGGGTGAACTCGTCGATGTTGGCGCGGGTGCCGGGGCCGGCCGAGACGGAGGCCACCGAGGCGACGATCTCCGCGTAGGCCACGGGCACCACGCGGGAGACGGCGTACACCATCGGGATAGTGGCCTGGCCGCCGCAGGTGATCATGTTGACGTTGGCCCGGTCGAGGTGGGCGGTGAGGTTCGCGGGCGGGACCACGGCGGGGCCGATCGCGGCGGGGGTGAGGTCGACGGCCTTGATGCCGAGCTCGGCGTAGCGCGGGGCGTTGGCCCGGTGGACGGAGGCGGAGGTGGCCTCGAAGACCAGGTCGGGCAGTTCGTCGCGGGCCAGGAGCCAGTCGACGCCCTCGTGGGAGGTGTCGAGGCCGGCGCGGCGGGCGCGGGCGAGGCCTTCGCTGTCGGGGTCGACGCCGATCATCCAGCGGGGTTCGATGTGCGGGGAGCGGAGGAGTTTGTGGAGCAGGTCGGTGCCGATGTTGCCGGAGCCGACGACGGCTGCGGTGGCTTTCTTCATGCGGTACTCCCGTACGGGCCTCAGACGAAGGAGAGGGACACCGGGCCGAGCCCGGTGAAGTCGGCGGTGTAGGTCCGTCCGGCGTGTACGTCCACGGCGCGGGTGCACGACCCGGGCAGGATCAGGTGGCCCTTGCGCAGCGGGACGCCGAACCGGGCGACGGTGCGGGCCAGCCAGGCGACGGCGGTGGCGGGGTCGCCGAGGACGGCGTCGGAGCGGCCCTCGGCGAGGAGTTCGCCGTCGCACGCGACCTTGGCCCCGATCGCCTTCAGGTCGAGTCCGCGGGGGTCTCGGCCCTCGCCGATGACGTAGCCGGCGGAGGAGGCGTTGTCGGCGATGGTGTCGGCGATGGTGATGCGCCAGTCGGCGATCCGGCTGTCGATCAGCTCCAGTGCGGGGACGACGCGTTCGGTGGCGGCCAGCACGTCGGCCACGGTGCAGCCCTCGCCCGGCAGGTCGGCGCCGAGGATGAAGCCGACCTCGGCCTCGATGCGGGGCGCGCAGTACGCGGCGGCTCGGACGGGGTCGTCCCGGCGCAGCTCCATCGTGTCCAGCAGGTGGCCGTAGTCGGGCTCGTCGACGCCCATCATGGCCTGCATGACGGGCGAGGAGAGGCCGACCTTGTGGCCGGTGACGCGGGCGTCGCCGCCGCCGGTGCGGTGGCGGACGTTGATCAGCTGGATCTCGTAGGCGTCCTGCGTGTCGATGCCCTCGAACAGCTCGGTGAGCGGCCGTACGGGGGTCCGGTGCCGTTCGGCGCCGCGCAGCAGCTCGGCGGCCTCGCGCCGGCGCCGGTCGTCGATCATGGGGTCCTCCCGGCTGCGTGGTGTGTGGTGCGGCAGACGGTAGGCGGGCGGCGGGCGCGGGCGGGAGGGCGTGTTCCCGGTGAGCGGGAAAGGCCGTGGGCCGGGACGTTTCCGGGCCCGCCCGGGGGGGTGGGGCGGGCGGCGGGGGGGCCGCGGGGGCGGGGGGGCCGCGGGGGAGGGGGCCGCCCGCGGCGGGGGGGGGCCCGGGGCGGCGCGGGGTG
>NZ_JBHVPG010000009.1:0-5635 GCF_042887545.1 Streptomyces sp. NPDC057939
GCGTCAGTTGTGTATAAGACACAGGTCTTGGTTCCGGGGCTGGTTCCGGGGGGACAACCGGGGCCCCGCACGGCGGTGGGCCCCGCCTTCCGGGGGGGCCCACGGCGTGGAGCGGATCAGGCTTCGTCGGTCGGAGCCGAGACGGACGGGAGCGTCTGCTCCGCCGCCGCGGTCTTCTTCGTCGCCCGCTTCGCCACGGTCTTCTTGGCCGTCGTCTTCTTCGCGACGGTCTTCTTCGCGGCCGCCGCCTTCTTGGCCGGGGCCTTCTTCGCGGCCGTGGTCGTCGCCTTCTTGGCCGGCGCCTTACGGGCCTTCTTCACCGGGGTCGGCTCGGCCTCGGCGGCCGGGGCGTCGGCCTCGGTCACCGGCTCGGCGACGTCGGCAGCGGCGCTCTCGACCACCACGACGGCCGCCTCCGCCGCACCCGCGGGTGCGGTGGCCTTGCGGACGGCGCGGCGCCGCGGACGGGCCGGAGCGGCCTCCACGACGGCCTCGACGACCGGCTCGGGCTCGACGGCTGCCGGGGCCTCGACGACCGGCTCGGCCTCCGCCACGACCGGGGCGACGGGCTCCGGCTCGACGGCGGTCGGGGCTTCCGGAGCGGCGGCCTCGCCGGCCGGGGCGCCCGCAGGAGCGGTCGCCTTGCGGGTGGCGCGGCGACGGGTCCGGCCCTTGGGCGCGGCCTCCTCGACCACCACCTCCGGGGCCTCGGTGACCGTCTCCGCGGCCTCGACGGCCTCGGGGGCGGGCTCCAGGACCGTGTCGGCGGGCTCCACGACCGGCTCGTCCTCGACCACCGGGGTCACCGGGGCCGCTGCGGCGGGCCGCACGGCACCGCGCGGGGCGCCCGCAGGAGCGGTCGCCTTGCGGGTGGCGCGGCGACGGTTGCGACGGCCGCTGACACCGGCGGCGGCCTCCGCCTCGGCGGCGCTGCCGTACAGCTCCTCGTCGGCGACGAACTCCGGCTCCGGCAGCGCACGCGGCGCGGCGGCCTCGGCGGCAACCTCGGCCTCGGTCTCGGTCTCGATCTCCGCGTCGGCCTCGTACACGTCCGTGCCGGTGGTCTCCACCGTCTCGGTGTCGTGGTCGTGGTCGTGCTCCGGACCACGACCGCCACGGCGCTTGGAACGCTTGCCGTTGCCACCGCCGCCCACAACGGTCGGGGTCTCCATGTGGACGATGACGCCGCGGCCGTTGCAGTGGACGCAGGTCTCGGAGAAGGACTCCAGCAGACCCTGGCCCACCCGCTTGCGGGTCATCTGCACCAGGCCCAGCGAGGTGACCTCGGCCACCTGGTGCTTGGTGCGGTCGCGGCCCAGGCACTCCAGCATGCGCCGCAGGACCAGGTCGCGGTTGGACTCCAGGACCATGTCGATGAAGTCGATGACGACGATGCCGCCCAGGTCGCGCAGCCGCAGCTGGCGCACGATCTCCTCGGCCGCCTCCAGGTTGTTCCTGGTGACGGTCTCCTCGAGGTTGCCGCCCTGACCGGTGAACTTGCCGGTGTTGACGTCGATGACGATCATCGCCTCGGTCTTGTCGATCACGAGGGAACCGCCCGAGGGCAGCCACACCTTGCGGTCGAGCGCCTTGGCGAGCTGCTCGTCGATCCGGTACGTCGCGAAGACGTCGACCTCGGAGGTCCAGCGCGACAGCCGGTCGGCGAGGTCCGGGGCCACGTGGTTCACGTAGCCGTGGATGGTCTCCCAGGCGGTGTCACCGCTGACGATGACCTTCGAGAAGTCCTCGTTGAAGATGTCGCGGACCACGCGGACGGTCATGTCCGGCTCGCCGTACAGCAGGCTCGGCGAAGAGGTCGAGATCTGCTTCGACTTCTTCTGGATGTCCTCCCACTGGGCCTGCAGGCGCTCGACGTCGCGACGCAGCTCGTCCTCGCTCGCGCCCTCGGCGGCGGTGCGCACGATGACGCCCGCGTCCTCGGGGACGATCTTCTTGAGGATGGTCTTCAGGCGCGCGCGCTCGGTGTCGGGCAGCTTGCGGCTGATGCCGGTCATCGAACCCTCGGGCACGTAGACCAGGTAGCGGCCGGGCAGCGAGACCTGGCTGGTCAGGCGGGCGCCCTTGTGGCCGATCGGGTCCTTGGTGACCTGCACGAGGACCGACTGGCCGGACTTGAGGGCGGACTCGATGCGGCGCGGCCCGTTGGCCATGCCGAGCGCCTCGAAGTTGACCTCACCGGCGTACAGGACGGCGTTGCGCCCCTTGCCGATGTCGATGAAGGCGGCCTCCATGGACGGCAGCACGTTCTGGACCTTGCCCAGGTAGACGTTGCCGACGTAGGAGGTGGCCTCCTCCTTGTTGACGTAGTGCTCGACGAGGACGTTGTCCTCCAGCACGCCGATCTGGGTGCGCTCGCCGGACTGACGGACGACCATCACGCGCTCGACGGCCTCGCGGCGGGCCAGGAACTCGGCCTCGGTGATGATCGGGACGCGACGGCGGCCCTGCTCGCGGCCTTCGCGGCGACGCTGCTTCTTGGCCTCCAGGCGGGTCGAGCCCTTGATGGACTGGACCTCGTCGGAGGACGTGGACTCGCTGCGCTCGCGCGCCGGGCGCGGCTCGCGCACCTTGACGACGGTGCGTACGCCGTCGTCCTCGGCCGCCTCGGTCTCGGCGCCGGAGTCACCACTGCGACGGCGACGGCGACGACGGCGACGGCTGGACGAGGAACCGAGCTCGGCGTCGTCCGCGTCGTCGGCGTCCTCCTCCTCGGCGTCCTCGGCGGCGCCGGTCTCCTCCTCGGCGGACTCGTCGAGGTCGGCGGCCTCACCGCGACGGCGGCGACGGCCACCGCGACGACGACGGCGCGAGGGGCGCTCGCCCGACTCGTCGGCCTCGTCCTCGTCCAGCTCGGCGGCCTCGACCTCGGCGTCCTGCTCCTCGTCGAGGAGCTCGACGTCGGCCGGCGAGACGGGCGCGCCGGTCGCGGGCGCGGCGACGGGCTCGGCGGCGGCAGGTTCGGCGGCGGCGCCACGACGGCGACGACGGCGGCCGGCGGGCTGCTCGACGGGGGCCGGGGCCTGAGCCTCGACCTCGGTCTCCTCCTCTTCCTCCTCGGCTTCCTCCGCCCGGGACGCGGCGGCAGCGGCCGCGGCGGCCATGGCGGCGGTCTCCGGGGTCTGGAACATCGGCTCGGCGAAGACCGGGGCCTGGAAGACGGCCACGGCGGGACGCGCGGCGCGGCGGGCGGCACGGTTCGGCGCCGGGGCGGCGACCTCGGCCTCGACGGCGGCCACGGGCTGCGCGGGAGCGGCGGCCGAGGTGGAGCGGGTGGCGCGGCGGCGACCGCCGCGCTTCGGGGAGTCGACCGCGTCGGCGACGGTGACGGCGCGGGCAGCGGCCCTCGGGGCCTCCTGCACGGCGGCCGGGGTCTCGACGGCGATCTCGGCGGCGGGCGCCTCGGCGGCGGCCGGGGCGGCCACGGCGCGGGTGGCGCGGCGACGGGCACGCGGGGCGGAAGCCGGCGCGGCCGGAGCCTCCTCCTCGGCCACCGGGGCGGCGACCGGCGCGGGGGCGGCCTCCACGACGGGCTCGGCGGCGGGCGCCTCGGGGGCGGTCACCGCGCGGGTGGCCCGACGACGGGCACGCGGAGCGGCGGCCGGAGCGGCAGCGGGCTCCTCGACCACCGGGGCGACGACCGGCGCGGGGGCGGCCTCCACCACGGCCTCGGCGGCCGCCTCGACGGCGGCCGGAGCGGCCACGGCACGCGTCGCACGACGACGGGCACGCGGCGCCGGAGCGGCAGCGGGCTCCTCGACCACGGGAGCGGGGGCCGCGGCGGCGGGGGCTTCGGTGGCCGCCGCGACACCGCCGGGCGGGCCGGCGGGCCGGGAAGCGGCGCGGCGACGCCTGCGCGGGGGCAGGTTGTCGCTGGGGCTGCCACTGTCGGCAGCGGGGGTGTTCTCGTTTTCGGTGTTGAGCATGCGGGGTTCTCCCGTCACGCTCCCGGGCGCCGCGGCTGACGTCCGGTCCGGCACGGCTGCCGCGTAATGAGCGCGGAACCGGCCTCCGGGGCGCGTTCGCCACACGGGAGCTGTAGTCCATGGCCGCCGGTTCCGTACGTGTTGTCCGTACGGCCTGGCGGAAGTCTTCAGGTCAATGCGCTGCCCGACCCAGGTGGCTCCCGAGTGCCAGGGCTGCGCGACGACGACGATCCCTACGCGGCGGGACCTTCCGGCGCCTTCGCGTCGGTCGTTACGGCGGCCGTGGGTGGGGCGGCCGTGACGGCCTCGCGGTCGGGCGCGAGCGGGTCGGTCACCGTGCCGGACTCCTCGTCGAAGAGCCCCTGCGCCAGCCTGGTCACCGCTGCGGGGACCGGCGGCGCGAGGTCGGCCACAGCGTGGAGACCGGACAGGACGTCGTCGGGTCGCACGGCAGGTGTCAAATGCCGAACAACCAGCCGCAGTATCGCACAAGCATTGTCCAGCGGCCTATCAGCCTGGGCCGGAAGTGCTTCGAGGCTGACCACGGCCCCACGGGTGTCGAAGGTGCGGACGCCGTTCTTGGTGCGGCGCTGGACCTCGACGGCCTCGGCCGCGAGGAACGTCGTCACGGCCCGTTCGGCGTCCTCGGGCTCCACGCCCTCCAGGCGCAGCTCCCACACGGAGGCCGTCAGCCGGTCGGCGAGACCCGAGGTGCGGGCCTCGACGGCGTCGATGATGTCGAGCCCGGCGGGCATGGACTCGTCGAGCAGCGCACGAAGCTTTTCGGGGTCCCGGGAGGCCGCGAGGGCGATCTCCAGGTATTCGGCCTCACTGCCGGTACCGGTCGGCGCGGCGTTCGCGTACGAGACGCGGGGGTGCGGGGTGAAGCCGGCCGAGTACGCCATGGGGACCTCCGCGCGGCGCAGTGCCCGCTCGAAGGCTCGCTGGAAGTCTCGGTGACTGGTGAACCGGAGGCGGCCACGCTTGGTGTAACGCAGTCGAATGCGCTGCACCACCGGTGCGGGAGGCGGGCCTTCGGGCTGTCGCTTGCCCAGTGGTTCTTCTCCTTGTGCGGGGCGTCGCGGCTCGCACGTCGCCCTGAGTGTCTGTGGGGCCTGCCGGCCACGCCCTGCCTCCGGCTCACCCCTGCGTCTCGTGCAGGGAGATCTCGGGAGCGGGCGCGTTGCCTGCGGCTTTCGTACTACCCAGAGTACGCGCCCGTGACCTCGCCGGTTCCCCGGGAGGAGTACCGAACAGCAGACGTCGTACGTCGTCGCGGGCCTCCCGCACCGCGGCGCGGGAGCTGCGCCACACGCTGCGGAGGGCGTGCCCGGCGGGTGTGGCGACGTGGCGGTGGAGCCAGGCGCAGGGGCGGGCGACGCAGCCGCGCCACAACCACAGCAGTCCGCGACCGATTGCGCGGCTGATCCGCCCGGCGAGTCGCCAGGCGCCGACGAGCAGGTGCCCGAGCGGGGTGAGCACGTACCGGTACAGGTTCCGGCCGAGGGGGGCGAGCAGGTACCGGTACGTCGCGGTGGCGCCCGGAACCAGTACGTACCGCCACAGACCCACCCACGGCCAGTACAGAAGACCCAACGCCAGCCACCGCACCACCAGGACGACACCCCGGCCCGACCACGCGATCCCGTGCCCCAGCGGGATCAACACGTACCGCCACAGCCCGACCCACG
>NZ_JBHVPG010000009.1:5734-210598 GCF_042887545.1 Streptomyces sp. NPDC057939
GACCCACCCACGGCCAGTACAGAAGACCCGACGCCAGCCACCGCACCACCAGGACGACACCCCGGCCCGACCACGCGATCCCGTGCCCCAGCGGGATCAACACGTACCGCCACAGCCCGACCCACGGCCACACGAAGACCGCGGCGAACGCCCTCGGCAGGAACCAACGCAGCCCGTGCCCGAGCGGGGCCAACACGTACCGCCACACCGGGGCCAGCAGGTACCGGTGGGCGGCGGTCGCCACCGGAACCAGCACGTACCGCCACAGGCCCACCCACGGCCAGTACAGAAGACCCAACGCCAGCCACCGCACCACCAGGACGACACCCCGGCCCGACCACGCGATCCCGTGCCCCAGCGGGGTCAGCACGTACTGGTACAGGCCGGAGCACAGCCGGGCCGCGGCCGCGCCGACCGGGCGCAGGGCCCGCCGGTGGGTGGTGCGCGCGGCGAGGACGAGCAGGTCCCAGATCAGCCGTACCGGCAGGACGACCAGCACGGCGACGATCTTCACGGGAACCCGCAGGACCCCCACCAAACACCCTTCGCCGCCGGGCACGTGCTGTGGCTTCTCGGTTTCCATGCCCTGAAGGACACACCACGGGGCCGAGCCGTTGCGGCATCGGGGCACTAAGGAGCGGGCCATGCGGGAAAGGTCCGGAAATGGAACGTGCCCCCACCGTTTCCGGTGGGGGCACGTCCGGTGCTTCAGCGGCCGGGTCGGCCGGAGGTCACTTCACGACCGACAGCGGCAGGAGCTTCTGGCCGGTCGGGCCGATCTGGATCTGGGTGTCCATCTGCGGGCACACGCCGCAGTCGAAGCACGGGGTCCAGCGGCAGTCCTCGACCTCGGTCTCGTCGAGGGCGTCCTGCCAGTCCTCCCAGAGCCAGTCCTTGTCGAGGCCCGAGTCCAGGTGGTCCCAGGGCAGGACCTCCTCGTAGGTGCGTTCGCGGGTCGTGTACCAGGCCACGTCCACGCCGTACGCGGGCAGCGCCTTCTCGGCGGCCTCCATCCAGCGGTCGTACGAGAAGTGCTCGCGCCAGCCGTCGAAGCGGCCGCCGGACTCGTACACGGCGCGGATGACGTCGCCGATGCGGCGGTCGCCGCGCGAGAGCAGGCCCTCGACGATGCCCGGCTTGCCGTCGTGGTAGCGGAAGCCGATGGAGCGGCCGTACTTCTTGTCGCCGCGGAGCTTGTCGCGGAGCTTGCCGAGGCGGGCGTCCGTGTCCTCGGCCGACAGCTGCGGCGCCCACTGGAACGGGGTGTGCGGCTTGGGCACGAACCCGCCGATGGACACCGTGCAGCGGATGTCGTTCTGCCCGGAGACCTCGCGGCCCTTGGCGATGACGTTGACCGCCATGTCACCGATCTGGAGGACGTCCTCGTCGGTCTCGGTCGGCAGGCCGACCATGAAGTACAGCTTCACCTGGCGCCAGCCGTTGCCGTACGCGGTGGCGACGGTCCGGATGAGGTCCTCTTCCGAGACCATCTTGTTGATGACCTTGCGCATGCGCTCGGAGCCGCCCTCGGGGGCGAAGGTGAGGCCCGAGCGGCGGCCGTTGCGGGTCAGCTCGTTGGCCAGGTCCACGTTGAAGGCGTCCACGCGGGTCGACGGGAGGGACAGGCCCACCTTGTCGTCCGAGTAGCGGTCCGCGAGGCCCTTGGCGATGTCGGCGATCTCGGTGTGGTCGGCCGAGGACAGCGACAGCAGGCCGACCTCCTCGAAGCCGGTCGCCTTCAGGCCCTTCTCGACCATTTCGCCGATGCCGGTGATGCTTCGCTCCCGCACGGGGCGCGTGATCATGCCGGCCTGGCAGAAACGGCAGCCGCGGGTGCAACCGCGGAAGATCTCCACGGACATCCGCTCGTGGACGGTCTCGGCGAGCGGGACCAGGGGCTGCTTGGGGTAGGGCCATTCGTCGAGGTCCATGACGGTGTGCTTGGACACGCGCCACGGCACGCCGGAGCGGTTCGGCACGACGCGGCCGATGCGGCCGTCCGGCAGGTACTCGACGTCGTAGAAGCCGGGGACGTACACGCCGCCGGTCTTGGCGAGGCGGAGCAGCACCTCCTCGCGGCCGCCCGGGCGGCCCTCGGCCTTCCACGCGCGGATGATCTCGGTCATGTCGAGGACGGCCTGCTCGCCGTCGCCGATGACGGCGCAGTCGATGAACTCCGCGATCGGCTCGGGGTTGAAGGCCGCGTGGCCGCCCGCGAGGACGATCGGGTGGTCGATCGTGCGGTTCCTGGCCTCCAGCGGGATGCCCGCGAGGTCCAGGGCCGTCAGCATGTTGGTGTAGCCGAGCTCGGTGGAGAACGACAGTCCGAAGACGTCGAAGGAGCCGACCGGGCGGTGGCTGTCCACGGTGAACTGCGGCACCTTGTGCTCGCGCATCAGCTCTTCGAGGTCCGGCCACACGGAGTAGGTGCGCTCCGCGAGGACGCCCTCCCGCTCGTTGAGCACCTCGTAGAGGATCATGACGCCCTGGTTGGGCAGCCCGACCTCGTAGGCGTCCGGGTACATGAGCGCCCAGCGGACGTCCGCGCTCTCCCACGGCTTCACCGTGGAGTTGAGCTCACCACCGACGTACTGGATGGGCTTCTGCACATGCGGGAGCAGAGCTTCGAGCTGTGGGAAGACCGACTCGGACATCACGCGACTTTCGTGAAGCGGGCAGGGGGCGACTCTCAAGCGTACCCCGAGGGCCACTACGCCCTGCCCACATGATCACTTGAGTGCGGACCTGAGCTCCGGGTCGCGCGCCTCGGCCCAGACGTCCGGGAGTTCCCGTTCGAGCCGCTCGGCGTACGCCTCCTCACGGGCGTACAGCAGCCCCCAGGTGAAGGACGCCTCACTCGCGCCGGCCGCCTGAGCGGCGATGCCGCGCAGCGCCTCCCGGGACACGACGCTGTCCTGGTGTTCGCCGAGCAGGGTCTGTACGGACTTGGCGGCCTTCGACATCCGCTTCGCCGGCTTGCCGAGCGCCGCCCGGGCGGCGTCGGCCGCGTACCGGGTCCGCTTGGCGGCCTTGCGGGCGCCGTGCAGTGCCACGTCGCGGTCCTTGCCCGGTTCCATCGCCAGGGCGTGTTCGACGCGGCCCGCGAGCCGCTCGTCGTCGTGCAGGATCCCCTCGGGCAGGACGCTCTCGGCGGGCCTGGCGGCGGCCTTGCGCAGCGGCGGGTCCGCCAGCACGGCGTCGAGGGCGTCGAGCAGGCCCAGGTACCAGGCGCTGTCGAGCGCGGCCAGGGCCTGGCCGCGGGAGGCTCGGCGGCGGGCGGTGTCCCAGGTCCGCAGCCGGTCGGTGACCGGCCCGAGCCGTAGTTCGGCGGGAACCTCGTCGAGGCGGGAGCGCAGCCGCCGGGCCAGTACTTCCTGGTCGCGGTCGACGCCGAGTTCGGCGGCCAGTCGGCGCAGTTGTTCGCCGAGCGGGTCGGTGACCGTGCCGTCCAGGACCTTGCGGTAGCTCTTGAAGGCGCTGCGCAGTCGGCGGGTCGCGACGCGCATCTGGTGCACGGAGTCCGGGAGGTCGCGGCGGACGGCGGGGTCCTGCGCAACGAGGATGTCGCGCTGGGCGCGCAGGTACGCGAGGACGTGCGCGCCGGCCGATCCGTCGGCGGGTTCCGGGCCGGGCCGTGCGGGTGGTGCGGCGCCGGTGTCGGCGAGGGCGCGGGCCAGTTTCGAGGGGGCGTCGGAGACCTTGAGTCCGCCTTCGTCGAAGGTCTTCTCGACGGCGTCCAGCAGTGCGGGGTCCGTTCCGTCGGCCAGCTCGACCTCGACCTCGGTCCACTCGGCGGTGGTGGTGCCCCGCTCGGCGAGGACGGCGTCGGTGGACAGTTCGGCGAGCAGTCGCCCGTCGGCGTCGAGCAGGTGGACGACGTCGCGGGAGGAGACCAGTCGGACCTGCGGTTCCAGGGGCTGTTGCCTGGTCCGGGAGCGTACGAGGGCGGCCAGGGCGCCGGGCACGGAGTCGGCGTCCCCGGCCGGATCGGAGTCGGAATCGGAGTCGCGGAGCGGGGCGTGGACCTCGTCGCGGACTCCCGGCGAGACGGGCAGTTTGAGGTGCCAGCCGGCGTCCTCGCCGCCCGTTCGGCGGCGCAGGGTCACGCCGGCGGCGGCGAGGCGTTGGTCGGGGGTGTCGTAGTAGACGGCGTCGAGGAGGACGGTTCCCCGGTCCCGGGTCTCCGCGATCCCGGCGGTGCCGGTCAGGTCCGGGACGCGGGCCGGGTCCTGCCCGGAGCTCGCGCGCGTGCCGGGCTCGTGGCCCTTCCCGGCCTCGTCGCCCTTCCCGGTCTTGCCGACTTTTCCGGGCTTGCCGACTTTTCCGGGCTTCCGGGCCCTCCCGGGCGCGAACTCGAATTTCCGCTCGATCTCACGCTTGCTGTCCGCCATGAACCGAATCTAGACCGGTTCGGGCCGCCGCGGGAGTGCGCCACGACGCGCCGGGAACGCGCGGAGGAGGCATCGGGAACGCGCCGGAGGCGGGCCGGGAACGTCCCGGCCCGCCTCCGCGTCGCCCTCGGGCCCCGCCTTCGACCCCGCGTTCGTCCCCCGGTCGCCGGTCAGGCCGACAGGGGCCGTTGCACCCGGATGGATTGGAGCAGACCCACCGCGATCCACACGGCGAACATCGAGGATCCTCCGTAGGACACGAAGGGCAGCGGCAGTCCGGCCACCGGCATGATGCCGAGCGTCATGCCGATGTTCTCGAAGGCCTGGAAGGCGAACCAGGCGATGATCCCGGCGCAGACGATCGTCCCGTACAGCTCCGTGGTCTCGCGGGCGATCATGCAGGCGCGCCACAGCACGATGCCGAGCAGTACGAGGATCAGCCCGGCCCCGAGGAAGCCCAGCTCCTCCCCCGCGACCGTGAAGACGAAGTCGGTCTGCTGCTCGGGCACGAACTGGCCGGTGGTCTGGGAGCCCTTGAAGAGGCCGGATCCGGTCAGTCCGCCCGAGCCGATCGCGATGCGGGCCTGGTTGGTGTTGTAGCCGACGCCCGCCGGGTCGAGTTCGGGGTTGGCGAAGGCGGCGAAGCGGTTGATCTGGTACTCGTCGAGGACGCCGAGCTGCCAGATCAGGATCGCCCCGCCCGCGCCGGAGCCGATCAGGCCCAGTAC
Source organism: Streptomyces sp. NPDC057939 (assembly GCF_042887545.1). Classification (NCBI taxonomy): domain Bacteria; kingdom Bacillati; phylum Actinomycetota; class Actinomycetes; order Kitasatosporales; family Streptomycetaceae; genus Streptomyces; species Streptomyces sp. NPDC057939. Next base: position 10,854 of record NZ_JBHVPG010000009.1, read on the forward strand.
CCACCGGTTGGACGCGCCGGAGCCCAGCAGGACGCCGAGCACGATGACGACCATGACCATGACGGAGCCGAGGTCGGGCATCAGCATGACGATGCCCATCGGGGCGGCGGCCAGGCACAGCGCCTTGACGACGGTGCGGTGGTCGGGGTGGGCGAGGTCGCCCGCGTCCACCCTCGACGCGAGCAGCATCGCCATGCCCAGGATGATCGTGATCTTCACGAACTCGGAGGGCTGGAGCGAGAATCCGCCGCCGATGACGATCCACGCGTGGGCGCCGTTGATGGTGGCGCCCAGCGGGGTGAGCACCGCGATGATCAGGACCAGTGAGAGCCCGTACAGGACCGGTACGGCGCCGCGCAGGGTGCGGTGCCCGAGCCAGATGGTGCCGATCATCAGCACGAGGCCGATGCCGGTGTTCATGGCGTGCCGGAACAGGAAGTAGTACGGGTCGCCCTGGTTCAGCTGGGTCCGGTTGCGGGTGGCCGACCACACCAGCAGGGCGCCGATGAAGGACAGGGCGAGCGCGGACAGGAGTATCGGCCAGTCGAGCCGGCGCACGACGGAGTCGCGGGCGGTGAGCTTGGCCACCGTCCCGCGCTCGGGCGCGTACCGGGAGACGGAGAACTTGTTGGCGGTCTGCATGTCGTGCGGTCCTCGGTCCTCAGTCCTGGTGCTTGGGGGGTGCGGCGGGGGGTCCGGCGAGCACGGGCGGGTTCAGCTCCTCCGGGGACGGCGGCACGTAGGGCTTGATCTCGGGGGCCTCGATGGAACCGTCGGCGTTGACCCTGGGCAGTTGTGCCTGCGGCTTCGGCAGCAGGGCCCGCTTCGGGTCCTGGTTGCCGGCCATGTCGAGCCCGTACATGGCGTTGTAGATGTTGCGGACGGCGGGCCCGGAGGCCCCGGAGCCGGTGCCGCCCTGGGAGATCGTCATGACGATCGTGAAGTCGTCGGTGTAGGTCGCCAGCCAGGAGGTGGTCTGCTTGCCGTAGACCTGGGCGGTGCCGGTCTTGGCCCGCATCGGGATCTTGTCGAGCGGCCAGCCGCCGAACCGCCAGGCGGCGGTGCCGCCGGGCGCGACGACCGAGCGCAGGCCCTTGTCCAGGTCGCGGATCGTCTTGGCGTCGACGGGCAGCCGGCCGTGGGAGGCGGGCTTGATCATGTCGACGCGCTTGCCGTCGGGGCTGATCACGGCCTTGCCGACGGTGGGGTTGTAGAGGGTGCCGCCGTTGCTGATGGCGGCGTAGGCCGTGGCCATCTGGATGGGGGTGACGAGGACGTCACCCTGGCCGATGGCGAAGTTGATGCTGTCGAACGCCTTGAGCTGGTTGCCCTCCAGGCAGCTTTCGTAGGCGATCTGCTCGACGTACGTGCCGCCCTTCTTGCCCTGCTTGCACCAGGAGTCCTTGTTGGCCGCCCAGAAGCTCTTCTTCCACCGGCGGTCGGGGATCCGGCCGGTGACCTCGTTCGGCAGGTCGACCCCGGTCTCCGAGCCGAGTCCGAACTCGCGGGCGGTCCGGTAGAACCAGTCGTGGGCGTCCTTCTTGGGTTTGAGGCCGCCGTCGCGCTGCCATTCCTTGTGGCCGAGGGCGTAGAAGACGGTGTTGCAGGAGAACTTGAGGGCGTCCCCGAGGGTGATGGGGCCGTGGCCCTGGGACTCGAAGTTGGCGAAGCTCCGGCCGCCCAGGCTGTAGGAGCTGCTGCAGTTGTACTTGCTGTTGAAGTCGTAGCCGGCCCGCACGGCCGCGCTCGCCGAGACCACCTTGAAGATGGAGCCGGCGGGGGCCTGGCCCTGGATGGCGCGGTTGAGCAGCGGGTAGTTGGAGCTCTTGCTGGTCAGCCTGGCGTAGTCGGTGCCGGAGATGCCGCCGACCCAGGCGTTGGGGTCGTAGTCGGGCTGGGAGGCCATGGCGACGATGCGGCCGGTCTTGGTCTCCATGACGACGACGGCGCCCGAGTCGGCCTCGTACTTGCGGCCGGTGATCTTGTCGGTCTCGTTGCGGACGGTCTTCATGGCCTGCTGGAGTTCGAACTCGGCGACGGACTGGACCCGTGCGTCGATGCTGGTGACGAGCGTGGCGCCGGGGATGCCCGGGTCGGACTTGGTCTGGCCCATGACCCGGCCGAGGTTGTCGACCTCGTAGGAGGTGACCTCCGCCTTGCCCCGCAGCTGCGTGTCGTAGGTGCGCTCGATGCCGGAGCGGCCGACCTGGTCGGAGCGCAGGTGGGGCGAGTCGGTGTCCTTGGCCTTCTGGATCTCAGCGTCGGTGACGGGCGAGAGGTAGCCGAGGACCTGCGCGGTACGGGTCCCGCCGGGGGCGGGGTAGCGGCGGACGGCGGTGGGCTCCGCGGTGATGCCGGGGAAATCCTCGGGGCGTTCGCGCAGTTGCAGTGCCTGCTGCGTGGTGGCTTCGAGGGTGACCGGGATCGGCTGGTACGGGGAGCCGTTCCAGCAGGGCTTGGGGGTTTCGGAGTCGCAGAGCCGGACCTTGTCCATGACTTCCTTGGGAGCCATGTCCAGGACGCCGGCGAGGCGGGTCATGACGGCCTTGCCCCGGTCCTTCATCTTCATCAGCTGGGTGCGGCTGGCGGAGACGACCAGGCGGGTCTCGTTGTCGGCGAGCGCGATGCCGCGGGCGTCGAGGATGGAGCCGCGTACGGCGGGCTGGACGACCCGCTGGACGTGGTTGCTCTTCGCCTCGTGGTAGTACTCCTCGCCGTTGCGGATCTGGAGGTACCACAGGCGTCCGCCGAGGGTGACGAACATTGAGAGGACGAGGACTTGGATGATGACCAGGCGGATCCGCACCCGGGAGGTGCGGCCGGTCTCGGGGATGTTGCTCACGTCCGCTCCCGTCTCACAGTTTCTTGACGCTCTTCACGCTCTTCACTGCCTTGACGCCCTTTATGCGGCCGGCCCGGTTGGCCCGCCCCCGTGCGGTCTTCAGGCGCAGGCCGCCGCGCTGGCTGCCGATGCGCAGTCCGGTGCCGCCGGCCAGCCAGCCGCTGGACACGTCGTTGCCCTGGGGCGGTCCGCCGCCCGCCTCGACGGCCATCGGGTCGTTCTCGGCGCGCCGGGCCAGGGCCATGATGAACGGCACGGTGAAGGGCGCGAGGAGCAGGTCGTAGAGGGTGGCGGTGAACACCAGCCCGGTCAGGCCCACGTGTCGGGCGGCGGTGTCGCCGACGAGGGCGCCGACTCCGGCGTAGAGCAGGGTCGAGCCGATCGCTGCGGCGACGACGGTGAGCATCGGACCCCAGGCCGAGCGGAACCGTCCGTTGTCGGGCCGGACCAGGCCGACGAGGTAGCCGATCAGGCACAGCACGAGCGCGTACCGCCCGGCGGCGTGGTCGGCGGGCGGGGCCAGGTCGGTGAGCAGTCCGGCGCCGAAGCCGATGAGGGCGCCGCTGAGGTGCCCGTACACGAGGGCGAGGGCGACGACGGTCAGGAGGACGAGGTCGGGTACGGCGCCGGGCAGCTGGAGCCGGCCGAGGACGCAGACCTGTACGACGAGGGCGACCACGATGAGGGTGGCCGAGAGCAGGATCCGGTTGAAGCGCATGACGGTCAGCTCCTACTCGTCGGCCGGCTTGCCGGACACGCCGGCGGAGGGGGTGACCGTGACCGTGACGGTCGGGGTCGGCTTGGGGGCCTCGGGCTTGGGCGGCAGGACCGTGTCGCGGGGGTCCTCGCGCGGGGGCATGACGACGACGCCGACGATGTCCAGGCGGGAGAAGCCCACGTACGGGCGGATCCACACGGTCCGGGTCAGGTCGCCGCGCGAGGGGTCGACCTTGACGACCTCGCCGATCGGGACGCCGGGCACGAAGGGCTTGTTCCCGCGCGAGCCGAAGGTGACGAGCCGGTCGCCCGGGCTCACCTTGGCCTTGCCGTTGAGCATCTGGACGGAGAGCGCCCGGTCGCCCTGGCCGGTGGCGAAGCCGAGTTCGTTGGTCTTCTCCAGCCGGGTGCCGACGGTGAAGTCGGGGTCGTTGGCGAGGACGACGGTGGCGGTGTCGGGGCCGACGGTGGCGACCCGGCCGACGAGCCCGTCCCCGTTGAGGACGGTCATGTCGCGCTCGATGCCGTCCTTGCTGCCGGCGTCGATGGTGACGGTCCAGGAGAAGCCCTGGGCCGCTCCTATGGCGATGACCTCGGCGCCCTTGATGCCGTACTGGCCGGCGCCGGCGCGCTTGAGCATCTCGTCGAGTTCGCGGATCCGGCTGCGGTTCTGGTCCTCGCTGCCGAGCTTCGCCTTCATCATGCTGTTCTCGCGTTCGAGCGTGGCGATCCGGTTGTGGCGTTCACCGGAGTCGCGCACCGCCCCTATGGCGTTGGCGACCGGGTCCACCGCGGTCGCGACGCCCTTCTCGACCGGGCCGAAGACCGCCGCGGCGGCCTGCCGGGCACCGTCGACCGGAGACTCCTCGCCCGCTCTGATGTCCACCGTGATCAATGCGAACGCGATGGCGATCAGAAGCACCAGGAGCAGCCGGCTCTCTCGTGTGTCCCTCACGTGCGGCGGCCGTGCCTTCCTCGTAGATACCCGTGCGGCGAAGCCGCTCCGGTGGAGCCGGGACTCCGACCGGACTGTGCCTGTATATCAACGATCCGCCGCACCGGCGCGCTAGCACCCGTACGGCGGATCCTTGTGTTCCGCTTGCCCCTTCGACGGGGATCCGGTCATCGTCGGGGCTGGGCGTCCAGAACCTGCTGGAGGGCTTCGAACTCCTCCACGCACTTGCCGGAGCCGAGCGCGACGGAGTCGAGCGGATCCTCCGCGATGTGGATCGGCATGCCCGTCTCGCGGCGCAGCCGCTCGTCGAGGCCGCGCAGCAGGGCGCCGCCTCCGGTCAGCACGATGCCGCGGTCCATGATGTCGCCGGAGAGTTCCGGCGGGCACTTGTCGAGGGTCGTCTTGACCGCGTCGACGATGGCGTTGACCGGCTCCTCGATGGCCTTGCGCACCTCGGCCGCGGAGATGACCACGGTCTTGGGCAGGCCCGAGACGAGGTCGCGGCCGCGGATCTCGGTGTGCTCGTCCTTGTCGAGGTCGTACGCCGACCCGATGGTGATCTTGATCTGTTCGGCGGTGCGCTCACCGAGGAGGAGCGAGTACTCCTTCTTGATGTGCTGGATGATCGCGTTGTCCAGCTCGTCACCGGCGACCCGGATGGACTGTGCCGTGACGATTCCGCCGAGGGAGATGACGGCGACCTCGGTGGTGCCGCCGCCGATGTCCACGACCATGTTGCCGGTGGCCTCGTGGACGGGCAGGCCCGAGCCGATGGCGGCGGCCATGGGCTCTTCGATGATGTGCACCTGGCGGGCGCCGGCCTGCGTGGACGCCTCGATGACGGCGCGTCGCTCCACTCCCGTGATGCCGGAGGGCACGCAGACCACCACGCGCGGACGGGCCAGGTAGCGGCGCTTGTGGATCTTGAGGATGAAGTACCGGAGCATCCGCTCGGTGATCTCGAAGTCGGCGATCACGCCGTCCTTGAGGGGCCGTACGGCGACGATGTTGCCGGGCGTCCGGCCGATCATCTTCTTCGCCTCGGAGCCGACCGCCAGGATGCCACCGGTGTTCGTGTTGATGGCGACCACGGACGGCTCGTTCAGGACGATTCCCCGGCCCCTCACGTACACCAGCGTGTTGGCGGTCCCGAGGTCGATCGCCATGTCACGGCCGATGAACGACATAGTGTTCCCCTTGTTCCCCATGAGGAGCGTCTGGCCTTCCAGTTGATAGCGGCTGCTGTCAGGTCGGCGAGGTGGGTGTGTGGGTGGAGGCCCCATCGTAGTGCCGCAAGTACGGACACCGCGCGACGGGACTCCGGCAATCCCGCCGGAACGGATACCCGCCCCCTTAGTGGTGACGTCGCGTCCTGCCCATGCGTTCCCCGAAGGGCTCGGAAATACCGAAGGGCGACCGAAATTACTTCGGTCGCCCCAGGTCATGAGCGCTATTCGGCTGATGTCTCGTCAGGAAAGAGTATTCAGAGCGCGGGGAAGAACAGCTTCAGTTCCCGCTCCGCGGACTCCTCGGAATCCGAGGCGTGGATCAGGTTCTCCCGGGTGATGCTCCCGAAGTCCCCCCGGATGGAGCCGGGCGCGGCGGCGATCGGATCGGTGGGTCCGGCCAGCTGCCGGACGCCCTCGATCACCCGTTCCCCTTCGACCACCAGGGCGACGACCGGACCGCTCGACATGAAGCCCATGAGCGGCTCGTAGAAGGGCTTGCCCTTGTGCTCGCCGTAGTGGGTCTCCAGCGTCTGCGCGTCCAGCGTGCGCAGCTCCAGCGCGGGGATGGTCCAGCCGGCCTTGCGCTCGATGCGGCCGACGATCTCGCCGATCAGGCCGCGGCGGACGGCGTCGGGCTTGAGCAGGACGAGCGTGCGCTGGGTCATGGTGGCAACTCCTTGCGGCATACGGGTGCGGTAGGACGAATCTACAGGGCCGTCACGGTGAACCGTCACGCAGCGTCAGGAGCGGCCGCTTCCGCCTGTTCGGCCCAGCGGGCCTTGATGGCGTCGATCCGCCGCCCGTAGTGCACCGAGCACCACCACAGGCCGGCGAAGACCGCGCCCAGGAAGAACATCGTCGGCACCACGAAACCGCTGGCGATCAGGCCGATCTGGAGCGCCCAGCCGAGCTGGACCGCGCCCGGGCGCGAGAGCATCCCGCACAGCAGCACGGACAGCAGCATGGTCACGCCGCAGACCGTCCACACCTGGGCCTGGGTCAGGTCCGGGTTCTTCATGGCCACCAGGCCCGCGAAGCCGACGATGAAGAACTCACCGATCAGCGTGCTCGCGCAGAGCGTGCGCATCGATCCCTCAGCCTCTCTTGAACAGCAGGCGGGCCTCGCCCACCGTGATCACGGAACCGGTCACCAGGACCCCGGCCCCTCCGTACTCGGCCTCTTCCTCCGCCAAGGTGACGGCGGCCTCCAGGGCGTCGTCGAGCCGCGGCTCGACCTGCACCCGGTCGGGGCCGAAGACCTCGACGGCGACGGCCGCCAGCTCGTCGGCGCCCATCGCCCGGTGGCTGGTGTTCTCCGTGACGACGACCTCCGCGAAGATCGGCTCGAAGGCCTCCAGCACGCCCTTGACGTCCTTGCCCTCGCTCGCCGCGACGACCCCGATGAGCCGGCTGAAGCCGAACGCCTCGGTGACCGCCTCGGCGGTGACCCGCGCCCCCGCCGGGTTGTGCGCGGCGTCCAGCACCACGGTCGGACTGCGGCGCACGACCTCCATGCGGCCCGGCGAGGTCACCGAGGCGAAGGCCTTCCGCACGGTGTCGCCGTCGAGTTCGCGGGCGTGCTCCCCGCCGATCCCGAAGAACGCCTCGACGGCCGCCAGGGCGACGGCCGCGTTGTGCGCCATGTGGGCGCCGTACAGCGGCAGGAAGATGCCGTCGTACTCGCCGCCCACCCCGCGCAGGGTCAGCATCTGACCGCCGACCGCCACCTCGCGGGAGACGACGCCGAACTCCATGCCCTCGCGGGCTACCGTCGCGTCGACCTCGACGGCCTTCTTCAGCAGCACCTGCGCGGCGTCGACCGGCTGCTGCGCCAGGATGACGGTCGCGTCCTGCTTGATGATGCCGCCCTTCTCCTGGGCGATCTCACCGGGCGTCGTGCCGAGCCGGTCGGTGTGGTCGAGGCTGATCGGGGTGATCACCGCGACCGTGCCGTCGATGACGTTCGTCGCGTCCCAGCTGCCGCCCATGCCGACCTCTACGACGGCCACGTCGACGGGCGCGTCCGCGAAGGCCGCGTACGCCATGCCCGTGAGGACCTCGAAGAACGACAGCCGGTACTCCTCGGCGGCGTCCACCATCTCCACGTACGGCTTCACGTCGTGGTACGTCTCGATGAAGCGCTCGGCGCTGATCGGAGCGCCGTCCAGGCTGATCCGCTCGGTGACCGACTGCACGTGCGGGCTGGTGTAGCGGCCCGTGCGCAGCTCGAAGGCGTTCAGCAGGGCCTCGATCATGCGGGCGGTGCTGGTCTTGCCGTTGGTGCCGGTGATGTGGATCGACGGGTACGCCCGCTGCGGCTCGCCCAGGACGTCCATCAGCGCGGAGATCCGGCTGACGGACGGCTCCAGCTTGGTCTCGCCCCAGCGGGTGGCCAGCTCCTGCTCCACCTCCAGCAACGCCTTCGCGACCTCGGGGTCCTCGGGGCGGGACGGCACGGGGTCGCCCAGCGGCGCTCCGGCCTGCGCGCGCAGGGTGCGGCTGCCGGCCTCGATCACCGCCAGGTCGGGGTCGCGGTCGGACTCCTCCGCGACCATCTGGTCGAACTCGTCGACGGTGTTGTCTCGGTCGGGGCTCTCGGGCTGCTGGTCACTCACGGACCCCAGTCTACGGACGGGGACCCCGAGGACTTTCGGCCCGGCCGTTTCGGGACCTTCGGCGGGGAACGCGACCGGATCGTTATGCAAGCCTTGCGGACAGGAGATTGGGGAACAAATGCCGCAGGCCAGCACCAAAAAGACCGCTTCCAGCCGCGACATAGGAATCGACCTGGGGACCGCCAACACCCTCGTCTACGCCCGGGGCCACGGGATCGTCCTCAATGAGCCGTCCGTGGTGGCGGTCAAGGCGGGCACGACCACGGCGCTCGCCGTCGGTACGGAGGCCAAGGAGACCATCGGCCGCACCCCGGGATCCATCACCGCGATCCGTCCCCTGCGGGGCGGGGTGATCTGCGACTACGAGGCGGCCGAGGAGATGATCCGGCACTTCGTCCGCAAGGCCGTCCCCGGCCGGCGACCGCGCACCCGCATGGTGATCTGCGTGCCCTCGGGGGTGACCCCGGTCGAGCGACGGGCCATCGTGAACGCCTCCACCCGGGCCGGCGCGAAGTCCGTCCACCTCATCGAGGAGCCCATGGCCGCGGCCATCGGCGCGGGACTCCCGGTGGCCGAGGCCCGCGGCTCGATGGTCGTCGACATCGGCGGCGGCACCTCCGAGGTGGCCGTCATCTCGCTGGGCGGCATCGTCACCGCCCAGTCCCTGCGGATCGGCGGCGACCGGCTCGACGCGGCGATCATGGACCACGTGCGCAAGGAGCACTCGCTGCTGATCGGCGAGCGCACCGCCGAGGACGTCAAGGTCGCCATCGGCTCCGCCGGGCCCGTCCCGGACCGGCCGGAGCTGGAGACCCTCACCTTCACGGTGCGCGGCCGCGAGCGGGTCGGCGGCATGCCCAAGACCCTCGACCTCACGGCCGCCGACGTCCGGACCGCGCTCGACGAACCGGTCGAGGCCATCATCGCGGCCGTCCGCACCACCCTGGAGGAGTGCCCCCCGGAACTCTCCGGGGACGTCATGGAACACGGCATCGTCCTCACCGGGGGCGGCGCGCTCCTACCCGGCCTGGACCTGCGCATCGCCGCCGCGACCGGCATCCCCGTCCACGTCGCGGACGCCCCGCTGGACTGCGTGGCCCTCGGCTCGGGCCGCTGCGTCGAGGACCTGGACACCCTGAACGGCCTGCTGGCCCCGGCCAAGGCCTGACCGGACCGGCTCGGAGGCCGCGCGGCACCGCCCACGGGTCCGCGACGTCAGGAGCGCGGCAGGGTGGCCACCACCAGGTAGCCCCCTTCCGTACGGGTGGCGGTCAGGGTTCCGCCCAGGCTGCTCACGCGCTCGGACATGCTCGCCGTGCCGGATCCCGCCGAGACGGGGGCCCGGCCCGGCGTCCGGTCCGGGAGGCCGTTGCTCACGGCGATCCGCAGCAGCGGGCCGTCCGTGGCGATGGAGACCTCGATGGTCTCCCCGTGGGCGTGCTTGGCCGCGTTCGTCAGGCACTCCTGCACCACCCGGTACACCGCCGCCTGCCGCAGCGGCGACAGCCCGTGCACCTCCGGGTCCAGCGTGAGCCGTACGGGCGAGCCCGCCCGTTCGCTCTCCCGCGCCAGCGCGGCGAGCCCCTCCACGCCGGGCGTCGCGTCCCGTTCCCCGCGCTGCACGATGATCTCGTTCAGCACGAGGTGCGCCCGCCGCGCGGTGTCGGCGAGCTCCTCGAAGTCCTTCGCGTACGTCGTCCGCCGTGCCCGCACCGAGAGCACCTCGGAGCGCACCGTCAGCAGGGTCAGCTCGCGCCCGACGAAGTCGTGGACGTCCCGGGCGACCGAGGTCCGCTCCTCCTGGACGGCGTTCGACACGGCCGACTCCGCCCGCCGGGCCTCCAGCTCCCGCACCAGGTCGTGCCGGTAGGCCGCGATGCCCACGGCCGAGGCCAGGACGCCGATCGGCACGACGAGACTGAGGAAGGAGCTCAGGGTCTGGATCCGGGGCTCGGGCCAGCCCGGAATGCTGAACACGGCGAACGCGAAGGCGACGTAGCCGACGGTCGCGAGGATCCCGGCCCGGCGGCCCCGGTAGCGGCCGACCGAGTACAGCGCGAACTGGATCAGGGTGAGCTCGTGCAGCCAGCCGACGAACAGCAGGGCCGTCACGTACGCGACCCAGGGCGCCCGGCGCCGCACCAGCAGGCTCGAACAGCCCACGGCCAGCACGAGGGCGGCCAGCCAACCGTTGAGGGAGTTGTCGGCGGCGGCGAGACCGGGCAGGTCCAGCGCCACCAGGGCGAGGCAGCTCAGGGCCGTGATGACGTCCAGCGCGCGGGGCGAGGCCGCCCAGCACTCGGCCCGCCGGCGGCCCGAGGCGGCGACCCGGTGGTACGCCGCGAGGACGACGGGCTTGACGCGCATGCCCCCCATCATCCGTGGTCGGCACACCCGGATCGGATCCGATCCGGGGACATATGAAGTGATATGCGGCACTCCGGTTACCCCCGGGCAGGGCCGGACGGCCCTGCGCACCCGCGACCTTCCGCCCTGGGCGGGCACCCCCTGCCCCTCGTAGCGTCGGAGGAATGACCGCCCCGAAGATCACCACGCGGACCACCGGGAAGGCCTCCCCCACGATCGACGGGAGCCGGCGCACCGGACTGCTCCTCTTCATCGGCGGCCTGCTCGGCGTCCTCGCCTCCGGGGTCCTCACCCACGACCGCATCCGCACCCTGGAGGACCCCCTCTTCACCCCGGGGTGCAACGTCAACGCCGTCCTGAGCTGCGGTGACGTGATGAACACCTGGCAGGGCAACCTGCTGGGCTTCCCCAACATGCTCCTCGGCCTCGCGGGCTTCGCCGCGCTCGCCGCCCTCGGCGCGGCCCTCACCGCCGGAGCCGCACTCCCCCGCCCCCTCTGGCGCGCCGTGTGGGCGGGAACCGCGGCGGGCTTCGCGTTCACGGTGTGGCTGATCGGCCAGTGCCTCTACGTCATCGGTGCGCTCTGCCCGTGGTGCGTCCTCGTCTGGGCCGTGGTGATCCCGCTGTTCTGGTACGTCACCCGGTACCTGTCCCGGCCCGGCTCCCCGCTGCGGGCCCTCCCCCACTGGCTGGTCCCGCTGACCCTGTACGCGGTCGTCGCCTTACTCGTCCTCGAACGGTTCGGCACCCGGCTGCTGTGAGGGGCGGATGCGCGAGGAGGTCCGGCAAACGCGAGGGGCCCCGTACGGCCGACAGCCGTACGGGGCCCCTCACCCGTCGTTACGCGGCGGGCAGCGCGTCCAGCTGGCTCTGGATCCGGGCGATGTCCGCCTCGGCCTTGGCCAGCCGGCCCTTGATCTTGTCCACGACGTTGTCGGGGGCCTTGGCGATGAACGCCTCGTTCCCGAGCTTCGCCTCGGCCTGCTGCTTCTCCTTCTCGGCGAGGCCGAGGTCCTTGGAGAGGCGCTTGCGCTCGGCGGCCACGTCGATGGTCCCCGACAGGTCGAGCGCGACGGTGGCACCGGCGACCGGGAGCGTCGCGGTGGCGCTGAAGGCATCACCCTCCGGCTGGAGGCGCAGCAGCTGACGGATGGCGGCCTCGTGCGCGGCGAGCGCCGTACCCGACAGGTCCAGGCGGGCCGGAACCTTCTGGCCGTCCTGCAGGCCCTGCTCCTTGCGGAACCGGCGGACCTCGGTGACGACGGCCTGGACGGTCGCGATCTCGGCCTCGGCGGCCTCGTCACGGAAACCGCTGTCCTTCGGCCAGTCGGCGATGACGAGGGACTCGCCGCCGGTGAGTGTCGTCCACAGCGTCTCGGTGACGAAGGGGACCACCGGGTGCAGCAGGCGCAGCATGACGTCGAGGACCTCGCCCAGGACGCGGCCCGAAACCTTGGCCTGCTCGCCGCCCGCGAAGAAGGTCGTCTTCGACAGTTCGACGTACCAGCTGAAGACCTCGTCCCACGCGAAGTGGTAGAGCGAGTCCGACAGCTTCGAGAACTGGTAGTCGTCGTAGAACGCGTCGACCTCGGCCACGGTCTTGTTGAGCCGCGACAGGATCCAGCGGTCGGTCGCCGACATCTCCTCGGGGGCCGGCAGCTCGCCCTCGACGGTGGCGCCGTTCATCAGCGCGAAGCGGGTGGCGTTCCAGATCTTGTTGGCGAAGTTGCGGGAGGCCTGGACCCAGTCCTCGCCAATCGGGACGTCGACGCCCGGGTTGGCGCCGCGGGCCAGGGTGAAGCGGACGGCGTCGGAGCCGTACTCGTCCATCCAGTCCAGCGGGTTGACGGCGTTGCCGAAGGACTTCGACATCTTCTTGCCGAACTGGTCGCGGACCATGCCGTGCAGGGCGATGGTGTGGAACGGCGGGGTGCCGTCCATCGCGTACAGACCGAACATCATCATCCGGGCGACCCAGAAGAAGAGGATGTCGTAGCCGGTGACCAGGACGGAGTTCGGATAGAACTTCGCGAGGCTCTCGGTCTGCTGCGGCCAGCCGAGCGTGGAGAAGGGCCACAGACCGGAGGAGAACCAGGTGTCCAGGACGTCGGTGTCCTGGTGCCAGCCCTCACCCGTCGGCGGCTGCTCGTCCGGGCCGACGCAGACGATCTCGCCGTTCGGGCCGTACCAGACCGGGATGCGGTGACCCCACCACAGCTGGCGCGAGATGCACCAGTCGTGGAGGTTGTCGACCCAGTCGAAGTAGCGCTTCTCCATCTCCTGCGGGTGGATCTTGACCCGGCCGTCGCGAACGGCGTCGCCCGCCGCCTTCGCCAGCGGTGCGACCTTGACCCACCACTGCATCGACAGGCGCGGCTCGATGGTGGTCTTGCAGCGCGAGCAGTGGCCCACGGAGTGGCTGTACGGACGCTTCTCGGCGACGATCCGGCCCTCGGCGCGCAGCGCGGCGACGATGGCGGAGCGTGCTTCGAGGCGGTCCAGTCCCAGGAACGGGCCGTGGACGGTGATGACGGCGTGCTCGTCCATGACGGCGATGTTCGGCAGGCCGTGGCGCTGGCCGATCTCGAAGTCGTTGGGGTCGTGCGCCGGCGTCACCTTGACGGCGCCGGTACCGAACTCGGGGTCGACGTGCTCGTCCGCGACGATCGGGATGCGGCGGCCGGTCAGCGGCAGCTCGATCTCGGTGCCGACGAGGTGCCGGTAGCGCTCGTCCTCGGGGTGGACGGCGACGGCCGTGTCACCGAGCATCGTCTCGGCACGGGTCGTCGCGACGACGATGGCGTCGTCGCCCTCGCCGTAGCGGATGGAGACGAGCTCGCCGTCGTCGTCCTGGTACTCGACCTCGATGTCGGAGATCGCGGTGAGGCAACGCGGGCACCAGTTGATGATGCGCTCGGCGCGGTAGATCAGCTCGTCGTCATGGAGCTTCTTGAAGATCGTCTGGACGGCCTCGGACAGGCCGTCGTCCATGGTGAAGCGCTCGCGGGACCAGTCGACGCCGTCGCCGAGGCGACGCATCTGGCCGGAGATCTGGCCGCCGGACTCGCCCTTCCACTGCCAGACGCGCTCGACGAACGCCTCCCGCCCGAGGTCGTGACGGGACTTGCCCTCCTTGGCCAGCTCGCGCTCGACGACGTTCTGCGTCGCGATGCCGGCGTGGTCCATGCCGGGCTGCCACAGGGTCTCGAAGCCCTGCATGCGCTTGCGGCGGGTGAGGGCGTCGATCAGCGTGTGCTCGAAGGCGTGACCCAGGTGCAGGCTGCCCGTGACGTTCGGCGGCGGGATGACGACGGTGAACGGGGGCTTCTCGCTCTTGGCGTCCGCCTCGAAGTAACCGCGCTCTACCCAGCGCTCGTAGAGCTTCCCCTCTACCTCGGCCGGCGCGTACTGGGTCGGCAGTTCGGAGTTGGGGGCACTGGGTGTCTGCGTGTTCTCGGTCACGGGGCACAGGATACGGGGGGTGCCGCCCACGGTACGAATCCATTGCACGACGGGGCCTTCCGTTGACGCGGCCCGTGGCCGGGCCCGCCCCGTGGCCCGCAGGGACGTTCCGGCGGCGTCGTGGTTCGGTAACGCCTGGCACCCCGACGCCCCGACCGGGGCCGCCTTCCGTCAGGATGTGAGGAACGGATAAGCAGACACCTCACAGGGGGACGCGGGATGAGTTTCAACCAGCCGGGACCGTACGGCCAGCAGCCGCAGCAGCCCGGACCGTACGGGCAGCAGCCCCCGCAGCAGCCGAACCCGTACGGTGGGCCGGCCCCGCAGCAGCCCGGCTACGGATACCCGCAGCAGGCCCCGCCGCCGCCCGGCGCCCCCTCCCCGGGCTACGGACAGCAGCCCCCGGCCTCGGCCCCGCCGGGCTACCCCCAGCAGCCCCCGGCGGCACCCGGCTTCCCGCAGCAGCCGCAGCAGCAGCCCGGGTACGGCTACCAGCAGCCCCAGCAGCCTCCGTACGGCGGGATGCCCCCGCAGGAGACCCCGAAGAAGTCCAAGACGGGCCTCATCATCGGCGTCGTCGTGGCGGTGGCCGTGATCGCGGGCGGCGGCTGGTACTTCCTGGGCGGCGGCAGCGGGGGTTCGATCTCCGACGCCACCAAGGGCTACAAGCTGGTCGCGCCCGAGTCGGTGGACGACTTCAAGAAGAGCCCGAAGTACCAGCAGAAGCCGTTCACCGACGAGGACCGCAAGGAGGCCGAGGCCGCCGGCGTCAAGAACCCGGCCGCGGTGGCCATGGATTACCAGATCACCGATCCCAACAATCCCCTCGCGGTCAAGGGCCTGACCTTCAACGGCCTCTACGGCGAGATCGCCGACCCGGAGAAGTCCGTCGACTCCTACTTCACGGCGTTCCAGCTGAAGGCCACCAAGGAGGGCAAGGGGCAGGTCGAACTGATCGGCAGCCCCAAGGCGATGAGCCCCGCCGGTTTCGACGGAGCCGTCATGAAGTGCCAGGAGATGAAGGCCACCAACACGGACCCGAAGTTCAAGGGTCCCAAGGTCATGACCTTCCCGCTCTGCGTCTGGGGTGACTACAGCACGCTGAGCCTCGTCTCCGCCTCCGACGCGATGGCCCTCCTCGCGGGCAAGCCGGGCTACACCCTGGAGCAGAACGCCGAGTTCACGGCGAAGCTCTACAACACCGCCCGCGTCAAGAACTGACACCGGCCGACCGCACACGCGAGAAGGGGCGCCCCCTCGGGGGCGCCCCTTCTCGTACGTATCTCCGGTACCGCTACGCCGACTTCTCGTGCGGGCCCTGGTCCTTCGGGACGATGCGCGGCACCAGCGTCGGGTTGACGTTGGAGCGGACCACGTCCGAGGTGATGACCACGCGGGCCACGTCCTTGCGGGACGGGACCTCGTACATCACCGACATGAGGACCTCTTCCATGATGGCGCGCAGGCCGCGCGCGCCGGTCTGGCGGAGGATCGCCTGGTCGGCGATGGCTTCGAGGGCCTCGCGCTCGAAGTCCAGCTCGACACCGTCGAGTTCGAACAGCCGCTGGTACTGCTTGACCAGTGCGTTGCGCGGCTCGACGAGGATCTGCAGCAGGGCCTCGCGGTCCAGGTTGTGCACGGAGGTCAGTACGGGCAGACGGCCGATGAACTCGGGGATCATCCCGAACTTCACCAGGTCCTCAGGCATGACCTCGTGGAACTGGTCGCTCGCCTCGATCTCGCGCTTCGAGCGGATCGTCGCCCCGAAGCCGATGCCCTTGGCTCCCGCGCGCGACTCGATGATCTTCTCCAGGCCGGCGAAGGCGCCGCCCACGATGAAGAGCACGTTCGTCGTGTCGATCTGGATGAACTCCTGGTGCGGGTGCTTGCGTCCGCCCTGCGGCGGGACCGAGGCGGTCGTGCCCTCCAGGATCTTCAGCAGGGCCTGCTGCACGCCCTCGCCGCTGACATCGCGCGTGATCGACGGGTTTTCGCTCTTACGGGCGACCTTGTCGATCTCGTCGATGTAGATGATCCCGGTCTCGGCCTTCTTGACGTCGTAGTCGGCCGCCTGGATCAGCTTCAGCAGGATGTTCTCGACGTCCTCGCCGACGTACCCGGCCTCCGTCAGCGCCGTCGCGTCGGCGATGGCGAACGGGACGTTCAGCATGCGGGCGAGCGTCTGCGCGAGGAGGGTCTTGCCGGAACCCGTGGGGCCCAGCAGCAGGATGTTGGACTTCGCGAGTTCGATCGCGTCGTCGCGGCCCTGCGCGCCGCCGTTCTCGCCGGCCTGGACCCGCTTGTAGTGGTTGTAGACCGCTACGGAGAGCGCCTTCTTCGCCGGCTCCTGGCCGACGACGTAGCTCTCCAGGAACTCGTAGATCTCACGGGGCTTGGGGAGTTCCTCCCACCGGACCTCGGAGGTCTCCGCGAGTTCCTCTTCGATGATCTCGTTGCAGAGGTCGATGCACTCGTCGCAGATGTACACACCGGGTCCTGCGATGAGCTTCTTCACCTGCTTCTGGCTCTTTCCGCAGAACGAGCACTTGAGCAGGTCGCCGCCGTCACCGATGCGTGCCACGAGGTGCTTCCCCTTCGCCTGGGAGACGCCTGGTTCAGCGCTCCTGGTGCCTCATATCCGACGGTACCTTGCCGGGGGCCCCGTGCGGGGCCCCCTTGACGTGGTTCACATCGCCGAACGGCGAAGCGCCCACGCCAACTGGCGGCAAGGATCAGACCGCGCTGCTCTTACGGGTGGAGACGATCTGGTCGATCAGGCCGTACGCGAGAGCGTCCTCGGCCGTCAGGATCTTGTCGCGCTCGATGTCCTCGCGGATCTTCTCCAGCGGGGTGGTCGAGTGCTTGGCCAGCATGGACTCCAGCTGGTCACGCATGCGCAGGATCTCGTTGGCCGCGATCTCCAGGTCGGAGAGCTGCTCGCGGCCGGTGCCGCCCGAGGGCTGGTGGATCAGCACGCGGGCGTTCGGCAGCGCCATGCGCTTGCCGGGGGTGCCGGCGGCGAGCAGGACCGCGGCGGCGGAGGCCGCCTGGCCCATGCACACCGTCTGGATGTCCGGCTTCACGAACTGCATCGTGTCGTAGATCGCCGTCAGCGCGGTGAAGGAGCCACCGGGGCTGTTGATGTAGATGGAGATGTCGCGGTCCGGGTCCATCGACTCCAGGCACAGCAGCTGCGCCATGACGTCGTTCGCGGACGCGTCGTCGATCTGCACGCCGAGGAAGATCACGCGCTCCTCGAAGAGCTTCGCGTACGGGTCGTACTCGCGCACGCCCTGCGAGGTGCGCTCGACGAAGCGCGGGATGACGTAGCGGTTGTCCACCTGCGGGCCGTTGTGGAGGCCGCTCGCGGGAGAGAGGTTGTTCATGTACATCTGGGTGTTCACCATCCTGGTGGCGTTCTGCGGGCTGAGGACTGCCTGGAACGGGCGGGCGTACGGAGGTGCGTTCGCCGGGGCCGGGATCAGGCCCCGGTGCCGCCGCCGCCCGGGACCAGGGACGCCGCGGAGATGATCTCGTCGATCAGGCCGTACGCCTTGGCCTCCTCGGCCGTGAACCAGCGGTCGCGGTCACCGTCACGGATGATCGCTTCCACGGTCTGGCCCGAGTGGAGCGCGGTGATCTCAGCCATGCGCTGCTTGGTGCGCAGCAGGTACTGGGCCTGGATCTTGATGTCCGAGGCCGTGCCGCCGATACCGGCGGAGCCCTGGTGCATCAGGATGTCGGTGTTCGGCAGCGAGAAGCGCTTGCCTGCGGTGCCGCCGGTGAGCAGGAACTGGCCCATGGAGGCCGCCATACCCATACCGATGGTGACGACGTCGTTCGGGATGTACTGCATGGTGTCGTAGACGGCCATGCCGGCCGTCACGGAGCCACCGGGGCTGTTGATGTACAGGTAGATGTCCTTCTCCGGCTCGGCGGCCAGGAGGAGGAGCTGCGCCGTGATCTTGTTCGCGATGTCGTCGTCGACCTGCTGCCCGAGGAAGATGATGCGCTCGCCGAGCAGCCGGTTGTAGACATGGTCGCCGAGGCCGCCACCGATGGACGGCTCACCCGCGGCGTAAGGCTTCAGATTCGTCACGTATCCACCTGCTCGTCTCCGACGGCCATGTGCCGTCTCAGCGTCTCGTTCTGGGGCGCGGACCTACCGGTGGGGCGATGCCCTCCGGCTTCGGGTACTCCCGTGCCCTCGTATTCATGGACCCTAACGCGCAGGTAGGACAACGCCATCCCGCTTCCCGAACTGTTCGCTCGGAGCGCAAGGTCCGCACCCCTCACGACGGGTGTGCGGAAGGGCCCGGACGCGACTGCGTCCGGGCCCTTCACGGCACTGCTCAATGGGCTTCGCCCGAGGTGTTACTTGGCCTCGTCGGCAGCCGGCGCGGCGTCGGCGTTGCCCTCGGCCTCGACGTCGGCGTCGGCCGCGGCCTCGACGGCCTCGGTCTCGTCCTCGTCGTCGGAGAGGTCGATGACCTCACCGTTGGTGTCGGTGACCTTGGCCTTCTCGACGACGACCGCGAGGGCCTTGCCGCGAGCGACCTCGCCGACCAGCATCGGGACCTGGCCACCCTCGACGACCGCCTGGGCGAACTGGTCGGGGGACATGCCGGAGGACTGCGCGCGGCGCATGAGGTGCTCGGTGAGCTCCTCCTGGTTGACGCCCAGCTTCTCCTTGTTGACCAGGGCGTCCAGCAGGAACTGGGTCTTGATGCCCTTGACGGCCTGCTCGGTGGTCTCGGCGTCGAACTCCTCGACCGTCTTGCCCTGGAACTCCAGGTACTTCTCGATGGTCAGGCCCATCTGGCCGAGCTGGTGGTGCTCCAGGTTGTGCTTGCGGGTCTGGACCTCGTCCGCGAGCAGCTTCTCGGGGACCGGGATCTCCGCGAGCTCCAGGAACTTCTCCAGCACGCGCTCCTGGGCCTGGGTGGCCTGGTCGTACTGCTTGGTGTCCTCAAGGCGCTTGCGGCTGTCCGCCTTGAGCTCTTCGAGGGTGTCGAACTCGCTCGCCATCTGGGCGAACTCGTCGTCCAGCTCCGGCAGCTCGCGGGCGGAGACCTTGGTGACCTTGACGGTGACCTCGGCGTCCTTGCCCTCGGCGGAGCCGCCCTTCAGCTGGGAGGTGAAGGTGGCCTCGCCACCGGCCTCCAGGCCCTTGACGGCCTCGTCGATGCCGTCGAGAAGCTCGCCCGAGCCGATGGTGTAGGAGACGTCGCTCGCGACGCCGTCCTCCAGCACCTCACCGTCGACCTTGGCCTCCAGGTCGATCGTGACGACGTCGCCGTCCTGGGCGGCGCGCTCGACGTCCTTGGTGGACGCGAAACGGCCGCGCAGCTGCTCGACCGCCTTCTCGACGTCCTCGTCGGACACCTCGACGGCGTCGACCTCGACCTCGATGCCGGAGTAGTCCGGGATCTCGATCTCGGGGCGGACGTCCACCTCGGCGGTGAAGGACAGCAGCTCGCCGTCCTTCAGCTCCTTGATGTCGACCTCGGGCTGGCCCAGCGGGTTCAGGTCGGCCTCGTTGACCGCCTCGGTGTAGAACTTCGGGAGGGCGTCGTTGACGGCCTCCTCAAGCACCGCACCGCGGCCGAAGCGCTGGTCGATGACGCGGGCCGGGATCTTGCCCTTGCGGAAGCCCTTCACCGTGACCTGCTGGTTGATCTTCTTGTAGGCCGCGTCGAGGCTGTCCTTGAGCTCCTCGAAGGGCACCTCAACAGTGAGCCGAACCCGAGTCGGGTTCAGGGTCTCCACGGCGCTCTTCACGGTTCGGTCTCCTTGTGGCTGACTGCTGGGGGTTCTGCCGTCGCGCTGTGATTCAGCGGTTCAGCGGATTCGGCCCGGCATCAGACACACGGGCACGCAGCTTGCATAGTAACCGCAAGCGGCAATCAGCCCACAACGCGATCATCGGCGTGATCTTGCTGGAGGGCAGTACTCGTGGTCGGGGTGGCCGGATTCGAACCGACGACCTTCCGCTCCCAAAGCGGACGCGCTACCAAGCTGCGCCACACCCCGTCGGTGCGACACGTAGGGTACATGCCCGGAGACCCTCCGACACGCGCGTTTCCCCTGCGGGCGGCCGCGCGCGCGCCGCGGGGCTCCCGCGGCGGCGCGCGAAGTGGTGTGCAATCCCCCGGTGGGACCCGCTAGGATGCTGTTCGTGCCGCGGTCCCCGGACCTGCGGCGCACGTGTTGCGGGTGTAGCTCAATGGTAGAGCACTAGTCTTCCAAACTAGCTACGCGGGTTCGATTCCCGTCACCCGCTCAGAAGTACTTAAGGGCCAGGTCAGAGGACGTTTCCTCCGCCTGGCCCTTAGTCGTTCCCGCAGGCCCCGATCAGGCTGGCGTGCCCCCTGCGTGCCCCTTCCGCTGTGGATCTTTCTTCGCGCCCTTGGCCGCCTTCCGACCCTTCTTGACGAGCCCGCTCAGCGCGTCGGCGATCAGCCGGTCCCGGTCGGCGCTGGCGTGCTGGTAGATCAGCGCGGCACGGGCGGTGCTGTGACCCATGCGCGTCATCAGCTCCCGCGTGCTGGCACCCGTTGACGCGGCCAGCGTGTTGCCCGTGTGCCGAAGATCGTGGAAGTGCAGCCCCTTCACTCCCGCTTCCCGACACGCCTTGTGCCAGAGCCGGTTGAAGTGATTCCGGCGCGGAGTCGCCCCCTTGGCCCCGACGAAGACACGCCCGTCGGGGCCGGCCTCGGCGTACCGCTTCAGGTGCTCGTGGAGATCCGCAAGGATCACACCGGGGATGGAGACCGTCCCCTTGCCCGCGGCACTCTTCGGCGCCTTGATCTCCCGCTGCCCGTTGCTCAGCTCGGCGACAGCCCGCCGGACACGCACGGTGCGGTGCTCCAGGTCCACGTCCCGTCGGTGGAGCCCGATCAGCTCGCCCCAGCGAAGACCAAGGGCGCTTCCGCCGCCAAGGCGGCGTCGCGCGCCCGTCGCCCCGGGCCTGCGCTCCTGTCTGCGCCCCGCTCCAGCCCGGGACGCCGGCCGCGCGCCAGTGGCTAAGGACTTGATGGGCTGGACGAGCCCGACCTGATCGGAGACCCGCCCCTCAAGACGATGCCTCCGGCGGGGGCGCTCTGACTCTGGGATGCGGGGGCCAGCCGTGCGCCTGCGGCTCCATTGTGGTTCGGGGTGGGGGCTGTCATCCCGCCTGCCGTCGCCCCAGGACAAGCCGTAGCAGACCAGCCGTCAGCGGCCCAGGTCGTTCGTCCAGCGGGGCGCTCCACCTGGGCCCCTGACGACTGCCCCGCTACCACTACGTGTGGGACGACGGCAGACGGGATGACAGCCTGGGCAGACTTGAGGCGCGCGGGGTCGGCACATGGATGCCCCCGACAACCATCGACTCAGGTGTCTGGAGTACAAACGGACAGACCCCGGGATCGCCATGATGGCGGGCTTCTCGGATGCTTCCCGAAGCAACGGTGTTCGTCCCGCGTGAGCGTCGTCTGCCTGCGCTCTAAGCCAGACGCCTTCCCATGGCACCCAGCACCCCGGAACTCCACGTCGCTGTCACGCGGCCCAGGGCCTCCGGCACGGTCGGCGTCATGCCGAGAACCAGTGATTAGGCCCTTAAGCTGCCCTATGGTGTGACGCAAGACACACGACCTGGAGGGGGTCCTCGTGCCAGCAGACGAGAAGCAGCAGGAAGAGTCAGAGTTCGAGGCAGAGGTCCTGCGTATATCACGGGCGCTCTTCGCTCCGGAGAACGAGTTTCAGGGTTCCACCTACATCGGCACAGCCGAACGTGACGGGGTCTTCGTAGGGCCGGACTCGGTCACCATCGTCGAGTGCACGGTCTCCCGCCGAAAAGACAAGGCGGAGAAGGACGGCAAGAAGCTCCAAGAGGCGTGTCTGGCTATGGCTCGCCAGCACCCGTTCAAGTCAATCAAAGGCTTCTTCGTCACCCTAGACGAACCCACCGCCGACCAACGCATGGTCATCAAGGGGTTTGGCCCGCCCCTCATCGCGTGCAGCTTTGCCCAGCTTCGAGGCCAGCTCGTCGACTCCTTGCGGTACCTGGAGCTGCGTGCGCCGTACCCCTTCGGTAGCGCCCGCGAGCCAAGCAGCGGCGACTACATCGACCTCAAGCCTTACGTAGCGGTCGACCCCGTGGAAAGCGGAACCAGCGAACCGTTCTCGATCGATCGCGTGGCCCAGCAGGTGGCGGCCGGCAGGTCTGTCCTTTTGTATGGCGACTACGGCGCCGGCAAAAGTATGTTCCTCCGCGAGCTATATCAGCGGTTGGCCAAGATCCACCGAAAGAATGCCTTCCGCCCCTTCCCCATCCTCCTCAACCTGCGCGATCACCAGGGCCAGGTCCTGCCCGTTGAGGCCCTGGAGCGCCACGCGCGTGCCATTGGATTCCCTTCGCCCTCCCAGTTGGTCCGTGCATGGCGCTCGGGCGACGTGACTCTCATCCTGGATGGGTTCGACGAGATCGCGACACCCGGATGGATCGGCAAAACGTCGGCGATGCGCGACATCCGCCGCCGGTCCGTGGAGCTCGTGCGCCGCTTCTGCGACGAGTCACGCTCCTCAACCTCCGTCGTCCTAGCGGGGCGAGCCCACTTCTTCGATAGCGAGCGCGAAATGCGCACCGCGCTCGGCGCCCGCAACAGCTCCCTGTTCCTTATGGCAGGCGAACCGACGGAGGAACAAGCGAAGAAGATCCTCAACGCCTACGGATGGCACGACGCGCTCCCGGACTGGCTGCCCTCGCGCCCCCTCCTCCTGAGCTACCTGGGCTCGTCGAGCGCGCTCCACGGGTCCATCGAGGGGACATTTGGCCGCTCGGCGGGCGAAGGCTGGCACATGATGCTGGACCGCATCGCCGAGCGGGAGGCCAGCATGGAGGTGGGGGTTGATGGGTTCACCGTCCGAAAGGTCCTGGAACGGCTCGCTACCCAGGCGCGACGCACCAGCGACGGTCTGGGGCCCATCTCACAAGACGAGCTAACATCCGTCTTCCAGTCGGTGTGTGGTTACGCCCCAGACGAGGGCTCCTACCAACTCTTGCAACGGCTTCCCGGCCTAGGTGCTATGGACAGCGTCGACGGTTCACGGCGCTTCGTCGACGTCTCTCTCGCCGACGCCGCCCGAGCAGGCGATGTCGTGGCCTGCGTCCTCGACCCAAACACGGAAAGCCCGCTGTTGGAGCTAACAGGCAGCGTTGCCTGCCTGGACGAGGTCGGCATCGACGTTGCCGCCGTGCGGCTTGAGGGGGGAGGCGCGGCGAGCTCAGGGGGCTCTTACTCGTCCGCCACGTCCTTCCAACGCAGGGGAGTCTCGGACTCCGTCATCGCGGACATCATCCGGGTTGCCGCGCGGCTGTGGCCCGAGGACGAGCCGCGCACGTCGATCTCCCTGCACGAGATCGAGCTTCGCAGCTTCTCACTGACCGCCGATGCCAACAGCTACGCCTGGCTGAGCTTCCAGGATTGCGTGATCCAGGAGTTGGATCTCACCGACCATAACGGATGCGCGCTCCCGCACTTTCAGAAGTGCCTCATCGGACAGATGACGGGAGTAGCCGGGTGGTCAGCACTCCAGGAAGATCGCTTCGTCGACTGCGAAGTGGCCCAGTTCGACGCTCAGATGTCGACGGCCAAGGGCATCCTCGCCCTGAAGACAACACCAATGAACAAAGTGCTGCTCACGATATTGAAGAAGATCTACGCTCAGCGCGGCACAGGTCGAAAAGAATCCGCACTCCCCCGTGGCCTGGATGCTAAGCACAGAGAACTCGTCCCTGAGGCGGTTCAAAGGCTCACCACGGCAGGGCTCATCACCACCGCACGGTCCAGCGGTACTCGAATTTACCTCCCAGTTCGCGGTATGGCGAGTCGGGTCCGTCGAATCCTCCAGGCCCCCCAGTCGAGCACCGACAGCGTCCTCGACTAAGCGGAAGGAAGAGTCTCTTCTGCGAGGGGCTGTAACACTCGGGCATTACAGCCCCCCACCACCAAAACAACAACCGGTCGGCTGGAAGCCGGCCGGTTACGCCTCAGAGCAGGTGCGTGTCTAACTGCGTGACAACGGGAGCGGTCCACGACTCACGACCACTGCTCAGATACTGTCCGCGCAGCTCGGCGGTGAACAAATGCCCTGCCAGCCATGTACCAAGATTGCTTCGGGACGAAGAGGGCGTAAGGCTAGTGCCCTGGCTCAGGCACGAGTCCTGAGCCAGGGTTCATGATCGCGCTAGCCGTCGTAGAGAGCGACTAGCTCCATGTACGCCGCTTCCAGTTCTTGGTCAGTATCAAGAACCAGGCAGCACATCGGGCAGGCGAAGGCTTGCGCGCGCGCCGTCGTGGGAGGTCCCTCGTCATGCTGCCCGCAGTAGGACCCACCCGTATGGCATTCGAGATCGCTGCATGCACCAGGTTCCAGGTAGCCGTAAAGGTCTCCCCAGGCCGGGCACGCTGGACACGTCTCCCAGCGGGAGAGGTTCACGCCGTATCCCGACGCCTCATGCAGGCGCGGGCGCCAGGCTACGTCGCTAGAGGGGGCTGTGAGGAAGTGCTGCAACTCCGTCGGAAGTGCGGCCGCGAACGCTCCCTGGACTTCACGCGCCACGAGGCTCTTCACAGCCACTGCATCACGCGCCGATACAGGGGCGGTCGGCTCCTTGCGCGATAGATACCCGTAGGACCCCAAGAGCACCGCTGTCGCGCGTTGAGCCCTAGTGGTAGCCGTGTACAAGGCAGCCGAAACGATGGCTCGGCAGGTGATGTTCAGTGCGCTCTTGGCAGCCTCACTGGTGCCCAGCGGATCGCCCCAGAGGGGGGTCTGATTGATCGCCTCACGAGCCGCGGCGGTCACGGCCCGGACAACTTCCCGCGCCGCATACTCAGCCTCGGCCGCCTCCGCTTGAGCAAGGCCCTCCGTAGCCCGCTGAAGGTCGATCTTCGGAAGGTCGGGCATAGCCGCGACCTGCGTAAGGTCGCCGAAGATGTGAACGTATTCGCCCCAGAAGTCACCTGCTGGCGTCTTCAGTTCCTTGCGCACTGCCTCCGCCACCTTGAGGGCGGTGGACACCACATGCTCCGCAGTGGTCGGGTCATGGTGGGCAAGATGAGCAATTCCGTTCCGGGCGTCCATCACGGGCGCGAAGGCTTCAAGTGTCACTGGCATCTGGCCACGCATGACAACCTCAGCATCCTTGAACGCCTCCGCCATGCCGATCGTGCGGGCCTGTTCCAGCGGCTTGACGCCCTTCTCGCCACTGAATCCTAAGGCGTGGAACCTCAACGCGCGGTCTCCGTGTGCGGAGATGAGCAGCGGATCATGGTGGCAGAGAATCGCCTTGAGGGAGTGCTCGGCCCCCATACCCGCATGCAGAGCCGCAAACAAGCGGTTCCCACCCCGCCACGACTTCAAGGCCGAACGCATCATCTCGCCAGCCATCTCCATGAAGCGCTGGGTGTGCAACCTGCCCCCGTCCCTTGTAGTGGTCGCTTACATACGGCGATGATGCCGAAGGCTCGGACCCCTGAGGCAGCCCTTGGAGAAACTGGAGGATCCATCCCCCCTGACGCCCTGTCGCGCAGGACTCCGAAGCCCCCAGCGATGGGCCGGGGGCCGCGGTCATTGAGGTGCAGTGCCACTAGTCAGAAGCCGTCGGCTGGCGAGGGCTTCCGGTGCGTTCCTCGCGCGTGGAGGGGGTTGGTATCGCTAGGCGGTGACCGCGGCTGGTTGCCACTCGGACCGCGTCCTTCAGGGCACCAGTCAAGTCCATTGCCAGGAAGCGAAGTTCGTCAGGATCTACCTCCGCATCCGCGAGGACCTCTAGGGCGTGGTCCAGGAGCTCCGAGCCCAAAGCAAGTTGCACCACCTCAGTGTTGTCGGCGAGACGGGACAGGTAGCCGCGGTTGTCGTCGGCACTCAGGAAGCAGGGCTTGCCATCAGGGCCCGACCAGGGCAAGAGGCGCAGCTCGTTGTGGGGCGTCGTCATTCCGCCCTCCTGACTTCGGCCGTGTGGTGCGTGGTGAAGACTGCGTCGGCGCGGTCACCGGGGAGGGCCAAGAGGGCCGCCTCGACCACGCGGCCGGTGGTGTCGGTCGCCACGCGTGTGATCGCGAGGATGGCGAGGGTCGAGCTGATGCGAAGGGTCGTCGCTTCGTCGGGAGTGGGGAGGCGGGTGCTGACCGTTTCCTGGACCACGGCCAGTGGTGGGCGCTGGTCTGGCAGTCGTGCGGTTAACAGCCCTTCCGGGACGTCGGCCAGCGCCAGGTCTCGGGGAACATAGATGCGGGCCAGGCTGTGCGGCGTCTTCCCCTCGTGGCTGAGGCAGAGGAACTCCGTCAACGGGCTGCGGGGCGCGACCTTGAGGAGGGCGGTCAGATAGCCGTGCGCTCGGAGGTTGGTGGCTCGGACCGTGGTGTGGAGCGCCTCCTCGGCCGGGGCCAGTGCGCTCGGCGTGTGTCCGCCGCCGATGTACCTGGTCCTGCGGAGCTGGCGGCGGACGAAGTTGCCACTGCCGTGGATCTTCTCCACGAGGCCTTCGCCCTGGAGGAGCGCGAGGGCGTTCCGGAGCGTGGGTGTGCTGACTGCGTAGTGGGCGGCCAGGCGGGCTTCGGAGGGGAGGCGTTCGCCGGCCTTCAAGTGGCCCTTCGAGATCTGGTTCCGGAGGTCGTCGGCGATGGCATGGCGGCGGGACGGTGGGGGTTGGGTCACCAGTTCCTCCGCATTCGGAGGGCGACGAGGCGGGTTCGGGCGTGCATGGTCAGCAGTTCGCCCGACTCGAAACAGAGTCGCTTCGCGCTGGCGGGGAGCTGGATCAGATCGACGACGCGGCACGGTTGGCCGCCGATCTGGATTACGTCGCCGCGTTGGACGGTGGTCGAGGTGATCTCGACGTTGGTGGCGAGGGCGCCGCTTGGGGTCCATCCGCTCACTGGGCCACCTGCCGCGGTTCGGGCCGGTCGCTTGGGGTGTGGCAGGGGCAGTCGCAGGCCTCGTAGATCACGGGGACGCCTACCGGAGCCGTGGCGGGGGACGACTGCGCGCACTCGTGGTGGGTGCCGATCGCACACGAGCTCGACCGGTAGGGGGTGGGTTCTGAGCCGGGCGCTAAGGCCGGCCGGAGGGGGCGCCCACTGGTGCGGGCGGTGGTGGGGACCATACGGTTCGACATGCTGATCAGCTCCTACTGCTGTCGGCCAGGTCCCCGGACGTCGCCCGTCGCGGGGACCGCTTTGCGTACGGCGGCCCAGAGGGTGCGGCCGGTCAAGCTGCTGGCTAGGAGTCCGAAGCGGTCGGCCTCCGCTACCACTTCCAGGACCTCCCGCCAGGTGGAGGCGGGCAGCGCTTCTGGCACCTCCGCTTCGATCGACGTGTAGCGGGCGTGCTCCTCCAGTCGCGTGGTCAGGCCCAGGGCGGACAGTCGGGCGGCGATACTCTCGGCCCTTGATTCCGAAGCGGGCACCGAGGGCCTCCGTTGCCGGGTGAACACGTTGAGTGAAGCTAGTTAACTAGATTAGAGCTAGTGGACTAGATTTTCTACATGCCTGAGCAGCCGCCTTATCTCCGTATCGCCGACGTACTCCGGCAGCGGATCGCGGAGCATGACTGGAACATCGGCGACCGGCTCCCCTCGCGGACGCAGATCGCCGAGGAGTGTGGCGTTGGCGAGAACGTCGTTCGTCGGGCGCAGGAGCTCTTGATCTCCCAGGGCGTGCTGGAGGGCCGCGCGGGCTCGGGTACGTACGTCGCGGAGCCCCGGCAGCGCGTGCGGGTTGTCCGGTCGTCCGCTCGTGAGCAGCCCGGGGGTTCTCCTTTCCGTGCGGACATGCAGGCCTTGGGCAGGCAGGGGAACTGGGAGAGCCGGACCGAGGCGAAGGTTCCCGCGCCGGTCGAGATCGCCGCGCGTCTCGGGATCCCGGTTGGGGAGCTGTGCGTGCGCACGGTGTACGAGTTCCTTGCCGATGGCAGGCCTGTGCAGCTGTCGACGAGTTGGGAGCCGTACGAGCTCACCGCCGGCACGCTCGTGGTCCTGCCCGAGGGTGGACCGCACGCCGGAGTCGGTGTCGTGAACCGGATGGCCGTCATTGGGATCACGGTCGGCCACGCCGTGGAGCAGCCGGAGCCGAGGCAGGCGACCGCCGAGGAGGCGTCGCTTCTCGGGATCCAGAAGGCCGCTCTGGTTACGCACATCCGGCGGACGTACTACAGCGACCAAGGGCAGGCCGTGGAGACCGCGGACATCGTCATCCCTGCCGCGCTGTGCGAGATCGTCTACGAGATCCCTGTCGGTCGCTAACCCACCCCGGCACCATCCCGAACACCTGGCGAGCACGAGAGAGGGCAACCCGCTGTGGACGCGGAACGAAAGGCCCGGATAGCCGACCTGGCCGAGACGGCGCAGCCCGTCTGGGACGCGAGCCGCGACGGTGGGGCTCTACAGGTTTTCCTGAAGGAGATCGGCTGTCACGGCGTGGACGCGGTCATGGTGACCAAGCAGGTGGTCGGGTGCAGCCTCGCCGAGGCTCAGCGGATGTTCATCACCTCGCCCTGCCGGGCCGCAGAGCTCGCCTTCCACAACGCGTTCATGGAAGGCCTTGAGCGGTCTCAGGGCGACGTCTAGCCCGCCGGTCGACGTTCCCCTGGGGTAGGTGTCCGCCGGGCCGCCAGGCGCGCGTTCAGGTCGCCAGCCATGCTGCTGGCTTCCGTGAGGAACTGTGTCTTGGCGGCCCGGCGGAGAGTGGCAAACCTTAACTCTCCGGGCTACTCGCGCCTTAAGGTCCCGGTGGGAGGTCAAATGGCAGGCAAGAACGACTGGCGGAACCACCCGCGTTGGATCCTGGTGTTCCTGGCACCGTTGCTGATCTTCGTGATCACAGATGAAGACCCGGTCATGCGCGGCTTCCTGGCCGCCGGAATCCTCATGTGGGCGGTTCGCTACGAGCGCGAGTCGGTGAAGTGGCAGGCAAACAGAAGCCAGGCACGGCCGGCAACGCAGCTACCGCCGCAGCGGACCGAGGGTTATCTGTAGCGGAGCGGCCCTCGCGCCGGGACGGGCTTCGGAGCCGTGTCTTCTGCGTGTCTGATGGCGGAGTGATGCGCGGGGAGTCGCGGGGAACGACGGTGTGGGGACTGGGAAGGTGCTGGTCAGCGTCTTGGCTGGTCGGGCCAGGGGCGGGTACGCGATCTTCCAAACCAGCTACGCGGGTTCGATTCCCGTCACCCGCTCTGAAGCGAAAAGGGCCAGGTCAGAGGATATTTCCTCGACCTGGCCCTTCGCTGTTCCCGGGGGCTGCGATCAGCCCTCCGTGCCCGCGGCGGTGGTCAGGATGCGGGCGAGTCGGTGGCAGGCGTGGGCGAGTTCGGGTGGGCGGAGCTCGGTGAGTTCGGTGTCGAAGGTGGCGAGGATTCCGGCGACGCCGGCCCAGGACCAGGCGCCGAGGGTCAGCCGGCAGTGCTCGGTGTCGAGGTGTTCGACGACCGAGCCGCTCGGTGCCCAGCGGGCGACGACTCCCGCCGGCAGGTTGAGTCGGGCCGAGCCGGTGCACTCCCAGGCGGCGGGGGTGTCGCCGCGGTCGTGGCTGGTCATGACGAAGTGCGCGAGGTCGTCGTGGGGAGGCAGGCGGGAGCCGAAGGGCTGTGTCGTGGGGCGGACGCGGAGCCGGTCGACGCGGTCCACCCGCCACCGGTCGTCCGCGAGGTCGTAGGCGACCAGGTACCAGCGGCCGGCCCATACGACCAGGTGGTGGGGCTCGACGCGGCGGGAGGGTGGCCGGTGGGCATCGACGACGACCGCTTCGGCGGCGGTTTCGTCGTCCGGGTCGTCGGCGCGCGGCGGTTCGACGACGAGTACGTGACGGCGGCGCACCGCGGTCCCCACGGCGGTGAGCGCGGCCGGGTCGATGGGAGGCGCAGGGAACTCCCAGTAGTTCCGCAGCCTGGTCAGGCGCAGGGATCCCATGTGTTCGCGCAGGGCGGCGGGCATGGCCTGTTCCAGGGTCACCAGCGCCCGCGCCGCGTCGTCCCCCAGGCCGAACACCGAGCCGGGCGCGGTCTGCAGGGCCACCGCGACCGCGAGGGCCTGCTCGTGGTCGAACAGCAGCGGGGGGGGAGCGTGTGCCCCGCGCCGAGCCGGTATCCGCCATCGGGCCCGTGGACGGTGGTGATCGGGTAGTCGAGCCCGCGCAGGGTCTCGATGTCGCGGCGGACGGTGCGCTCGCCGCACCCGAGCGCGTCGGCCAACTCGCGTAGTGGCCACAGGCGGCGCGATCCGAGCAGGGACAGCAGCCGCAGTGCCCGTCGTGAGGTGCTCGCCATCGTTCCATCATGACCGGTGGTGGCCACTCGGTGTCCACCACCGGTGTCACCGTGAACCGCTCGTGCGGGCGAACGGCGATGAACAGGACGGACCGGTATGCGTGTTGTCGTGGTCGGTGGCGGGATCGGTGGACTCGCGCTGGGAGCGGGATTGCGCCGCAGGGGGTTCGAGGTGGCGGTGTTCGACCGCGACAACGACCTTGCGGCGACGGGCGGTTACCACATCACCCTGGACGGGCGGGCCCGGTCGGCGCTGGGGGAACTGGTCTCCCCGCGGACGATGCGGCGGCTGTTGGCCTCGTCCTCGGCGCTGCGGCTGCGCGACCGCGACGCGTTGTGGGACCGTCGCGGCCGACTGATCGGCCGTGGACCGGACCTTCGCGACCACCCCGGCATCGACGTCGATCGCGTCACCCTGCGCCTGCTGCTGGCCGAGGAGGTGGGCGGCGACCTGTACGCGGGACGGACGGTGACCGGCGTCGGTACGGGTGACGACGGCGCGCCCCGCGTGCTGTTCGCCGACGGCTCGGCCACCGCGGCGGACCTGGTGGTGGGCGCGGACGGCACCCACTCCCTGGTCGCCCGGTACCTGGCGGGCGGTCGGACCAACCGTCCGGCGGGCATCTTCGGGTTCTCCGGCCGTACCCTCCGCGCGGACCTGACTCCGGGTGACGGGGATCGGCTCGGGACCCGATCGGGGATGGCGGTCGGTCCGTGGGGGGCGGCGCT
The DNA here is from genome assembly GCF_042887545.1 of Streptomyces sp. NPDC057939. Classification (NCBI taxonomy): domain Bacteria; kingdom Bacillati; phylum Actinomycetota; class Actinomycetes; order Kitasatosporales; family Streptomycetaceae; genus Streptomyces; species Streptomyces sp. NPDC057939. The sequence continues at coordinate 42,078 of NZ_JBHVPG010000009.1, forward strand.
GTACGTCGGCTTCCTGGACCCGGTCGGCAACGCCGCGCTCGACGCCCCCGAACTGCGGATGTCCGTCACCACCGGGCCCACCTACATCTGGGGCGCCATGTTCCCCGAGTCCCCCGCGACCGACTCCCTGCGCGCGTTGCGCGACGGCGCCCTGCGGGCCGCGCTGGTGGGGCGGTTCCGTGAGCAGGGGTGGGCCGAGCACACCCTGGACGTGATCGCCCGCGCCGACCCGCGGAGCGTGGCCGCGTACCGGTTCAACGCCGCCCCGACCCGCGCCGCCGAGCTGGCGCCCTGGCCCGCGGGCCGCATCACCGCGCTCGGGGACGCCGTCCACGCGACTCCGCCCACCGCGGGGATGGGGGCGGGCGCGGCGATCCGCGACGCCGCGGACCTGCTCCACCACCTGGGCGGGGTCGAGGACGGCGGGACGCCGACGGAGGCCGTGGGGCGATTCGAGGCGGGCATGCGTCTGCGCGGCAGCGAGGCGCTCACCCTCGCCATGCGGACGGTCCGTCTGATCCTGGCCACGGACACCGCGCTCGGCGCCGCCGCGACCGCCCTGACCGCTCCGGTCCTGGCCGCCGCCGCCCGGCTGCGCCGGCGGTGAAGGGCGTCGACCCTAGAGCTTGATGCCGGCGATGGTGTCGGCGAGGGAGTTCAGGAAGCGGTTGACGTCCGGGGCGATGGAGCTGGACGCCAGGAAGAAGCCGAAGAGGACGGCGACGATGGCGGGGCCGGCCTTCATGTGCTTGCCGCGGATCAGGATCACCAGGATGATCGCCAACAGAACCACCACTGACAGCGAAATGGCCACTACTGATCACACCTTCGGTCGTCCCCTGGTCGGCCCGGGGTGTACAGCCGTGCGCACCCCCACACGTTCCATCCTCCCACCAACCGGCCCCGGCTATCCGTCTCGTGACGAATCGCCCCCGCATGTTTCCCTCCGGGTGGGCGTGTTGCGGAATTCACGGCACGGTGATGCCGAGGAGAGAGCGGACATAGGCGTACTTCGCGGACAAACGATCGCGGGTGGGGCCGTCGAGGACGGAGAGCCTGACGGGGTCGGCGTTGTGCGCGAGGTCCGCCTCCTTCACGAGGACGGCCCCGGGGGTGGCCAGGATGCGGGCGGCGTACTCCTCCAGCGGCTCCCCGGGACGTTTGGTCAGGGCCAGGACCATGGCCTTGACCGCGTCCGGGAGGGCCGCCGAGGCGAGCCACTCGGCGCTGAGGGCGTCGTCCTCGACGGAGTCGTGGAGCCAGGCGGCGGCCTGCTGTTCGGGGCTGCCGCCGCGCAGGCGGACGCCCTCGGCGACGGCCGCGAGGTGCTCGGCGTAGGGCCGACCGGACTTGTCGGTCTGCCCGTCGTGCGCCGCGCGGGCGAGGGCTTCGACCTCCAGCAGGGTCAGTGGCTGTCCCGTCATGCGATCTCCTTCGCTGCCGTACGGAGGGCTTCGGCTGCCCGGCGCACATCTGCTTGCGTGGTGCGCCAGTTGGAGAACGCGGCGCGCAGCGCGGGGGTTCCCCCGAGGACGGTCGGGGTGACGAACACCTCGGCCGAGACGGCCTCCCGCAGGGCGGTGAGCCGCTCGGGGGTGGGGTCCTGGGCGAGGGTGAAGCAGACGACGTTGAGGCGGACGGGGGCGAGGAGCCGGAAGGCCGGGTCGGCGTCGAGGCGCTCGCCGAGGGAGCGGGCGCAGGCGATGTCCCGTTCGACGATCTCCCGGTGGCCCCGGCGGCCGTAGGCGCGCAGGGTGAACCAGGCGGCGAGGGCGCGCAGCCGGTGCGAGTTCTCCGGGGTGAGGTGGACCAGGTCGGGGTGCTCGCCGAGCGGGCCGAGGTACGCGGCGGCGTTCTGGAAGACGCGGGCCTGGAGGTCGCGGCGGCGGGTGAACTGGACGGCGCTGTCGTAGGGGACGTTGAGCCACTTGTGGAGGTCGACGCAGACGGAGTCGGAGGCGTCGAGGCCGTCGGCGAGGTGGGCGTGTTCCGGGGAGAGGGCGGCGAAGGCGCCGAAGGCGGCGTCGGTGTGCAGCCAGAAGTCGTGGTGGTCCTTGAGGGCGGCGACCGCCCGGAGGTCGTCGAAGTCGACGGTGTTGACGGTGCCGGCGTTGGCGACGACCACCGCCGGGCCGGGGGTGTCGGCGAGGGCCCGCGCCAGGGCGGCCGGGTCGACGGCCTCACGGTCGGGCAGGGTGGGGACGCGGACCAGGGAGGAGCGGCCGAGGCCGAGGAACGACAGGGCCTTGGCGATGGAGGAGTGCGGGGCTCCGGAGAGCACCCGGACGGGGCCGAGGGCGGCGGCGCCGTCCTCGGCCGGGGAGACCCCGAGGCGTTCGCCGAGCCACTCGCGGGCGATGGCGAGGCCGGTGGTGTTGGACATGGTGGCGCCGCTGACGAAGGTGCCGCTGTGGGCGTCGGAGAGGCCGAAGAGCTCGCGGAGCCAGCCGACGGTCTCCCGTTCGAGGAGCTGCCCGGCTCCGTCGAAGGAGGAGTTGGAGTTCTGGTCGTGGGCGGCGGTCAGCCAGTCCCCCGCGAGGGCGGCGGGGGTGGCTCCACCGGTGACGAATCCGAGGTAGCGGGGGCCTGCGGAGGCCGAGAGGCGCGGGGCCCAGCGGGTCGTGAAGTCGGCGAGGGCGCGTTCCGTGCCGTCGCCGTGCTCGGGGAGCGGTTCGGGAAGGGGAGGGGCCCCGGGGGCGGGTACGACGGGCCGGGCGTCCAGGGTCGTGAGGGCCTCGGTCGCGGCGCGGCGGGTGGCGTCGAGGAGGTCGGGGAGGCGGGCGAGGTCGTCGGCGAGGCTGCGGTCCATGGCGGCACCGTAGACGCGGGTACGGCCGGCGGGGGCGTGCCAATTCGTGGCAATTGGCCGGTGTCGGGGCCGGGCCGGCGGGGTGGGCCGGGTCGAAGGTGGAGCCGGACCGGCCCACCCCGGCCCGGCCCGGCCTTGCGGGGTGACGTGGGCCGCCGCGGGGGCCGCGGTTCAGGGGCCGGGGCTGCGGAGGGCGTTGCGGGCCGGGAGGGTGGTGGCGGCCAGGCCCAGGAGGAGGGCCGCGGCCACGAAGGAGCCGTAGAGGAGCGGCGGGATGTGGGGCGGGGCGCCGGTGAGGGCCCGGGTCATGGGGAACAGGGTGGCGAAGGCGATGGCGGAGCCGAGGGTGACGCCGGCGCCGGTGATGAGCAGGGCCTCCCAGCGGATCATGCGGAGCACCTGACGGCGGGTGGAGCCGACGAGGCGCAGCATCCGCAGCTCCCGGCGGCGGTCCAGGACCGTCATGACCAGGGTGTTGACGGCGGCGACGGCCGCGAAGCCGCCGAGGACGGACGCCATGACCGTGTTGGCCCAGGCGTTGACCTGTCGGTCGGTGCCCTGTGCGGCGGTCCAGCCCCTCCGGTCGGTGACGGGGCCGAGTTCGGCGAGGGCGGGCGAGTCGCCGCGGACGAGGAGTTCGGTCGGGGCCGACGAGGTCATGTGCCCGGTGAGGTCGGCGGCGGACAGGGTGACCTCGGCGAAGCCGAGCCCGCGGGTGTAGAGGGCGACGATCTCGGGGTTGGTCGCGGTGCCGTCGGGCAGCCGCAGCGGCAGCCGGTCGCCGAGGCCCGCGTGCGCGGAGTCGGCGAGGTTGCGGTCGACGGCGACGGTGCCGGGGCGCAGGGCGTCGAGGCCGCCTTCCCTGACGTCGAGGTCCTGGACCCGGGCGAGGGCCGCGCCGGGTCCGGTGACGGCCTGGGCGGAGGCTCCCTGGAGCCAGCGGTCGGGGCCGGAGCCGAGTTCGGCGAGGACGGACGTACGGGTGACGGGTACGGCGGCGGTGACGCCGGCGGGCAGGGCGCGGGAGCCGATGTCGGCGGGCGGGGCGGTGACCACGTGGTCGGCGAGCAGGCCGCTGGTCTGCTGCTCGCGGGTGGCCCGTTCCTCACTGGTGTGGAGGAACACCAGGGTCGAGGAGAAGGCCATGGCGAGCACGATCGGGGTGATCGCGGAGGCGAGGCGGCGGGCGTGGGCCCGGGAGTTGGCGGCGGCCAGGGCGGCGGAGGCGTCGCCGAGGCGCAGCGGAAGGCCGAGGACGGCGGCGCAGGCGCGGGCGATGAGGGGGCCGAGCAGGGCGACGGCCAGCATGAAGAGCATGACGACGCCGAGCGCGGCGTTGGCGGCGTCGGGTCCGCTGCCGGTGGCGGCGAGTCCCCCGCAGGCGGCGCCGCCGGCGAGGGCGAGGACGCCGAGGGGCGTACGGATCCAGCCGGGGCGGACGCGTTCCACGGCGGCGGCCGCGAGGGCCTGGCCGGGGCGGATCCGGGCCGGTTTGCGGGCGGCGGCCCAGCCGGAGACCAGGGCGGTGAGCAGGCCGATGCCGGCGGCGCCGACGAGGGGGATCCAGGAGACGGAGAGTTCGACGGCTTCGGGGACGGCTCCCTTGTCCTGGAGCGCGCCGAACCACCAGGAGGCGAGGGCGAAGCCGGGGAGGCAGCCGAGCACTCCGGCGGCGGGGGCCACGAGGAGGGCTTCGGTGGCCACCGTGCGGCGGATCTGGCGGGGGGTGGCTCCGACGGCGCGCAGCAGGGCGTACTCGCGGGAGCGCTGGCCGACGGACAGGGCGACGGTGCCGGCGGCGGTGAAGACGGCGACGAGGGTGGCGGTGCCGCCGAAGGAGCCGCCGAGGGCGGTCAGGAGTTCCCTGGCCCCGGCCAGCTGGGGGTCGACGGCCCGGTCGGCGCCGGTGAGCACCTCGGCCCGTCCGGCGACGGCGGCCCTGGCGGAGGCCGCGAGTCGCTCGTCGGACGCGGTCGCGGCGGGTCCGGTCGCGCCGGGTCCGGTCGGGGCGGTGGGGAGGAGGGCGATGGCGTCGAGGGTGTCGGGGTGGCCGGAGAGGGTGCGCGCGTCGGCGTCGGAGAATCGGACGCCGGGGTCGTCGGTGCGGCCCACCACGCGGAACTCTCGCTTCCCGGCGGGGGTTTCCAGGGTCACCCGGTCCTGGCCGGTCGGGGCGCCGCCGAGGACGACCTCGCCCGTGCCGGGCGCGCGGCCCGCGCCGAGCTTCGTACCGGTGAAGGCGGTGGCGCCCCAGCCGGAGGCCTCGTGGGTGGCGCCGGCCGCGTCGCGGACGGGGAACACCACGTCGGGCACGGCCCGACCGAGGGGAGCCAGGGCGTCGAGCAGGGCGGCGTCGACCCGGGCGTGTTCGGGAACGGCCGCGGTGACCTCGTAGGAGCCCTCGCCGCGGCCGACCCGCATGCGGATCTCCTGGTCGGCGGCGACCACGACGGGGGCGGTGGCGTAGCGGGTCGGCGGGAGGGTGGCCCGCAGGCCGCTCTCCAGCAGGATGCCGCAGGCGGAGACGATGGCGACGGTCATGAGCAGGGCGACGAACGTGCCCGCGAAGGCGGCCGGGCGGAACCGGACCGCCGCGCGGGCGAGCCCGTTGGGGCGGATCGGCATCAGGCGGCCGCTCCCGCGTACGCCGGGGCGGGGCGGGCGGTGAGGGCGGCCATCCGGGCGGCGACGTCGGCGGCGGAGCCGCGCGGCAGCCGGTCCACGATGAGGCCGTCGGCGAGGAAGAGCACCTGGTCGGCGTGCGAGGCGGCGACGGGGTCGTGGGTGACCATGACGACGGTGGCGCCGAGGGAGTCCACGGCGTCGCGCAGCAGGGCGAGGACCTCGGCGGCGGTGGTGGTGTCGAGGGCGCCGGTGGGTTCGTCGGCGAAGATCACGTCGGGGCGGGTGACCAGGGCCCGGGCGATGGCGACGCGCTGCTGTTGGCCGCCGGAGAGTTCGGCGGGGCGGCGGCGGCCCTTGCCCTCCAGGCCGACCCGGGCGAGCAGGTCGGCGGCGCGTTCCGTGCCCCGGGAGGCGGCCCGGCCTCCCGCGAGGCGCATCGGGAGCAGCACGTTCTGCTCGACGGTGAGGGAGGGCAGCAGGTTGAAGGCCTGGAAGACGAAGCCGAGGCGGCCTCGGCGCAGTTCGGTGAGCTCGTTCTCGTTCATGCCGGTGATCTCGGTGCCGCCGAGGCGGACGGATCCCTCGGTGGGCAGGTCGAGCCCGGCGGCGCACTGGAGGAAGGTGGACTTGCCGGAGCCGGAGGGGCCCATGACGGCGGTGAAGCTGCCGCGGGGCAGGCTGAGGTCGATGCCGCGCAGGGCGTGGACGATCGCGGCGCCGCGACCGTAGTCGCGTCGGACGCCGCGCAGTTCGACGGCGGCGGTGGGGTCGGGGGCTCCGTGCGCCTGCCCCGGGGCCGTCTCCCGCGTCCGCCCCTGAGCGGTCTCCTCGTGCCGCCGCCTGCTCCGCCGGAGCCCCATGGTGTGCCGCCTTCCGTGCCGTCGTCCGCTGTGTGTTCCGCCGCGTCGTGCCGTGCCGCGGTGGTGTCCTCGACGCTACGGAGCGGCGGGGAGCGGGGACATGGCGGAGGCCGGCCGGTCGGGGGTGGGGTAAACCCCCCGGGCGGCGTGCGGGTGGGCGGGACGGCGGTCGCGCCGGGCGGGACCCGGCGGTGGATCGGACGGTGGGACCCGGCGGTGGGATCGGGCGGCGGGACCCGGCAGGGAACAGGCGGCGGGAACCGGCAGGGGAATCAGGCGGCGGGAACCGGCGGTGGGAGCCGGCAGTGGGGTCAGGCCGACCGGCGGATGAGGAGCAGGGCGCGGTCGTCGTTGACGTCCTTGGCGACCTTCTCGATCAGGTGCCAGGCGGCGCCGTCCCAGCCGGCGGCGACGTAGCGGTCGGCTTCGCCGGTGAGGCGGTCCATGCCCTCGCTGATCTCGCGCTCGGCGGTCTCGACGAGGCCGTCGGTGAAGAGCATGAGGACGTCGCCGCGCCGCAGGTTGCCGCGGGCGGGCTCGAACTCGGCCCCGTCGTAGACGCCGAGGAGCGGTCCCTCGCCGGAGACCTCCTGCCAGCGGCCGGTGCCGGCGGAGAGCTGGAGGGCGGGGAGGTGCCCGGCGGAGAGGAGTTCGTAGTCGCCGGTCTCCAGGTCGAGGACGAGGTGGATGGAGGTGGCGAAGCCCTCGTCCCAGTCCTGTCGCAGGAGGTAGCCGTTCGCGGCGGGCAGGAAGCCGTGCGGGGGCAGCGCGCCGAGCAGGCCGCCGAAGGCGCCGGACAGGAGCAGGGCGCGGGAGCCGGCCTCCATGCCCTTGCCGGAGACGTCGGTGAGGACGATCTCCAGGGTGCGGCCGCCGTTGGTCCGGGCGGCGACGACGAAGTCGCCGGAGAAGGACTGGCCGCCGGCCGGGCGCAGCGCCATCTCGCGGTGCCAGCCGCGTGGCAGGGCGGGCAGCTTGCTCTGCACGCGGATGCGTTCGCGCAGGTCGAAGAGCATGGTGCCGCCGCGTCTCCAGGGCACGCCGACGCGGCTGCGGAACTGGGCGATGACCAGCCCGAAGAACCCGCAGGCCGCCACGACCAGGACGGTCCCGGGCGTGACCCTGGCCGGGCCCTGGGTGTACGGGCCGAGGACGAGGGCCTCGACGATGAGCGCGGCGGCGGAGGCGGCGTACAGGGCGAGCAGGCTCGCGGGGCGCAGCAGCAGGCCGCCGGCCACGATGGGCAGGACGAGGGCGGAGGGCGAGAACCAGACCGGCATCATGAGCGTGCCGCAGGCGATGGCGGGAATGGTCAGGAGCAGGCCGCCGAAGGCGAGCCAGTCGGAGGCGTCGCCGCGGAAGTAGTCGACGGCGGATTTGCGCAGGGCGGTGCGGGCCCGGTGCGACAGCATGCGCGCCCGGGCCGTGAGCGTCTCCACGCGTGCTCCGGCCATTGTTCGGGACCTTATCCATCCTGGCTGTGTGTGCGCAGGGGTACCCCCGGACGACCGGTCCGTTCCGGGAGAAAATCGCTTCGTACGGGCCGGAAGGCCCTGGTAGGCATGGCCTCATGGCACTTGTTACGCGCGTATTGCAGTCCGATGAGTGGGATGTCTGGTACGACCACCTGGAACTGGCGTTCGGAGGTGTGGCCGAGCCGCCGGAGGAGCGGGAGCTGTACCGGTCGCTGACGGAGCCGGAGCGTTCGCTGGGGGTCTGGGACGGCGGGACGTGCGTGGGCTCGGCCGGTGCGTTCAGTTTCCGGCTGTCGGTGCCGGGCGGTGCGCAGGTTCCGGCGGCGGGGGTCACGATGGTCGGGGTGGCTCCGACGCACCGCCGGCGCGGGGTGTTGTCCTCGTTGATGCGCCGCCAGTTGGACGACGTCCGTGCGGGCGGTGACCCGATCGCGGTGTTGACCGCCTCGGAGCCTGAGATCTACGGGCGGTTCGGGTACGGGACGGCCGCGTACGCCCTGTCCGTGGACATCGACACGACCCGCGCGCGGTTGATCGCGCCGCCGGGTGCGGACGCGGTGCGGTTGCGGCTGGTGGACCCGGAGAAGGCGCTGGCCGACTGCGAGCGGGTCTACGCGGCCCTGGTCCCGTCACGGCCCGGGATGACGGTGCGGCGGCCGGGCTGGGAGCGGCAGGGGCTGCTGGATCCGCCGGGGCGGCGGGCGAGCTCGTCGCCGTTGAAGTGCGTGGTGGCCGAGGACGCGGACGGCGAGGTCGTCGGGTACGCGCGCTACCGGGTCGCGCCGGACTGGGAGCCGACGGGTTCGGACGGCAAGGTCCACGTCGGCGAGGTGAACGCGCTGGACCCGTCGGCGTACGCGGCGCTGTGGCGCTACCTCTTCGAGATCGACCTGACCTGGCACGTGCTGGCGTTCGGGCGGCCGATGGACGATCCGCTGCTGCACCTGGTCAGTGACGTCCGCCGGACCCGGGCGCGGCAGCGGGACGCGCTCCACCTGCGGTTGGTGGAGCTGGGCGCGGCGCTGGAGGCGCGGACGTACGGGGCTCCGTTGGACGTGGTCCTGGAGGTCGAGGACGCGTTCTGCCCGTGGAACGCGGGCCGGTGGCGGCTGACGGCCGGGGCGGGGGACGCCGCGAGGTGCACCCGGACCGGTGACGCGGCGGATCTGGAGCTGTCGGTGCGGGAGCTGGGCTCGGCGTACCTGGGCGGGGTGACGCTGAACTCGCTGGCGGCGGCGGGCCGGGTGCGCGAGCTGCGGCCGGGCGCGCTGCGGGAGGCCTCGCGGGCCTTCGCCGGGGACGTGGCGCCCTGGCTGCCCCACCAGTTCTAGGGTCCGGTGCCCCGGAGGGTCCGGGGCCCGGTTCCGGGGTCGGGGCATCCGTCGTGCGTTCAGCGGGCCTGGCAGGTCGGGCACCAGAAGAGGTTGCGGGCGGCGAGACCGGCGGTGCGGATCTCGCCCCCGCAGAGGTGGCAGGGCATGTTCGCCCGGCGGTAGACGTACACCTCGCCGCCGTGGTCGTCCACCCTCGGCGGGCGGCCCATGGCCTCGGGGAGGTGCTCGTCGCGGACGGTGTCGATGCGGTTGTGGCGCACGCCCTCGCGCATCAGGGCGGCGAGGTCCGTCCACATCGCGTCCCATTCGGCGCGGGTGACGTCCTTGCCGAGGCGGTAGGGGTCGATGCCGTGCCGGAAGAGGACCTCGGCGCGGTAGACGTTGCCGACCCCGGAGATGACCTTCTGGTCCATGAGGAGGGCGGCGATCGTGGTGCGGGAGCGGGAGATCCGGGACCAGGCGCGGTCGGGGTCGTCGGCCGGGCGCAGCGGGTCGGGGCCGAGCCGGTCGTGTATCGCCTTCTTACCGCCCTCGCCGATCAGCGCGCAGGCGGTGGGGCCGCGCAGGTCGGCGTGGTGTTCGTCGTTCAGCAGGCGCAGCCGGACGGTGTCGGCGGCCGGCGGGGCGGGGGCGGGACCGAAGCCGAGTTTGCCGAAGAGGCCGAGGTGGATGTGGATCCAGGCGTCGCCGAGTTCGAGGAAGAGGTGCTTGCCGTGCGCCTCGGCGCTCTCCAGGGTGCGGCCGGTCAGCAGGGCGGCGCTTTCGGCGAAGCGGCCCTGGGGGCTGCTGACCCGGACGGGGCGGGCGGCGAACCGCTCGGTGTGGTCCCGGGCGAGGCGGTGGATCGTATGCCCTTCGGGCACGGCTGTTCTCCTCGACGTGAACATGACCGTGCCGCCGGACTCCGGTCCGGCGGCACGGGCGGGGTCCTACTGGTCCTGCGGGTGGTGGGCCGGGATCGGGGGGAGCTCGCCGGTCTGCTCGTAGGCCGTGAGCATGTCGATGCGGCGGGTGTGGCGCTCGGCCTCGGAGTACGGCGTCTTCAGGAAGGCGTCGATGAAGCTGATCACCTCGTCCTGGGTGTGCATGCGGCCGCCGACGGAGATGACGTTGGCGTTGTTGTGCTCGCGGCCCAGCTCGGCGGTCTGGACGCTCCAGGCCAGGATGGCGCGGATGCCCTTCACCTTGTTCGCGGCGATCTGCTCGCCGTTGCCGGAACCGCCGATGACGATGCCGAGGCTGTCGGCGTCCGCGGCGGTCTTCTCCGCGGCGCGCAGGCAGAACGGCGGGTAGTCGTCGACTTCGTCGTAGATGTGGGGCCCGCAGTCGACGGGCTCGTGGCCGTTGTTCTTGAGCCAGTCCACCAGGGTGTTCTTGAGCTCAAAACCGGCATGGTCGGATCCGAGGTACACGCGCATGGGTCGAGTGTGGCATGCGGACGGTCGAAGGCCGGTGGAGGGGTGTCGCGTAGGTCACTCCGGAAGCTCAAATAATCCACAACACCGCAGATGGGACACGGCAGGACGAAGGTCCGGGACTTCGTGCCCAAGGCAACGATACGGAATAGGGTCTTCCGTCCCGACGGCGTGTCGGGTTTGAATGCCGGGGCTCGAAACCCGAGAACCTAAGGATCCGTCCATGAGCTCCACGACGACCCTTCAGAAGGCAGGCGACCCCTCCGGCAACCCCGGTGGCGGCCAGCCCTCCGACGGACTGAAGGCCGGTCTCAAGAACCGCCACCTTTCCATGATCGCCATCGGCGGCGTCATCGGCGCCGGCCTGTTCGTAGGCTCCGGCGGCGGCATCGCCAAGGCCGGCCCCGCCATCCTCGTGTCGTACTTCCTCGTCGGCGCGATGGTCGTCTTCGTGATGCGGATGCTCGGCGAGATGGCCGCGGCCAGCCCGAACTCGGGCTCCTTCTCCGCGTACGCCGACCGCGCGCTCGGCCGCTGGGCCGGCTTCTCCATCGGCTGGCTGTACTGGTTCTTCTGGGTCGTCGTGCTGGCCGTCGAGGCCACCGCCGGCGCCGTCATCCTCGAAGGCTGGGTCCCGGCCGTCCCGCAGTGGGCCTGGGCACTGATCGTGATGGTCGTGCTGACGATCACGAACCTCGGCTCGGTCGCCTCGTACGGCGAGTTCGAGTTCTGGTTCGCCGGGATCAAGGTCGTCGCCATCGGCGCGTTCGTGGTCATCGGCATGCTCGCCGTCTTCGGCGTCCTGCCCGGTTCGGACAACCCCGGCGCGGGCTTCGCACACCTGACCGACACCGGCGGGTTCGCGCCGAACGGCCTGGGCGCCATCCTCACCGGTGTGCTGATGGTCGTCTTCTCCTTCATGGGCAGCGAGATCGTCACCCTGGCCGCGGGCGAGTCCGAGGACCCGCGCCGCGCGGTCACCAAGGCCACCAACTCGGTGATCTGGCGCATCGGCATCTTCTACCTGGGTTCGATCTTCGTCGTCCTCACCCTGCTGCCGTGGAACGACAAGTCGATCACCGAGAAGGGCTCGTACGTCGCCGCCCTGGACTCGATCGGCATCGCGCACGCCGGTCAGATCATGAACGTGATCGTCCTGACGGCCGTGCTGTCCTGCCTGAACTCGGGCCTCTACACCGCTTCGCGCATGGCGTTCTCGCTCGGTGAGCGCGGCGACGCGCCCAAGGCGTTCGCCAAGGTCAACAAGCGGGGCGTGCCCGTGGCCGCCATCCTGGGCTCCGTGGTCTTCGGCTTCGCCGCCGTCTACTTCAACTACGCCTTCAAGGACACCGTCTTCAACTTCCTGCTGAACTCCTCGGGCGCCATCGCGCTCTTCGTGTGGCTGGTGATCTGCTTCACCCAGCTGCGGATGCGCGGGATCCTGATGCGCGAGGCGCCGGAGAAGGTCACCGTCAAGATGTGGCTCTTCCCCTACCTGACGTGGGCGACCGCCGCGATGATCAGCTTCGTGCTGGTCTACATGCTCTTCGACGACGACAACCGCCAGGTCGTGGTGCTGTCGCTGGTGGTGGCGGCCGTGGTCGTCGCGATCGGCGCGATCCGCGATGCCGCCCGGCGCAAGGCCGTCGCGTAGTACGGACCGGACACGGACCGCACGCACGAAACAGCCCCGGACCGCGAGCGCGGTCCGGGGCTGTCGTGTGCGGCGCGGCGCTCAGCCGCGGCGGCCCAGCAGCTTCCAGGCGGTCGGCAGGACGCCCATGGCCAGCGCGGCCTTGAGGGCGTCGCCGATCAGGAACGGGACCATGCCCGTCGCCAGGGCCGTGCCCGGGGACATCCCGGTGACGCCCATCAGGTACGGCACGCCCACCGCGTAGACCACCGCCGAGCCGAGGACCATCGCCCCGGCCGTACGGAGCACCGAGCGGTCGGCGCCGCGCCGCGCGAGCGCGCCGACGAGGGTGGCGGCCAGCAGCATGCCGAGCACGTAGCCGAAGGTGGCGCCGCCCGCGCCGGAGGCGCCGTTCGCGAACCACGGGACCCCGGCCATGCCGACCAGCGTGTACAGCGCGAGGGACAGGAAGCCGCGGCCCGCGCCGAGGGCGGTGCCCACCAGCAGGGCGGCGAAGGTCTGGCCGGTGATCGGCGCGGCCAGCCCGTCGACCTTGACGGCGATCTGGGCGGCGACGCCGGTGAGCGCGGCTCCGCCGACGACCAACGCGATGTCGCGGACGCGGCTCGCGGGCAGCAGGTCGGCGAGGACGGCGCCGGGCCGGAAGGAAACGGAAGCAGTGCTCATCGTGGGGCTCCGCGAGGTGGTGATCGGTGGGGACACCGTGACGTTAGTCCGCGGCCCGCCGCCGCCCCACCGTCGTCCGACACAAAGCCGTACTGCCCGGTTTCGTGGAGAGTGGACAAAGGTCACGACCCACACCCGAGTTGAAGTGATACGCATCACGGCCGACATTCGACGCCACGCCCTTTTTGCTCCGACGGGTGTCCTCCAGCCAGACTGTAGGTTCCCGCCAATCTTCCCTGTGCAGCCCCCAGCGCCGCTTGGCCGACCGAGAGTGCGAGCATCCTCATGCGCGACCGCCTGCCCGACCCGCCCCTCACCGAGGACGGGCTCCGGGAACCACTGAGCCACAGCCTCAAGCAGCGCCACCTGACCATGCTGGGCCTCGGCGGCGTCATCGGCGCCGGGCTCTTCGTCGGCTCCGGCGCCGGCATCGGCATCGCCGGCCCGGCGATCATCCTGTCGTACCTCCTCGCGGGCGTGCTCGCGATGCTGGTGATGCGGATGCTCGGCGAGATGTCCGCCGCGATGCCCGCCTCCGGCTCCTTCTCCGTCTACGCGCAGAAGGCCCTCGGACGCTGGGCCGGCTTCTCGGCGGGCTGGCTGTACTGGTTCCTGCTGGTCGTGGTGCTCGCCGTGGAGGCGACCGGCGCCGCGAAGATCGCGAACGGCTGGCTGCCGGCGGTCGACCAGTGGGTGTGGGTGCTGGTCTTCATGGTGGTCTTCACCGTCTCCAACCTGGCGGCCGTGCGGAACTTCGGTGAGTTCGAGTTCTGGTTCGCCGCCCTCAAGGTCGGCGCGATCGTGCTGTTCCTGATCCTCGGCACGCTCGCGATCTTCGGGGTGCTGCCGGACACCGATCCGGTGGGCATGGCCAACCTGACCGGCCACGGCGGCTTCTTCCCCGCCGGGATGGGCGGGGTCGTCGCCGGCATGCTCGCGGTGGTCTTCGCCTTCGGCGGTCTGGAGGTCGTCACCATCGCGGCGGCCGAGTCCGACGACCCGGCCCGGTCGGTGGCCCGCGCCGTGCGCAGCGCCGTGTGGCGCATCCTCTTCTTCTACGTCGGCTCGATGCTGGTCATCGTGACCCTGCTGCCCTGGGATTCGCTGGAGCCCGGGCAGAGCCCGTACGTGGCCGTGCTCGACTCGATCGGCATTCCCGCGGCCGGTCAGATCATGAACATCGTGGTGTTCGTGGCGCTGCTGTCGGCGCTCAACGCGAACCTGTACGGCTCCTCGCGCATGGTGTTCTCGCTCGCCGAGCGCGGCGAGGCCCCCCGGTCGCTGCTGAAGGTGTCCGGCGGCGGCGTGCCCCGCCGGGCCGTGTTCGCGTCGGTGGCATTCGGCTTCGTGTCCGTGGTGCTGAACCTGCTGTGGCCGGACACGGTGTTCCTCTACATGCTCAACGCGGTCGGCGCGGTGCTGCTGTTCGTGTGGGCGCTGATCGCGGTCTCGCAGCTGAAGCTGCGCGGCATGCTGGAACGGGAGATGCCGGAGCGGCTGACGCTGCGGATGTGGCTGTTCCCGTACCTGACCTGGGCGGCGCTGGTCGGGATGGCGGCGGTGCTGGTCCTGATGCTGTTCGACGACTCGGCGCGGCCGCAGCTGCTGTGGTCCTCGGGCGCGGCGGCGGCGGTGCTGCTGGTGGCGTGGCTCCGGGAGGTCCGGGCGCGGCGGGCCGGCGTCTGATCGCCCCGCGCCCCGCGAGGACCCCCGCGCCCCGTCGGCGCGGGGGTCCTCGCGCGTTCGGGAGCGCGGTGGCGGGCCGCGCCCGTCCGGGGCGGGCGTGCGGCGCCGATCACGATCCGTGAACCGGCTGTCCGAATACCGGACAGAGAACGTCCGCTGAACGGACGCTCGGCACACTGAGGGCATCGTTCGACCTCCCGCACACCGGACAGGCGCACCTCCATGAGCCACAGCGGCACCCTCGCACCCCCCGAACCCCAGCAGGACGACACCGGGTCCCCCCTCGGCAACGGCCTGAAGCAGCGGCACCTCTCGATGATCGCCCTCGGCGGCGTCATCGGCGCCGGCCTCTTCGTCGGCTCCGGCGCGGGCATCGCGGCCGCGGGACCCTCGATCGTCCTCGCGTACGCCGCGTCCGGGCTGCTCGTGATGTTCGTGATGCGGATGCTCGGCGAGATGTCCGCCGCCAACCCCGCCTCCGGCTCCTTCTCGGTGCACGCCGACCGGGCCATCGGGCCCTGGGCCGGTTTCACCGCGGGCTGGATGTTCTGGACCCTGCTGTGCGTGGGCGTGGCCATCGAGGCGATCGGCGCGGCGCACATCATGACGGGCTGGTTCCCCGGGACGCCCTCGTGGATGTGGGTGCTGGTGTTCATGGCGCTGTTCTGCGGCAGCAATCTGGCCGCGGTCTCCAACTTCGGCGAGTTCGAGTTCTGGTTCGCCGCCCTCAAGATCGGCGCCATCGCGCTGTTCCTCGGCCTGGGCGTCCTGGCCGTCCTCGGCCTGCTGCCCGGCACCGCCTCCCCGGGCTCGGCCAACCTCCTGCACGACGGCGGCTTCCTCCCCAACGGCGTCGACGGGCTGCTGGTCGGCCTGCTCGCCTCGGTCGTCGCCTACGGCGGTCTGGAGACGGTGACCATCGCCGCCGCCGAGTCCGACGATCCGGTCAAGGGCGTCGCCAAGGCGGTGCGGACCACCATGTGGCGGATCGCGATCGTCTACGTCGGCTCGATGCTGGTGATCGTGACCCTGCTGCCGTGGAACGACCCGGCCGTCACCGAGACCGGCCCGTACGCGGCGACCCTGGACCACCTGAGCATCCCGGCCGCCGGCCAGATCATGAACGTGGTCATCCTGATCGCCCTGCTGTCCGCGATGAACGCCAACATCTACGGCTCCTCCCGCATGGCCTACTCCCTGGTCTCCCGCGGCCAGGGCCCCCGGGCCCTGGGCAAGGTCACCGGCCGGGTCCCGCGGCGTGCGGTGCTGGCCTCCTCCGGGTTCGGCTTCGTCACCGTGCTGCTCTCGTACTGGTACCCGGACACCCTCTTCGCCTGGCTGCTGAACATGGTCGGCGGGGTCATCCTCGTCGTCTGGGGCTTCATCGCCGTCTCGCAGTTCGTGCTGCGCCGCCGTACCGAGCGCGAGGCCCCCGAGAAGCTGGTCGTTCGGATGTGGGGCTTCCCGTACCTGACCTGGGTGGCGCTGGCCGGCGTCGCCGGGGTGCTGGTCCTGATGGCGTGGGACGAGGACACCCGGGTCCAGGTGCTCTTCACGGGCGGACTGACGGTGGCCCTCGCCGTCACCGGCTGGGTGATGCAGCGTCGGGCCGCGGCCCGCGCCGGAGTCTGACCGGGGTGCGCGAAAAGCGGTAACACCCCCTGGGGAACCGCACGTCGGAGGCCGGGTTCATGCGATCGCATGGGCCCGGCCTCCGGCGTTCCGGAGGTGCCGACAAGAGAGGTGACCCTTACTCGTGGGGTGGAATAGATACTGCTAGCGTGCAGTTGCGCATTAATTGCAATTAGCGATTGGCACGCTGAGGGGACCGGATACACGCATGGCCATCTACACGCTTCCTGAGCTTCCTTACGACTACGCGGCGCTCGAGCCCGTAATCAACCCGCAGATCATCGAGCTGCACCACGACAAGCACCACGCTGCCTACGTGACGGGTGCCAACAACACCCTGGAGCAGCTCGCAGAGGCGCGCGACAAGGAGAATTGGGGCGCCCTCAACGGTCTGGAGAAGAACCTCGCGTTCCACCTCTCCGGCCACATCCTCCACAGCATCTACTGGCACAACATGGCCAGCCCGAAGACCGGCGAGGGCGGCGGCGAGCCGACGGCGGCCGACGGTCTCGGCGACCTGACCGACGCGATCACCGAGTCCTTCGGCTCCTTCGCGAAGTTCAAGAAGCAGCTGACGTTCGCGGCCTCCGCGACCCAGGGTTCCGGCTGGGGCGTGCTCGCGTACGAGCCCGTCAGCGGCCGTCTGGTCGTCGAGCAGGTCTACGACCACCAGGGCAACGTGGGCATCGCCAGCACCCCGGTCCTCGTGTTCGACGCCTGGGAGCACGCCTTCTACCTGCAGTACAAGAACCAGAAGGTCGACTTCATCGAGGCCATGTGGAACGTCGTCAACTGGCAGGACGTGGCCAAGCGCTACACCGACGCCAAGGCGAACACCCCGCTGCTGATCCCCGCCAAGGGCTGATCGGCACGCCCCAGCCGTCCGCCTCGTGATCGTCTTCTCAACCTTCACGGCGGACGTTTCCAACAGAAGGCCCCCGCGAGGACGTGACTCGCGGGGGCCTTCTGCGCACTGTTCCGGGCGGACTACTCGAAGCTCGGACCCTTGTCGCGGGTCCGCTTGATCTCGAAGAAGCCCGGGGTGGAGGCGACGAGCAGGGTGCCGTCCCACAGGCGGGCCGCGTCGTCGCCGCGCGGGGTCGGGGTGACGACCGGGCCGAAGAAGGCCACGTCCGCGCCGTCGGCGCCGGGCACCGAGATCACCGGGGTGCCGACCTCCTGGCCGACCCGGTTGATCCCGTCGTTGTGGGACGCCCGCAGCTCGGCGTCGTACTCGTCGGAGGTCCCGTAGTCCGCGAGGTCCGCCGGCAGGCCGACCTCGGCCAGCGCCTCGGCGACGACCTCGGCGGTGTTGCCGCGTCCCTCGTTGTGGATGCGGGTGCCGAGCGCGGTGTAGAGCTTGCCGGTGATCTCCTTGCCGTGCTTCTGCTGCGCGGCCGTCACCACCCGGACCGGTATCCAGGCCTCGGGACCGAGCAGCTTGCGGTAGTTCTCGGGCAGCTCGTCGAGCTTGTCCTCGTTCAGGACGCCCAGGCTCATCACGTGCCAGCGGACCTCCACGTCGCGGACCTTCTCGACCTCCAGCATCCAGCGGGACGTCATCCAGGCCCAGGGGCAGAGCGGGTCGAACCAGAAGTCGACCGGGGTCTTCTCGCTCACCTGCGTGTCGGCCATGTCTCTCCTCGTGTCAAAAACAAGCCATTGCCCAGTACCGTCCCCTGCGCCAACCAGACCGGGGCCGGCCGCATTCCCCGTGGGAGGATTCGAACCGAAGAACGCGATCACGCACGAAGGAGTGCACGTGCCCGGAGAGAATCTGTCCCGCGACGAGGCCCACGAGCGGGCCGAGCTGTTGTCCGTCGACGGGTACGAGGTGGTCCTCGACCTGAGGTCCGCGGTGGACGAGGCCGAACCGGCCGACGGCCCCCGGACGTTCCGTTCGGTGACGACCGTCCGCTTCCGGGCCGCGACCCCCGGGGCCTCCTCGTTCGCGGACCTGATCGCCCCCTCGGTGAACTCGGTCACCCTCAACGGGCAGCGGCTGGACCCTGCCTCCGTCTTCGACGGGGCCCGGATCGCCCTGGACGGGCTGGCCGCCGAGAACGTCCTCGTCGTCGACGCGAACTGCGCCTACAGCCGCACGGGCGAGGGCATGCACCGGTTCGTGGATCCGCAGGACGGCGAGGTCTACCTCTACACCCAGTACGAGCCGGCGGACGCCCGCCGGGTCTACGCGAACTTCGAGCAGCCCGACCTGAAGGCCCCGTACCGCTTCGAGGTGACCGCGCCCGAGGGCTGGCAGGTGTGGAGCAACGGCGTCGAGGAGTCCCGCGAGGGACCGACCCGGCGCTTCGCCGAGACCGCGCCGATCTCCACGTACATCACCTGCGTGGTCGCCGGCCCGTACCACTACGTCACGGACACCTACACGCGCGGCGACCTGACGATCCCGCTGGGCGCGATGTGCCGCAAGGCGCTGGCCGAGCACTTCGACGCGGACGACGTCTTCCTCGTCACGAAGCAGGGCTTCGACCTCTTCCACGAGATCTTCGACTACCCCTACCCGTTCGGGAAGTACGACCAGGCGTTCGTGCCGGAGTACAACCTGGGCGCGATGGAGAACCCGGGGATGGTGACCTTCCGCGAGGAGTACATCTTCCGCGGGAAGGTCACGCAGGCCTCCTACGAGCGGCGCGCGAACGTCATCCTGCACGAGATGGCGCACATGTGGTTCGGCGACCTGGTCACCATGAAGTGGTGGGACGACCTGTGGCTGAAGGAGTCCTTCGCGGACTTCATGGGCTCCTTCGGGCTCGTCGAGGCCACCCGCTTCGACCAGGCGTGGGTCACCTTCGCCAACAGCCGCAAGGCCTGGGCCTACCGGGCCGACCAGCTGCCGTCCACGCACCCGATCACGGCCGACATCCGTGACCTGGAGGACGCCAAGCTGAACTTCGACGGGATCACCTACGCCAAGGGCGCGGCCGTGCTCAAGCAGCTCGTCGCGTACGTGGGCCGGGAGGCGTTCCTGGAGGGCGCGCGGCGCTACTTCAAGGCGCACGCCTACGGGAACACCACGCTGGACGACCTGCTGTCGGTGCTCGGCGAGGTCTCCGGCCGGGACATGGCCGAGTGGTCGCGGGCCTGGCTCCAGACGGCCGGTGTGAACGCGCTGACCCCGGTGGTGACCTGCGACGCGGGCGGCCGCGTCACGGAGCTGGCGGTGCTCCAGGAGGGCGACGAGCTCCGACCGCACCGGGTCGCGGTGGGCCTGTACCGGCTGGAGACCGACGGCACCCTGGTGCGCTTCGCGCGGGCCGAGGCGGACGTCGCGGGCACCCGTACGGTGGTCGCCGAGCTGGCCGGGTCCGAGCGGCCCGACCTGGTCCTGGTGAACGACGAGGACCTCACCTACTGCAAGATCCGCTTCGACGAGGTCTCCCTGGCGACGCTCCGGTCCCACCTGGGCGGCCTGACGGACCCGCTCGCCCGGGCCCTGTGCTGGTCGGCGCTGTGGAACCTGACCCGTGACGGGCTGATGCCGGCCCGGGACTTCCTCGCGCTGCTGCTCGCGCACGCGGGCCGGGAGACCGACGTGGGCGTGCTCCAGATGCTGCACGTCCAGGCACTGACCGCGATCAACCGCTACACGACGCCGGAGCTGCGCGAGCAGCGCGGCCGGGAGCTGGCGGCCGGCGCGCTGCGCGAGCTGAGGCAGGCCGAACCGGGTTCGGAGCACCAGCTGACCTGGGCGCGGTTCTTCGCGGCGAGCGCCGCCACCGAGGGCGACCACCAGCTGCTGCTCGGCCTGCTGGACGGGAGCGCGCGGATCGACGGCCTGGAGGTGGACCAGGAGCTGCGTTGGGACTTCCTGCTGCCGCTGACGGCGCACGGCTCGGTGGACGAGGCCGTCCTGGCCGCCGAACTGGTCCGCGACGACACGGCGTCGGGCAAGCAGCACCAGGTGCGCTGCCTGGCCGCGCGGCCGTCGGCGGCGGTCAAGGACCAGGCGTGGGCGGCGACCGTCGAATCGGACGCCCTGTCGAACGCACTGGTCGAGGCGACGATCTCGGGGATGCAGCAGTCCTCCCGGCGGGACCTGCTGGCGCCCTACGCGGACCGCTACTTCGAGGTGATCGAGCGGGTGTGGGCGGACCGTTCGATCCAGATCGCGATCCACGTGGTGCGGGGCCTGTACCCCTCGCTCCAGGACTCGCCGGCCACGGTCGCGGCGACCGACGCCTGGCTCACCGCCCGTCCGGACGCCGCGCCGGCCCTGCGGCGGCTGGTGCTGGAGTCCCGTGACGACCTGGCCCGGGCCCTGCGCGCCCAGGCCTGCGACGCGGCGGCCGGCTGACGCCGGGCGGGCGCGGCGGCCGGCCCCGGACGGGGGCCGGCGCGAGCCACCGGGCGAGCGGGCGGGGGCGGGGACGGACGAACATCCGTCCCCGCCCCCGCCCGCTTCCGCGTCCGCTTCCCCGTCGGCTTCCCGACCCGCTTCCCGCCTGCTTCCCCGTCGCCGGAAGCACCGATATGGTCATACGACGGATGTAGGGCGGCGGGGTCCCTTTCGGCAGTCGAACGCCCGTACTTTAGCCCTGTCTTGTCCGGATTTGTCGACGAGCGTGTAACAGGGGTTAGCAAGGCCATGGCCTGAGGGAATCACCGCGTCATGAACCAGAACGCACCCCTCCCCCTCGCCCACCTCACCGCCAGCCGCCCCCGCGTGCTGACCCTCGCCCAGCTCCGCGAGCACGGCGTCAGCGCCTCCGACGCCGCCGGGCGGCCCTGGCAGCAGCTGCTGCCCGGGGTGTTCCTGCTCCACTCGGGTCCGGCGACCAGCGAGGAGCGGCTGCACGCGGCCCTGTTGTACGCCGGCCGCCGGGGCGGCGCCGAGGTCATGATCACCGGGCTGGCGGCCCTCGCGCTGTACCGCTTCACCTCCACCCCCGCCCTGCTGGGGCTCTCCCACATCGACGTCCTCGTGGCGAACACCCGGCGGCTGCGGTCCACCGGCGACGTCCGGATCATCCGCACGCACACCCCGCCGCGTTCCGTGGAGGTGACCGGGCTGCCCGTGGCCCCGGTGGCCCGGGCCGTGGCCGACGCGGTGTCGCAGCTGTCCGACGCCACGACCGTGCGCCGCCTGCTCAGCGAGGCCGTCCGCGCCGGACACTGCGAGCCGGCGGCCGTCGTAAGGGAGTTGACGGTGGCCCGGCTGCTGAACCGGCCGCACGTCGTGGACGCCGTCGAGGCGCTGCTGGCGGAGGGTCGGGCCATCGCGGAGGACCGGCTGTACCAGCTCGTACGGGGCTACGAGCTGCCGGAGCCCGTCTGGAACGTGGACCTGCGGCTCCCGGGGGGCCCGCACCTCGGCGGGGTCGACGCGTACTGGCCGGAGCACGCCGTGGCCATCGAGATCGACACCCGCGCCCCGCGCCAGCACGACGACGAGGACTGGTCGGAGGCCGTCCGCAAGCGCGAGACGCTGGAGCGGCTCGGGGTGACCGTGCTGCACCTGACCCCCCGCAAGCTGCGGGACTGGCCCGAGCAGCAGGCCGCGGTCGTCCGGACCGCCCTGACGGCCGCCGACGACCGCGAGCCCGCCGCCTACCTGGTGGTGCTCCCCCGGTGAGGCACCGGCCGCGCGAGCGGCGGATTGGCCGGGGAATACTCCGGCGCGCTCCAGCGCAGCCGCCCCGGGTGCAGCCCCTCCAGCACCGACTCCACGGTGAACCGCACCGTCCGCGCCCCGTCCGCCCCGAATCCGGTCCGGGCCCGCCCGCTCAGCTGGAGCACGCCGCCGCCCTCCCAGTCGGGCAGGAGCAGCCCGGCCCGCCCGTCGGCCACGAGGTTCCCCAGGGTCAGGAACATGGCGTTGCCGGGGTAGTCCGGCCAGGCCAGCTCGGTGGCCGAGATCACCTCCACGAAGCCCGGGAACCCTCCCCGGTGGCTGGCGTCGACCCCGTCGGGCGACGCGGTGGCCACGAAGAAGGTGTCGGCGGCGCGGACCGTCCCCTGCTGGGCGGGGGTGAGCGCCTCCCCGCGCCGTACGATCCCGGCCCCCTCGGCCACCACCTCCAGCGGCCGGCGTTTCTGCAGGTACTTCGGGCAGTTCGCGAACACCCGGTCCGCCTCGACCGCGAAACCACCGGGCACCGGCGCGACGGTCCCGCCCAGCCGCATCCGACGCCTGGTCCGCGGATCGAGGGCGATGGTCCCGACCCGGGTGCCCGCCGCGGCCGGCGCCCCTTCCAGCGGGTCACCCTGCGGCAGCCCGCCGGTCACCACGATCCGGTTGCGCCCGGTGGCCCGTACGAAACCTGGTGCGCCGGTGAGCAGCAAGGCCCACATCCGACCGGTGGCGTCGGCGGCTCCGACGACGAGGTGGGGCTGTGCGGCGAGGAAGGCCGCGGCCACGTCCCTGATGTCCGTGCCGATCGAGCGGCCGACGTGATCGGCGAGGTCGCGCACGCCGACCCGTTCCTGCACGGCCAGCGAACCCCAGTGGTACGTCATGACGGTGCTCCCTTTCCCGCGTCGCCGGAACCTAGAAGAACCCGCAGGTGGGGGCGGATCCCGTCGGGGCGGGTGCCCCTTCCGCGCCCGTGGGGACGGAGATCTCCAGGCGGGTGCCGTCGGGGTCGTGGAAGAAGATCCCGCCGGACGTGGCCCCCTCGGCGTGGGCGACGACGCCCTCGTGGGCGAAGGCGACGCCCAGCCCGCGCAACCGCTCCTCGTACGCCCCGACCTCCTCGATGCCCCCGGCGGTGAACGCCAGGTGGTGCAGTCCGGCCGCGGCCGGCAGGTAGCCCCCCTCGGCCTGCTGCCAGAGCGTGAGGGCGAGCTCGCCGTCACGGCCGAGGAAGGCGAACCGGCGGCCCTCCTCCTCGCCCGCTCCGAGCAGGTCGAAGTCCAGCGCGTCGCGGTAGAAGGCGAGCGAGCGGTCGAGATCGGTGACGTTCAGGCCGATGTGGCCGGTGCGGAGCGTGCCGACGGCGTCGGCGGTGGTGGCGGTCATGGTGGGTTTCCTTCCCGAGGCTTCCGGACTTCCGGGCGTTCGAGTCTTCGAGCGTTCGAGCCCTCGCACTCCCGATGCACTCTAACCTTCTAGTTTGAGATTAAAGGTTAGACATGCGGTGGTCAACCGGTCACGTACCCTTGAGGGGTTAGCGACGCGAGGAGGCGGCATGACGGCGCAGGTGGCGGACCGGCGTCCGCTGGTCGGGGAACCGGTCGCCCTCGACCTGCTGAACACGCGCTGGGTCGTCGACGGCGAGCCGTTCGACCTCTTCGCGGGGGCCTTCGGGCTGACCCGCGTCGAAGGGCTCGCGCTCTGGCTGGGGAGCGTCGGCCTGGCCGACCGCTTCAGGGCCGACGCCGCGACCCTGGTCCACCTGTTGACCGCTCGCGAGTCGCTGGCCCGCGCCGTCGCGGACCCCTCCGACGAGGGAGCGCGCGCGCTGGTCGACGCCGTCCTGGAACACGGCCGGATCCGGGCCACCCTGACGGCCGAAGGCCCGGGCGAGCGCGCCGAGTTCGCCGATCCCGCCTGGGGTCCCGCCTGGATCGCCGCCCGGGACTACCTGGACCTGCTGGTCGCCGGGCCGGACCGGATCCGCAAGTGCGCCGCCGATTCCTGCGTGCTGCACTTCCACGACATCTCGCGCAACGGCACCCGGCGTTGGTGCTCGATGGCCGCCTGCGGCAACCGCGCCAAGGCCTCGCGCCACTACGCGCGCACGCGCGTGCGCTGAACGATCGGAATCTGTCACACCCGCTGCGAGACGGAAGCCCGCTCCGGCCCCGCCGCGAGCCGGGAAAGTTTATAAATCCACTCGCAGACACCTGCGAATTGCCCCGGCCTGCCCGACCTCGTTCCCTCTGGCGGACACTGCGCGCCGGCGGGTGTCCGCCATGTCAGGTCTCGGTCAATGACAACACTCCCCAAACAGCAGTCACTTCGGCAAAGCTGACCGGTCATCCGGCACCGAAATCCGGACCGTATCTTTCACTTAGCCAGGGATGCTGATGACCCTCGACTCCCCCAGCTCCACCAACGGGGCCATACCGGGCACCCGGCGCGTGGCCCGCGTAGCCGCGGCCGCGGGCCTGGTGGCCGCCCTCTGCGCCACCGGCGCCATGCCCGCCTTCGCGGTGGGCACCGCCGGCGGTCCGGGGACGGGACCGGCCTCCGCGCCGGTCAAGTCCGCCGACCAGAAGCTCGGTTCGGCGGACGCCGAACTGCTCCAGGAGGCCAAGGCCAAGGGTGACGCGACCGTCACCGTCATGGTCGCGACCGCTCCCGGGAAGACCAAGCAGGTCGCCGACCAGCTGGGCGCCGTCCAGGGCGCCTCGGTGGGCCGGACGTACGACAAGCTCGGTTACGTCCGCGCCACCCTGCCGACCGGCAAGGCCGAGGCCGCGCTGAAGGCCGCCGGCAAGCTGGACTCCGTCCACGGCATCGACCTGCGGCACGAGATCCAGCGTCCGGACCCCCGTCCGGACGCCGACCGGGAGACCGGCACGGTCAAGAAGACCGCGGCCGAGACGTACGCGGCGCCGGACAAGAACACCCCGGCGAAGAACCCGTACAACCCGTCCTTCGAGACGGGCTCGGTGGACTTCGTCAAGAACAACCCGCAGGCCGACGGCCGCGGCGTGACCATCGGCATCATGGACTCGGGCGTCGACGTCGGTCACCCGGCCCTGCAGAAGACCACCACCGGCGAGCGCAAGATCGTCGACTGGGTGACGGCGACCGACCCGATCACGGACAACGACGGGACCTGGCGCGCCCAGATCACCCCGGTCACCGCCGCGGGCGGCACCTTCAGCGCCGGCGGTCAGAGCTGGAAGGCCCCGGAGGGCAACTTCCAGTGGAGCCGTTTCAGCGAGTCGATCACCGCCAACGGTGACATGAAGGGCGACGTCAACCGGGACGGGGACACCACCGACCGGTTCGGCCTGCTCTACGACGTCGCCGCCGGCACCGTCCGCGTCGACACCGACCAGGACGGCGACTTCACCAACAACGAGCCGATGAAGCCGTACAAGGACGGCAACCAGATCGGCTGGTTCGGCACGGACAACGCGGCGACCGATGTCGCCGAGCGCATCCCGTTCGTGATCGAGATCCGCAAGGACGTCCCGATGGACCCGCTGGGCGGTGACTGGGTCGGCAAGAAGGCCGACTTCGTCAACGTCGGCATCATCGAGTCGGAGCACGGCACGCACGTCGCGGGCATCACCGCCGCCAACGGCCTCTTCGGCGGCCAGATGAACGGCCAGGCCCCCGGTGCCAAGCTCGTCTCCTCGCGCGCCTGCTCCTGGTCCGGCGGTTGCACCAACGTCGCGCTGACCGAGGGCATGATCGACCTCGTCGTGAACCGCGGCGTCGACATCGTCAACATGTCGATCGGCGGCCTGCCGGCGCTCAACGACGGCAACAACGCGCGCTCCGAGCTCTACAAGAACCTCATCGACACCTACGGTGTCCAGCTCGTCATCTCGGCGGGCAACGAGGGCCCCGGCGTCAACACCATCGGTGACCCCGGTCTCGCGGACAAGGTCATCTCCGTGGGTGCCGCGGTCTCCAAGGAGACCTGGGCCGCCAACTACGGCTCCGGCGTGAGCAAGAAGTACAACATGTTCCCGTTCTCCTCGCGCGGTCCGCGTGAGGACGGCGGCTTCACGCCGACCATCACCGCTCCCGGCTCGGCCATCAACACCATCCAGACCTGGCTGCCCGGCGCGCCCGTGAAGGAGGCCGGTTACAACCTCCCGGCCGGTTACGGCATGCTCCAGGGCACGTCGATGTCCTCGCCGCAGGCGGCGGGCGCCGGCGCCCTGCTGATCTCGGCCGCCAAGCAGAGCAACATCGCTCTGAAGCCGGCCAACCTGCGGGTCGCGCTGACCAGCACCGCCAAGAAGATCGACGACGTCCCGGCGCACGCCCAGGGCGCGGGCCTGCTCGACGTGAACGCCGCGTGGGAGTCCATCCAGCGCGACGCGAAGGCCGAGGAGTTCACGGTCAAGGCCCCGGTCGACACCGCGATCGACCAGTTCCTGAAGACCCCCGGCTTCGGCACCGGCATCTACGACCGCGAGGGCGGTCTGAAGGTCGGCCAGAAGAAGGTCTACAACGTCGTCGTCACGCGCACCACCGGCGTGAAGTACGGCACCCGGCACGACCTGAGCTGGCGCCACAACGACGGCAGCTTCAAGGTCATCGGCGGCTACGACTACGTCACCCTGCCGCTGAACAAGCCCGTCACCATCAAGGTCGAGGCCAACGTCAAGTCGGCCGGCGTCCACAGCGGCATCCTGCAGCTCGACGACCCGAACACCGAGGGCATCGACAAGCAGGTCCTGGCGACGGTCGTCGCGGCCGCCCCGCTGGCGAAGCCGTCCTACACCCTCTCGGACACCTCGTCCGTGCAGCGCAACAGCCACAAGTCGTACTTCGTGACGGTCCCCCCGGGCACCAAGACCCTTGAGGTCGCCCTGGGCGGTCTGAAGCCCGACAGCCAGACCCGCTTCATCTCGATCCACCCGTACGGTCTGGGCGTCGAGGACAGCGCCACGACCCAGTGCTACCCGAACTACGACAACCCGGCGAACACCTGCCGCCCGGACCTGCGCTCGTACGCCGAGCCGACCCCGGGCGTCTGGGAGATCGAGGTCGAGTCGCGTCGTACGTCGCCGCTGCTCGACAACCCGTACAAGCTGGACGTGTCCGTCCTCGGTGCTTCCTTCGACCCCGCGGTCAAGGTCCTTCCCGAGGTCAAGCAGGGCACCCCGGCGCCGGTCCAGTGGACCGTCAAGAACGACGCCGCGGTCATCGCCGGCGGCAAGCTCCAGGGCGGTCCGCTCGGCTCCGCGAAGGTCGCCAAGCCGACCATCGCCGCCGGGGAGACCCAGACCACCGAGGTCACCATCGGCGAGGGCGTCTCCCGCCTCGACGTCGCCATCGGCAAGACGTCCGACACGGGCGCCGACCTCGACCTCGAGGTCTACAAGGACGGCGTCAAGGTCGGCACCGCCGCCGACGGCGACTCCGAGGAGGCCGTGAGCCTGCTCAAGCCGGCCGCCGGCACCTACAGCATCAAGGTCATCGGCTACGCGATCCCGGCCGGCACCACCACGTACGACTACCGCGACGTGTTCTTCTCGGCCGGTCTGGGCTCCGTCCAGGTCG
The DNA here is from genome assembly GCF_042887545.1 of Streptomyces sp. NPDC057939. NCBI lineage: Bacteria > Bacillati > Actinomycetota > Actinomycetes > Kitasatosporales > Streptomycetaceae > Streptomyces > Streptomyces sp. NPDC057939. The sequence continues at coordinate 69,395 of NZ_JBHVPG010000009.1, forward strand.
ACGAGGCCGCCACGGTGAACCTCGCCTCCGGCGCCTCGGCGCAGGTCTCGGCGAACGTCCTGGTCAACAGCGCGGCCCCCGAGGGCCGTCAGTTCTTCGGCCAGGTCCAGCTGCTCAACGCCCGCGGCACCGCCGCCGGCACCGGCAGCGTCCAGATCGACAAGGTCCTCCCGTAACCCGGTAGGACCCGAACGAACCGGAGGGGCGGCGCTCGTCACGAGCACCGCCCCTCCGGCCTTTCCCCCCTCGGATCCGCTACTTGCCGAGCGGGCGCAGCGACTCGGCGAAGGTGCCCACCGCGTGCGCGATGACGTCCAGGTTCGTGTCGAAGGCCTTCAGGTCCAGGTTCTTCAGGGTGTCCCCGGCCCCGTGGTAGTTCGGGTCGTACGGGGCTCCGGCCGTGCCGCCGTAGCGCTTGGCCTGCTCGGCGGTCTTGATCCCCTCGGCGCCGGTGAAGGTGCCGCCCGCCGGGATGCCGTTCGCGATGAACGGGCCGTAGTCGGAGCGGCCGTCGAAGTCACTGCCCTCGTGCGGCTTGCCCTTCTTGTCCAGGAAGCCGTTGATCAGCGCCTCGATCTGCGCCGAGCCGGCCGGGCCCGCGCCCGCGCCGACCTTGTCCGAGTCGTCGCCGTCGTAGACGAACTGCGCCGGGTTGGGCGAGGCGATCATGTCGAAGTTCAGGTAGAGGGCGATGTCCTTCTTCTGCTTCTCCGACAGCCGCGCCACGTAGTGCTCGGAGCCCAGCAGGCCCAGCTCCTCCGCCGACCACCAGGCGAAGCGAACCTTGTTCGCGGGCTGCTTGCCCTTGCCCTTCTTGTTCGCGCCCTCGTCGGCGAGCTTCAGCGCCACCTCCAGCAGACCGGCCGAACCCGAGCCGTTGTCGTTGATGCCCGGGCCCTCGGGGACGGAATCCAGGTGGGCGCCGACGGCCACGACCCGGTCGGCGCGGCCGCCCCGGGTCTCGGCGATCACGTTGCGGGTGGTCTTCTTCACGTGCTCCTGGTCCAGGTCCAGGCGTACCTTCACCTCGCCGGCGGCGACCGCCGCGGCCAACGCCTCGCCGTCGGCCAGGGTGATGCCCGCACTCGGGATCAGCCCCTCGGCGGGCGAGGAGAACCCACCGCGGACCGGGGTGGTGCCGCTGTGGTTGTAGACGATGACGCCGAGCGCACCCGCCTCGGCGGCCGCCTTCTGCTTCTCGACGAAGGTGCACGTACCCCGCTTGACCAGGGCGATCCGCCCGGCGAAGGCACCGGCCGGATAGTCGTCGGCGGTGCAGCCGGGGCTCTCGTCGACCCGCGCGAGGGCGAGCGGGGCGGTCAGCCCGCCCGCCGGGGTGGAGGGGGTGAAGGTGAAGGCGGCGGTGGCGAGCTCCCGGGGACCGGCGCCGAGGACGGTGGTCCGCTCGGTCCTCGTGCGGGCCTCGTGGATGTCGAAGTCCTGGTAGGAGACCTGGTAGCCGGCCTTCTTCAGGGTGTCGTGGACGTAGGCCGCCGACGCGGCGTGGCCCGGGGTGCCCGCGGCGCGGTTGCCGCCGTTGGCGTCGGCGATCTGCTGGAACTTCGCCAGGTGCCGGTGGGCGCCGCGCGCGGTGACCTCCTCGACGAGTTCCTTGGCGAGCCGGCCCTCGCGGTGGTCGCGGTCGTGGGCCGCGGCCGGCCCGGCCGCGAACAGCACGGGAGCGGCTACGGCGGCGGCCGCGAGGGCGGCGAGGGCAGGTATGGAGCGGCGGTGGCGGTGGTCCCGCACGTGGTTCTCCCCGAGTAGACGGTTCGACATCCGGACTGTCGCGTCCGGATACCGGGCACGACAGTCCGGACGCTAACCGCCACCGACCAGGCAAAACGGACGTTCGGGGGCCCTGCAACACGCCCGTCACGCACTCGTCACGGGGGTTCACGTCCGGGACACCGTCCGTCCCTCGGACAATGGATTGGACAAGGCTCGTGGGGTCGAACGCATGATGGCTCCACGCGCGCCCGCGTCGTACATACGTAGAGGAGTCACCGTGAGGGTCGGAATCGTCGGAGCCACCGGACAGGTCGGCGGAGTCATGCGCGGCATCCTGGCCGAGCGGAAGTTCCCGCTGGACGAGCTGCGGCTGTTCGCCTCGGCCCGTTCCGCGGGCTCGACCCTGGAGTGGGAGGGCCAGGAGATCACCATCGAGGACGCCTCCACGGCCGACTACTCCGGCCTGGACATCGTGCTCTTCTCCGCGGGCGGCGCGACCTCCAGGGCCCTCGCCGAGAAGGTCGCCTCCCAGGGCGCCGTCGTGATCGACAACTCCTCGGCCTGGCGCGGTGACCCGGAGGTCCCCCTCGTCGTCTCCGAGGTCAACCCCCACGCGATCAAGAACCGCCCCAAGGGCATCATCGCGAACCCGAACTGCACCACCATGGCCGCGATGCCGGTGCTGCGCCCGCTGCACGACGAGGCCGGCCTGCTCGCCCTGATCGCCACCACCTACCAGGCCGTCTCCGGCTCGGGCCTGGCGGGCGTCGCCGAGCTCAAGGGCCAGGCCTGCGCGGTCACCGAGGCCGCCGACCAGCTGACCTTCGACGGCGGCGCCGTGGACTTCCCCGAGCCGGCCGTCTACAAGCGCCCGATCGCGTACAACGTGGTCCCGCTCGCGGGCAACCTCGTCGACGACGGCTCCTTCGAGACCGACGAGGAACAGAAGCTCCGCAACGAGTCCCGCAAGATCCTGGAGATCCCCGGGCTCAAGGTCTCCGGCACCTGCGTGCGCGTCCCCGTCTTCTCGGGCCACTCGCTCCAGGTCAACGTCCGCTTCGAGCGCCCGATCGGCGTCGAGCGCGCCTACGAGCTGCTGAAGGACGCCCCCGGCGTCGAGCTGTCCGAGATTCCGACGCCCCTCCAGGCGGCCGGCAAGGACGCCTCGTACGTGGGCCGCATCCGGGTGGACGAGACCGTCGACAACGGCCTCGCGCTGTTCCTGTCCAACGACAACCTGCGCAAGGGCGCCGCGCTGAACGCGGTGCAGATCGCGGAGCTCGTGGCCGAGGAACTCCGCCAGGCCTGACCGGTCGCCGGTGCGTGAGGGGCGGGTGCCGTACGGCGCCCGCCCCTCCCCCGTTTCACGGCCGGCGCACCTCGTAGAGGAAGCAGCCGTACTCCACCGCCCGGACGTGCACGAGGGCGACCTCCGGGTCGGCGAAGGCCTCGGCGAGCGCCTGCCCGACGACCGCGTCGGGTTCCTCGCCCAGTTCCAGCGCGCGGCCGCCGAGGATCCGACCGGCCGCGTCGTAGCGCCGGGCGACGCGCAGCGCCCCCGGTGTCCCGAAGGGCAGGCCGGCGCCCTCCGGCGGGCCGGCGCAGGGGTCGGCGTGCACGAACACGGGGCCCTGTTCGTCGTACGCCCCCGGGTCCGCGCCGGAGCCGGCCGCCCAGCGGCGCAGCGGCGCGTAGGACACCAGGGCGATGCGCTCGCCGGCCCGGCTGCGGCGCAGGCAGCAGCGCAGCGGGGCGCCGCCCTCCGGGTCCTCGTACGGGAGGCAGGGCCGGCCCGCGTCGTCGCGCAGGCGCAGCTCGGCGAGGGCGGCGGGGTCGAGGGGCAGGGCGCGGGGTCGCACGGTGGAGGAGGTCATGGGTGCGATCGTGCTGGGCCGGCTCCCCCGGCGCCGGCCGAAATCGGACCTCGCGTTCGCCCGCGGGATACTCCGGCGCGGTGGCCCGGACCTCGTGGAAGGATGGCGGGGCTACGTCACCATCAAAGGAGATGACCGCGTGCCTGGCACGAATCTCACCCGTGAAGAGGCTCAGCAGCGCGCGGCGCTGCTCACCGTCGACTCGTACGAGGTCGAACTCGACCTCAGCGGTGCGCAGGAGGGCGGTACCTACCCGTCCGTGACCACCGTGCGCTTCCGGTCGGCCGAGGCCGGCGCCGAGACCTTCATCGACCTCGTCGCGCCGGCCGTGCACGAGATCGTCCTGAACGGCAAGTCGCTGGACGTGGCCGCCGTCTTCCGGGATTCCCGGATCGCGCTGCACCACCTCGCCGCCGGGGACAACGAGCTGCGCGTCGTCGCCGACTGCGCCTACACCAACACCGGGGAGGGGCTGCACCGCTTCGTCGACCCGGTCGACCAGCAGGCCTACCTCTACACCCAGTTCGAGGTGCCGGACGCGCGGCGCGTGTTCGCCAGCTTCGAGCAGCCCGACCTGAAGGCGACGTTCCGGTTCACCGTGACGGCCCCCGAGGGCTGGACGGTCATCTCGAACTCCCCGACGCCGGAGCCGAAGGACCGGGTCTGGGCCTTCGAGCCGACCCCGCGCATCTCCTCGTACATCACCGCGCTGATCGTGGGCCCGTACCACGCGGTGCACAGCTCCTACGAGGGCAAGGACGGCCAGTCGGTGCCGCTCGGCATCTACTGCCGCCCCTCGCTCGCCGAGTTCCTCGACGCGGACGAGATCTTCGACGTGACCCGGCAGGGCTTCGACTGGTTCCAGGAGAAGTTCGCGTACGACTACCCGTTCGCGAAGTACGACCAGCTCTTCGTGCCCGAGTTCAACGCGGGCGCCATGGAGAACGCGGGCGCGGTGACCATCCGCGACCAGTACGTCTTCCGCTCGAAGGTGACGGACGCGGCGTACGAGGTGCGCGCCGAGACCATCCTCCACGAGCTCGCCCACATGTGGTTCGGCGACCTCGTCACGATGGAGTGGTGGAACGACCTGTGGCTGAACGAGTCGTTCGCCACCTACACCTCGATCGCCTGCCAGGCCGACGCCGAGGGCTCGAAGTGGCCGCACGCGTGGACCACCTTCGCCAACTCCATGAAGACGTGGGCGTACCGGCAGGACCAGCTGCCGTCCACGCACCCGATCATGGCGGACATCCGTGACCTGGACGACGTCCTGGTCAACTTCGACGGCATCACGTACGCCAAGGGCGCCTCGGTGCTCAAGCAGCTCGTCGCGTACGTCGGCAAGGACGCCTTCTTCAAGGGCGTGCAGGCCTACTTCAAGGCGCACGCGTTCGGCAACACGCGCCTGTCGGACCTGCTGGGCGCCCTGGAGGAGACCTCGGGCCGCGACCTGACGGCCTGGTCGAAGGCGTGGCTGGAGACGGCCGGCATCAACGTCCTGCGGCCGGAGGTGGAGACGGACGTGCAGGGCGTGATCACCGCCTTCGCGATCCGCCAGGAGGCTCCGGCGCTCCCCGCGGGCGCGAAGGGCGAGCCGGTGCTGCGTCCGCACCGCATCGCGGTCGGCCTGTACGACCTGAGCGACGGCGCTCTCGTGCGCACCGAGCGGATCGAGCTGGACATCGACGGCGGCCTCACGGCGGTGCCGGAGCTGGTGGGCCGGGCCCGTCCGGCGGTCGTCCTGCTCAACGACGACGACCTGTCCTACGCGAAGGTCCGCCTGGACGAGGTGTCCCTCGCCAACGTGACCGCCCACCTGGGCGACTTCGCGGAGTCGCTGCCGCGCGCCCTGTGCTGGGCCTCCGCCTGGGACATGACCCGCGACGGCGAGCTCGCGACCCGCGACTACCTCGCGCTGGTGCTGTCGGGCATCGGCAAGGAGTCGGACATCGGCGTCGTGCAGTCCCTGCACCGCCAGGTCAAGCTGGCCGTCGACCTGTACGCCGACCCGGCGTGGCGCGAGCAGGGCCTGGCCACCTGGACGGAGGCCACGCTGGAGCACCTGCGCGGCGCCGAGCCGGGCAGCGACCACCAGCTGGCGTGGGCCCGCGCCTTCGCGGCGACGGCCCGCACCGAGGGGCAGCTGACCTACCTGGCGGCGCTGCTGGACGGTACGGCCGAGATCGAGGGCCTGGTCGTGGACACCGAGCTGCGGTGGGCGTTCCTGGAGCGCCTCGTCGCGACGGGCCTCGTCGGGGAGGCGGCGATCGCCGCCGAGCTGGAGCGGGACGCGACGGCCGCGGGCGAGCGCCACGCGGCGACCGCGCGGGCCGCGCGCCCGACCGCGGAGGCGAAGGCCGCCGCGTGGGCCTCGGTGGTGGAGTCCGGCGACCTGCCGAACGCGGTGCAGGAGGCCGTGATCGGCGGCTTCGTCCAGACCGACCAGCGCGAGCTGCTCGCCCCGTACACCGCGAAGTACTTCGCCGCGGTCAAGGAGGTCTGGGACACCCGCAGCCACGAGATCGCCCAGCAGATCGCGGTGGGCCTCTACCCGTCGCTCCAGGTCTCGCAGGAGACCCTGGACGCGACGGACTCCTGGCTGGCCTCGGCCGAGCCGAACGCGGGCCTGCGCCGTCTGGTGTCGGAGTCCCGGTCGGGCGTCGAGCGCGCCCTGAAGGCCCAGGAGGCCGACGCGGCGGCGGGCGCCGCCGCCATCTGACCCGGCCCCGGACCGACCCCGGCCCCCGCCCCGTTCACCGGGCGGGGGCCGGGTGCGTCCGGCCCCGGTTCAGCGCAGCGCGCCGGCGGTCTCGCGCAGGGCAGCCAGGACGCGGGACACGGCGGGCGCCGATTCGGAGCCCCGGCGCAGCGCGGCGATGACGTGCCGGGCGGGCCGGTCGTGGGCGAGGACCCGTACGGTGACCCCCGCCGCCCGGCCGGTGACCATGCGCGGGACGAGCGCCACTCCCATCCCGGCCTCCACCATGGCCAGGATCGCGGTCCACCCGGAGGCCGAGTGGGCCTGCTCCGGGACGAACCCGGCGGCCTCGCAGGCGCTGCGGGTGATCTCCGACCAGGGGCCGCTGCCCCCGTAGATCCACCGTTCCCCGGACAGGTCGGCCAGCCGGAGCGCGGGCGCGGCGGTCAGCGGGTGGCCGGGCGGCAGGGCCACGTCCAGGGGGTCCTCCAGCAGCGTGATCCGGCTGAACCGGGGGTCGCGGGCGCCGGGCGCGTGTGCGGCCAGGGACAGCGCGAGGTCCACGGCCCCGGCGGTCAGCAGCTCGTAGGACTCGGCAGCCTCGGTCTCGCGGATCCGTACCTCCACCCCCGGGTGGGTGCGCCGCAGGGCGGCGACGGCGGGGACGACCAGGACGGGCACGGCGGTGGAGAAGGCACCGATCCGTACCTCGCCGGCCTCCCCGGACAGGTACCCGGCGAGTTCGGCGTCGGCCCGCTCCAGCTGCGCGAAGACGGCCTCGGTGTGCCGCAGGACCAGGTGGGCGGCGTCGGTGAGCCTTACCCGTCGGCCCTGGGCCTCCAGCAGCGGCACCCCCAGCTGCCGGGCGAGGTTGGTCAGCTGCTGCGAGACGGCCGAGGGCGTCATGTGCAGCGCCTCGGCCGTGGCGGTGACGGTCCCCCGGTCGGCGAGGGTCCGCAGGATCCGCAGCTTCTTGATGTCCCACTCGGTCATGGGACCGAACCTACCGGCGGGCACCGAGTCCCACGCCGCCCAGGATCAGCGCCATGCACAGCAGTTGAGCGGGGCCGGTGTGTTCGCCGAGGAGCAGGAAGCCGAGTCCGGCGACGCACACGGGCTGGAGGTAGTAGACGACGCCCGCCCGGGCCGCGCCGATCACCGAGACGGCCTTGTTCCAGGCGAAGAAGGCGACGGCGGAGGAGAAGACGCCGACGTACAGCAGCTGTCCGGCCGAGCCGGGGGTGACCTCGAAGCCGCCCTGGACGGCGAGCGAGACGGCGTAGGCGGGGGCGAGCATCAGCGCGCCGAGGACGAAGGTGGCGAACAGGAAGGCGAGTTGGCCGATCTCGACGGGCTTGCGCTTCAGCAGGGCGCTGTAGGTGGCGAAGGACAGGGCGGCCCCGAACATCCACAGGTCGCCGGCGCCGAAGTCGAAGCCGATCGAGCCGTCGCCGACGAGGAGCAGGACGCCGAACGCGGCGAGCAGCAGCCCGAAGGTGCGCCGGGCGCCGAGCCGTTCGCCGCCGAGCCGGGAGTAGACGGCCATGATGACGGGCGAGGCCGCCATGATCATGCCCATGTTGGAGGCGGAGGTGGTCAGTCCGGCCTGGTGGACGAGGGTGTTGTAGAGGGTGACGCCGAAGAGGGTGGCGAGGCTGACGTAGCCGAGGTGCTTGCGCAGCAGGGCCCGTTGCAGCCAGGCCTGCCGGGCGGCGAACGGGGCGACCGCGACGGCGGCGATGATCCACCGCCAGAAGACGGCCTGGACGGGCGGGACGGTGTCGGCCATGCCCCGGGTGGCGACGAAGCTGCCGGACCAGACGACCGTGGCGACCAGGGCGAGGAGGAGGCCGATGCCGGCGGCGCCCTTGGCGCCCGGGGTGCCGGGCTGCTGCGGGGCCGGCCGGCCTTCGTTCCCCTGCTGGCCCCGCCGGGCCTGCCGGCGGGTGCGGACCTGGTCCGTGACGGTCACGTGGTGTCTCCCCCTCGGGATCTGGATCGGTATGTCGTGGGACCTACCGTCGCACCTCCGCATTGCTCAGGTCCATCGAAACATTTCGATCAATACCTTCAGCAGAACTGAACGTTTTCTGCGGGACCCGAGGTGTCCGACCGGGGAGCTGCCCGATGACGGTGGCGCCGAAGGCGATGGCCATGCCGACCAGCTGCACCGGGGACAGGGCCTGACCGAGCGCGGCCCACCCGATGACGGCCGCGGTGAGCGGGGACAGCGGGCCGAGCAGGGTGACGGAGGTGGCGCTGAGCCGGCCGATGCCGCGGAACCACAGCCAGTACGCGATGCCGGTGTTGATCAGCATCATGTAGCCGTAGCCGAGGAAGGCATTGCCGTCGAGGGCGGGCGGCGCCCCCTCGATCAGGACGGCGAGCGGGATGATGACCAGCCCGCCCGCGGTCAGCTGCCAACCGGTCACGGCCAGCGGCCCCACGCCCTCGGGACGCCCCCAGCGCTTGGTCATCACGGTGCCGGCGCCCATGGAGGCGGAGGAGACCACACCGGCGATGACGCCGATGAGGTCGAGCTCGGCCTCGGCGGTCAGCACCACCATGCTCACGCCGAACGCGGCGGCGACGGCGGCGAGGACGGTGCGCAGCCGGGCCCGCTCGCCCAGCAACAGGGCGGCGAGTCCGACGACGAACAGCGGGCCCGCGGAGCCCAGTACGGCGGCGACGCCGCCGGGCAGCCGGTAGGCGGAGAGGAAGAGCAGGGGGAAGAACGCACCGATGTTGAGCGTGCCGAGGACGGCGGACTTCCACCACCACTCGCCCTTGGGCAGGGTCCGGGAGAGGGCTATGAGGAGGAGTCCGGCGGGCAGGGCCCGCATGGCTCCGGTGAACAGGGGTCGATCCGGGGGCAGGAGCTCGCTGGCGACGAAGTACGTCGAACCCCAGGAGATCGGGGCCAGGGCGGTCAGCAGGGTGGTGGTCAGGCGGTTCACGGGGACTCCTCGGGCGGATGAGGAAACGTGGGATCGGACCGGGCGGCGGTGGGCTCAGGCGACGGCGCCGGCGCCGACGGGCCCACCGACGGGGGCCGGCGGGGTGGTGTGGACGGCCTCGGCCGGCAGGTGGCGCTCCAGCAGGAGCAGGGCCGTCGCGGCGCCGAGGGCGGCGACGGCGAGGACGGCCCAGGGCAGCCGGCCGTCGACCGCGAGCAGGAGGGTGAACAGGGACGGGGCCAGTGCCGTGGCCAGCGCGTACGACAGCTGGTAGGTGGCCAGGTAGCGGCCGCGGACCGCTTCGGGGGCGGCCGAGACGGACAGGGCGCCGCCCGAGGGGCTGTGCACCAGTTCGCCGAGGGTGTAGACGACGACGATGGCCAGCAGGGCGACCGCGGTGACGGTCCCTCCGGGGCGCAGGGTGCCGAGCACGATCAGCGCGGCGAAGGCGGCGGCGAAGAGCAGCGCCCCGAGGGCGGCGGAGCGGGTGCGGCGGGCTCCGGAGCGTCGCACCCGGCCGGCGACCAGGACGCCGATCCCGGCGCACAGCGCGGTGTTGACGGTGAAGGCGGCTCCGGTGAGGGAGTCGGGTCCGCGCAGCCAGGTGGAGATGTAGAGGGGGAAGAGGACCGACAGGGCCGCGTAGCCGAGCGCGGTCAGGAAGTTGGCGGCGGTCAGTCCGAGGAAGGGCCGGTCCCGCAGCACCGTCCGGTACCCGACGGCCGGGCGGCCGGCGGAGTCCGGCACATCGGCGTCGCGCACGGGCCGGACCCGGGAGACGAGCGCTCCGGCGAGGGCGAAGGCCAGGGCGTTGCCCCAGGCGGTGTACTGGAACCCGCCGGTCCCCCAGAGTGCGAGCGCCCCGGAGACGAGCAGGGCGCCTGCGCCCATGCCCGCGTTCTGCAGGGCCCGTACGGAGGCCTGGAGGCGGTCGCGGGCGCCGCCGCGGGCCACCTCCCCGATGAGGGACTGCTGGACGACGGGGAAGGAGCGGTCGGCGAGCGCGGTCACCAGGGCGACGGCCGCGAAGGCGGTCGGCGATCCCGCGAAGGGGTAGAGGGCGAAGCCGAGCGCCCGGACCGCGTGGAGCGCGAGGCTGACCCTGCGGGCGCCGAACCGGTCCACGGCGGATCCCGCCGGCGGCACGAAGGCCAGCCCGGCCAGGCCGGTGACGGTGAGCACCAGTCCGACGAGGGTGAAGGAGAGGCCGGTGACGTGGTGGAAGAACACGAGGGAGAACGGGATGTACATCCCGATGCCGACCGCGCTGATCCCGACACCGGCGAGGAGGGAGCGTTCCCCCTCCACCCTGGTTTCCGCGGTCCCCCGGAACACCTTCATCACGCCTCCTCCCCCAAGTAGGTCACTTGAAAGTAGCTTAGCACTAAGCCACTTTCCGTCAAGCAACTTTCTTGCGAACGAGGAAGCGGAACCCGGATACTGCGTTCATGACCGAGGCCAACAAGGACGCCGTCGACGCCATCGCCGCGCAGTGGTACGCCGTACGCCCCGATCTGGACACGGCCCCCATGGCCGTCTTCGGGCGGATGTACCGGATCACCAAGGCCATGGGCGACGCGATGGAACGGACCTACAACCGCTACGGGATCTCCCGCGGGGAGTTCGACGTCGTCGCCACGCTGCGCCGCTCCGGCGCCCCGTACACGCTCTCGCCGCGCCAGCTGTCGGCCACGCTGATGCTCACGACGGGCGGGATGACCGGACGCCTGGACAAGCTGGAGAAGGCCGGGCTGCTGGGCCGCAGCCCCGATCCGCACGACCGGCGCGGGCTCCAGGTGACGATCAGCGACCGCGGGCTCGCCCTGATCGACGAGGCGGTCACCGCGGGTCTGGAGGTCCAGCGAGCGGCCCTGGCCGGCCTCGACGGCGAAGAGGTCGAACAGCTGACCGTCCTGCTGCGCAAGCTCATGGCCGACGTGCCGTAGACACGACGGGGCGCCGGAGGTCGCACCGCGACCGTCCTACGACGGTCGCGCGGACCTCCGGCGCCCCGGAAGCATGAAGTTGGGACCTGCCCGGTCGGTCAGGCCTGGGTCTTGCGCGACTTGTCGCCGACCATCACCAGACCCGCGATGACCAGGAACAGCACGATCGGCGCGGCCACGAACAGGCCGAGCGTCTCGGCGATGCTCAGCTTGGGGCCCGGGTCGTCACCGTCGTCGGGGGTCAGCGCGAGGGCGGGAGACGTCATCAGCAGCATCATCAGCGTCGTTCCGGCCGTGATGGCGCCGGCGCGCAGAGCGTTCTTCTTGTCCACGGTGCAAACGTAGCGAACACCTAGAGCGGCCGCGCGCCCGGGGGTGCCGTACGGGTCCCCGTCCCCTCCCGCACCGCGCTCAGCAGGGCGTTCGCCCGGGGCGAGGCCGTCAGTTCCTCCAGGGTGAGCGGTCGGCCCGAGGCGTCGGCGATCGGCAGCCTCCAGTTGGGGTACTGGTCCCAGGTGCCCGGCAGGTTCTGCGGCCGCCGGTCCCCCACCGCGTCCGGCAACCACACGCCGACCAGCCGGGCGGGCGTGCGCAGCAGGAAGGCGTACAGGGACCGGACGTCCGCCTCCTCGGTCCCGGTCTCCAGGCCGAGCCGCTCCAGCACCTCCAGCCACCGGGCGGTGTCGGCGGCGTCCTCGGCCTTCTCCACCTCCAACGGACGGGTCAGCAGGCCGAGCCGGTCCCGCAGTTCGACGTGCTCCCCGGCCAGCTTGGCGGCGGTGGGCGGCAGGTCGTGGGTGGTGACGCCGGCCAGGCAGTCGGCCCGCCACTCCTCGGGCTCCAACGGCTCCCCGTCGCCCTCCCAGTCCCGTTCGAACCACAGCACCGAGGTGCCGAGGATCCCGCGCCGGGCCAGCGCGCGGCGCACGCGCGGCTCCACCGTCCCGAGGTCCTCGCCGACCACCAGGGCCCCCGCCCGGTGGGCCTCCAGCACCAGGACGGCCAGCATCGCCTCGCCGTCGTAGGAGACGTACGTGCCTTCGGCCGGCGGCGCCCCCTGCGGGATCCACCAGAGCCGGAACAGACCCATCACGTGGTCGATGCGGACGGCCCCCGCGTACCGGAACAGCCCGCGCAGCAGGGCCCGGAAGGGGGCGTAGGCGGTGCCCTCCAGGGCGTCGGGCCGCCAGGGCGGCAAGCCCCAGTCCTGGCCGCGCGCGTTGAAGGCGTCCGGCGGGGCGCCGACGCTGATGTGGCGGGCGTGGAAGGGGCCCGCACCGGCGTCCGAACCCTCGGGGTGCACGCCGACGGCCAGGTCGTGCACGATGCCGACCGTCATCCCGGCCTCCCGCGCGGACCGCTGGGCGGCGGTCAGCTGGGTGTCCGTCAGCCAGACCAGCCAGCGGTGGAAGTCGGTCCGCTCCTGCGGGTCCTCCCCGGCCGCGGCGGCGCACCAGGCGGCGTGCGCGTCGAGGTGGGCGCCCTGCTCCGCGCGGAACTCGCCGTAGCCCGCCTCCCGGGCGGGGGCGCGCGGGACGGCGTACAGCAGTTCCAGGGCCTCGCGCTTGAGGGCCCACACGGCGTCCCGGTCGATCAGGGCCCCCTTCTCCAGCACCTCCCGGCGCAGCTCCGCGCCGCGGGCGGCGAGTTCGGCGAGGGCGGCGCGGTCCGGGCAGTCGGCGTACTCGGGGACGTCCTCGATCCGCAGGTGCACCGGATCGGGGAAGCGCCGCGAGGAGGGCCGGTATGGGGACGGGTCGGTCGGGGCCCCCGGGACGGCCGCGTGCAGCGGGTTGACCTGGATGAAGTCGACGCCGTGGGTGCGGGCGGCCCAGCGGGCGAGTTCCGTCAGGTCGCCGAGGTCGCCCATGCCCCAGGAGCGCTCCGAGAGCAGGGAGTACAGCTGGACGAGCAGTCCGTGGGCCCGGGCGGGCGCGGCCGGTGCCCGCTCCGGGGCGACGATCAGGGTGGCGCCGGCCGTGTGCCCGTCGGGCAGTTCGACGGTCAGGCGGTGCACCCCGAGGGGCGGCTGCGCGGGCTGCCCGGAGACGAGCCCGCGGGGCGAGCGCCCGTCGCCCGCCTCCCACACGAGGGGTTCGGGCCCCTCCTCCGGGTCCACCCGGATCCGGGTACCGGCGGGGAGCGCGGTCAGCGGCGCCGGGGCGGGCTCGCCCTGCCAGAGCACCACCGTGGGGGGCAGCGCCCGCCCGGCCCGCTCCCGTTCGTCCTCGTCGGCCATCGCCCGGATGTCCTGCGGGGTGTCCACGGGTACCCCGATCCGGCCGAGGACGGCCCTGACGGTGTCCCGGGGCACGGGGACGGTGACGTCCTCGGCCGGCTGGTAGGTGGAGGCGACGCCGTGCAGGGCCGCGAGCCGGTCGAGGTCGTCCATCGGTGTCCCTGTCTATTGGCCCGCGACGGTTGCGGCGGGGAGGTTCGGCTCGCTGGTCAGCGGGACCTCTTCCATGAGCGGGGATTCGCCGGTCAGCGGCGCGAACGCGGATCCGGCCAACGGGGGCTCACTGGTGAGGGGCGCGTCCTCCTCCGGCCGGCCGGGGGCGGGCAGGTGGGCGAGCGGTGCCTTGGGTTTCGGGGTGGTCGGATCGAGGGGTTCGGAAGCGGCCGGGCCCGCGGGTGCGGGGACGGTCGGGGCGGCTGCGGCGGTGCCGGCCGCGGGCCGGCGGGCGTGGTCGGGGCGCGGAGAACGGGCGGGGGAAACGGTGGTCGCGGTACGGGCCTTCACAGGAGCACTCCTTTGCGCGAGATCGTCGGACCCGCCCATGCAACACCCCGGCGAACAACGCAGCCATACCCAGTCGGCGGCCCCGCATTCCTGGCGGATCCAGGTCAGATCACCCCATGATCGCAGCTCCCGCGCCGCCGGGGTCGCCGACCGGGACCCGTCCCCACGCGCGGGGGCGGCCGGGGATCGGGGGCTCCGCGCAGCTCAGGGGCGGGAGGCGGGGCCCGGCCGCGGCGGACGGGGGGCGGGAACGCCGGTGGTCGGCGCGGTGGCGTCCGCCCGTCGCGGGGCCCTCGCGCCGACGGGTTCGCCCACCCCGAACGGCCCTGTCGCGGGGGCCGTGGACGGCGGTTTCGAACGGCTCTCCGGCACCTCCCGAGACCGCGTCGAGGGGGCGGCGCCGGGCCGCCGCACACTCCCGGGGTCGGCGCCGGTCGGGGGTGAGGGCCGTCGGGTACCCGCGTCGCCGCCGACCCGGGCGTTCCGGAGGCGGCGGCGACAGGTTCGGCGGGGCGGAGGGCGCCGAATGCGGGCTGACGGGGTGCGGGCGGTGGGGCGGCCGGCGGAGGCGGGCGGCCGGCCCTACGACGCCGCGGCTCCGATGCGTTCCAGCGCGTCGTCGGCACCGTACGGCTGGAGGTAGGGCATCCACCGGGGGTCCCGGTGGCCCGTTCCGATGATCCGCCAGGCCAGACCGGACGGCGGGGCGGGCTGGTGGCGCAGCCGCCAGCCCAGCTCCAGGAGGTGACGGTCGGCCTTGACGTGGTTGCAGCGGCGGCAGGCGGCGACGACGTTGTCCCACGCGTGCAGGCCGCCCCGACTGCGCGGGATGACGTGGTCGACGCTGGTGGCGACGGCCCCGCAGTACATGCATCGGCCGCCGTCCCGGGCGAAGAGCGCGCGCCGGGTGAGCGGAACGGGCCCCCGGTAGGGGACCCGCACGAAGCGCTTGAGCCGGACCACGCTGGGCGCGGGGACGGCTCTCGTGGCGCTGTGCAGGAAGGCGCCCGATTCTTCCAGGGAGACCGCTTTGTTCTCCAGGACGAGGACGAGCGCGCGTCGGAGCGGTACGACGCCGAGCGGCTCGTACGACGCGTTGAGGACCAGGACGTGCGGCACGGACTGCCTCCTTGTACGCCGGCGGCGCGTGGCTCGCGCCGGGACGATCTGCTCTCCAGTCTCCCCTTACGGCTGGTCGAAGCGCCACCACGCGCCCGTAACGGGTCCGAGGTGTTTTCAACCACACCGCCTTCATCCCCGGGTGAGTCCGGTCTCTCCCTCGAACACGGCAACAAGGTCGGCCCCGTGCCCCGTTAGTGTGGTTGGTCTGCCCGCACACCCCGTTCGGCGGGCAGGCCGCTATGCCTGGAGGTTCCTGCCGTGCCCTCGCCCGCCACTCTGCTCCCGTCGGCAGCGACCACCACCGACGACGCCGCCGAGAGCGTGACCAATGCCGCGAGCTTCATCGAGGAGAACTGGGCCACCTGGCTGAGCATCGGCCTGCGCATCCTGCTGATCGTGGTGATAGCCGCGGCGCTGCGGTCGGTGGTCCGCAAGGCGCTGACCAAGCTCATAAGCCGGATGAACAGCAGCGCCGAGGCCGTGGAGGGTACGGCGCTCGGCGGGCTCCTCGTCAACGCGGAGCGGCGCCGGCAGCGCTCGGAGGCCATCGGTTCGGTCCTGCGGTCGGTGGCCTCGTTCCTGATCCTGGGCACGGCGGCGCTGATGGTGCTGGCCGCGCTGAAGATCGACCTGGCGCCGCTGCTGGCGAGTGCCGGTGTGGCCGGTGTGGCCATCGGTTTCGGTGCCCGCAACCTGGTGACGGACTTCCTCTCCGGTGTGTTCATGATCATGGAGGACCAGTACGGCGTCGGCGACAAGATCGACGCCGGGGTCGCCTCCGGCGAGGTGATCGAGGTCGGACTGCGCGTGACGAAGCTGCGCGGCGACAACGGGGAGATCTGGTACGTCCGCAACGGCGAGATCAAGCGGATCGGCAACCTCAGCCAGGGCTGGGCGACGGCGGCCGTGGACGTGCAGGTCAAGCCGACGGAGAACCTCGCGCACATCCGTGAGGTGGTCCAGGAGGTCGCCGACTCGCTGGCGAAGGAGTCCCCGTGGGACGAGCGCCTGTGGGGTCCGGTGGAGGTGCTGGGCCTGGACGAGGTGCTGCTGGCGTCCATGACGGTCGCGGTCTCGGCGAAGACCATGCCGGGTCAGCAGTTCTCCGTGGAGCGCGAGCTGCGGTGGCGCATCAAGGAGGCCTTCGACGCGGCGGGCATCAAGATCATCGGCGGTCTGCCGGTCGCCGACGAGCCCGAGGAGGCCGCGGACGCGTCGGCTTCCGTCGCGGCGCCCTCCGCCCTGTCGAACCCGACCTCGCCGCAGTCCCTGGCGACCGCCCCGATCCCGCCGCACCCGGGCTCCGGCTCGGGCTCCGGTTCCGGCTCGCCGAGGATCACCAAGTAGCCCCCTCCGTCACCCACGTCCTGGCGCGCGCACCCGCCGCGCCCCTCCGCTGCCCCGCCGGTCCGTTTCCGGCGGGGCAGCGGCATTGACACGACTCGGAACCCAATAGGAAACTTACCTAACAGTTCACCTCGCTGAGGAGAGACCGCGCCATGCCCGCCGCCACGCCCGGAACGCCCAGCCTGCTGCGCGCCATGAACGACCGCGCCGCCCTGGAGCTGCTGCTGACGCACGGCCCCCTGTCCCGGACCCGGATCGGGCAGCTGACCGGACTGTCCAAGCCGACCGCCTCGCAGCTGCTGGCCCGACTGGAGAGCGCCGGACTGGTCGTGGCCACCGGCACCGACGGCGGCCGCCCCGGCCCCAGCGCCCAGCTCTACGCCCTCAACCCCCGGGCCGCCCACGTCGGCGGACTCGACGTCACCCCGGAACGGGTGCTCGCCGCGGTCGCGGACCTGACGGGCACGGTGACGGGCAGCTTCGAACTCCCCTACACCGAGGGCGCCGGCGCAGTGGAGCAGGTCACCCGGGCCCTCGACGGGGCGGTCCGCGCCGCCGGGGTCGGACTCGGCGACCTGCACCGGCTGGTCATCGCCACCCCGGGCGCCTTCGACCCGCAGAGCGGTCAGCTGCGGTACGCCAGCCACCTGCCCGGCTGGCACTCCCCCACCCTGCTCGACGAGCTGGCGGCGGCGCTGCCGGTGCCCGTCGAGTACGAGAACGACGTCAACCTCGCCGCCGTCGCCGAACAGCGCCTCGGAGCGGCCCGCGGCCACCAGGACTTCGTCCTGCTGTGGAACGAGGAGGGCCTCGGCGCCGCCCTGGTCCTGGGCGGCAGGCTGCACCGCGGCTGGACGGGCGGCGCGGGCGAGGTCGGCTTCCTGCCCGTGTCCGGGCACCCCCTCGTCCGCCAGGTCGCCCGGGCCAACACCGGCGGCTACCAGGAGCTGGCCGGCGTACAGGTACTGCCCCGGCTCGCCGCCGAGTTCGGCGTCGACAGCCCGCCGCCGCCCGCGCCGGACGCCCCGCACGGGCCGCAGGTCGCCGTCGGCGTCGCCCTGCTGGAGCGGGCCGCCGCCGCCCCCGACGGGGCGAACCTCGAATTCCTGCGGTCGTACGCCACCGTCCTCGCGACGGGTCTGGCCTCGCTGGTAGCCGTACTGGACCCGGAGATCGTGGTGCTCTCCGGGGCCGTGATCGGCGCGGGCGGCGACCCGCTGCGCACGCTGCTGGAGGCCGAACTGGCGGAGCTGGCTCCGTCCCGGCCCCGGCTCGTCACCGGCGAGGTCCGCGAGCGGCCCGTCCTGCGGGGCGCCCTGGAGAGCGCCCTGGCCGCCGCCCGCGAGGAAGTGTTCGACACCTCCCGCTAGGGCGCCCCTCCGCGCTCACTCCCGATCCCCCCCACCCCAGACCCCCTCCCTGGCACCCCTCACCGGAAGTTCCTCCCGCAGAGAGCGAGCCCCGCCATGCCCAGAACCGGACGCCTCACCACGGCCGCGGCCGCCCTGGCCGCCATATCCGTACTCGCCACCGCCTGCACCGGGCAGAGCGGCACCGCTGCCGCCGACGACCCGAAGGCGGACGTCACCCTCACCTTCTGGCACGGCTGGTCCGCGCCCGCCGAGGTCAAGGCGATCGAGGAGAACATCGCCCGGTTCGAGAAGGCCCATCCGAACATCAAGGTCAAGGCCACCGGCAACATGACCGACGACAAGGTCAACCAGGCCCTGCGGGCGGGCGGGGACAAGGCTCCGGACGTGGTCTCCTCCTTCACCACCGACAGCGTCGGAAAGTTCTGCAACTCCGGCGCCTTCGTCGACCTGAACCCCTTCCTCACGAAGTCCGGGGTCGACAAGGCGAAGGTGTTCCCCAAGACCCTGCTGGGGTACACGCAGTTCAAGGGCAACCAGTGCACGCTGCCCCTGCTCAACGACGCCTACGGCCTCGTCTACAACAAGACCGCCTTCGCGGCGGCCGGCATCACCGAAGCACCGCGCACCTGGAGCGAGTTCACCGAGGTCGCGCGGAAACTGACCAAGCCGAGCGGCGACTCGTACGAACAGGTCGGCCTGATGCCCACCTTCCACGGCTACGAGACCACCCCCATGCGACTGGCCGCCCAGTGGAGCCCCACCTACTTCGGCCCGGACGGAAAGTCGAACCTCGCCGGCGACCCCGCCTTCGCGAAGATGCTGACCGCGCAGAAGGGCCTGGTGGCCGACCTCGGCGGCTACGAGAAGCTGGAGAAGTTCCGCGCCGGCTTCGGTGACGAGTGGAGCGCCGAACACCCCTTCCACCGGGGGCAGGTCGCCATGCAGATCGACGGCGAGTGGCGGGCCGCCATGGCGAAGGAGGCCGGGGTCCCGTTCGAGATCGGCACCGCCCCGCTGCCCGTGCCCGACGACCAGCTCGCCGACTACGGCAAGGGCTACGTCTCCGGCACGATCATGGGCATCTCGGCGGCGAGCCGCAAGCAGAACGCCGCCTGGGAACTCGTGCGGTACATGACCACCGACACCGCGGCGGTCGTCGCCTTCTCCAACGCCATCCACAACGTGCCGTCCACGCTCGCCGCCCTCGACTCCCCGGACCTCCGGGTGACCCCCGAGTTCAAGACGTTCATCGACATCGCCCGCCACCCGAAGTCGAACACCACCCCGGCCCAGGCCGACGGCGGCACCTACCAGCTGACGTTCCAGGACTTCGCGTACGCGGTCGAGAAGGGAGCCGTCCCCGACATCCCCGCCGGGCTGGCCGCCACCGACCGGCAGATCGACACGGACATCGCGAAGGCCCAGTAGGCCCGATGCCCGACACCCACGCCCCCGCGGGCCCGCACGCGCGCGCCCTGAAGGCCAGGCACCGCCGGTCCCGGCTGCGGACCCTCGCCTTCATGTCCCCCTGGCTGATCGGCTTCTCGGTCTTCTTCGCCTACCCGCTGCTGTCCACCGTCTACTTCTCCTTCACCTCCTACGACGGCTTCCGACCGCCCGTCTTCAACGGACTGGCCAACTGGAGCTACGTCTTCACGGACTATCCGCTGTTCTGGCCGGCCATGCGCAACACGCTCTGGCTGGTTCTGGTGATGGTGAGCTGCCGGGTCGTCTTCGGCCTCGGCGTCGGCCTGCTCATCACGAGGATCAAGACCGGGGCCGGACTCTTCCGGACCCTGTTCTACCTGCCCTACCTGGCCCCGCCGGTGGCCGCGACGCTCGCCTTCGTCTTCCTCCTCAATCCCGGCACCGGCCCGGTCAACACCCTGCTGGAATCGGTGGGGCTGCCCGCGCCCGGCTGGTTCACCGACGCCGACTGGTCCAAGCCCGCCCTCACGGCCCTCGCACTGTGGGGGGTCGGCGACCTGATGGTCATCTTCATGGCCGCGCTGCTCGACGTACCGAAGGAGCAGTACGAGGCCGCCGAGCTCGACGGCGCCGGCGCCCGGGCCCGGTTCCGGCACATCACCCTGCCGAACATCTCGCCGATCATCCTGTTCGCGGTGGTCACCGGCGTCATCCAGGCCATGCAGTACTACACGCAGCCCCTGGTCGCCGGGAAGGCGGCCGCCGGGGTCATCGGCGGCTCGGGGCAGCAGTTCGAGCCGGGCTACCCCGACAGGTCCACGCTGACCCTTCCCCAAGTGGTCTACAACGTCGGCTTCCAACGCTTCGACTACGGCACCGCCTGCGTCGTCGCCCTGGTGCTGTTCGCCCTCTCCATGGCCTTCACCGCGCTCCTCATGCGGCGCCGTGGCGGACTGATCGGAGCAGGAGAATGAGTACGCCGGACCTCGCGCCCGGCCGCCGGGCGCGGCGCAGGGCCGTCCTGCACTGGATCGCCGTGCACAGCCTGGGCGTGGCCGCCGCCCTGTTCTTCGTCCTCCCCTTCGTCTTCCTGCTCCTCACCTCCCTGATGAGCGACCAGCAGGCGCTGACCCGCGACCTGTGGCCGCGGACCTGGGAATGGGACAACTACGCCACCGTCTGGCACACCCCCGGCTTCCTCACCTGGTGGCGCAACACCCTGCTGTACGCGGGCCTCGGCACCCTGTTGACCGTGGTGTCCTCGGTGCCCGTCGCGTACGCCCTCGCCAAGTTCCGCTTCCGCGGGCGGCGGCTGTCCCTGCTGCTGGTGATCGCCATGATGATGCTGCCGCCGCAGGTGGTCGTCATCCCCATGTACCTCTTCTGGGCCAAGCAGTTGGACCTGTCGGGCACCTTGTGGCCACTGATCGTCCCGATGGCCTTCGGCGACGCCTTCTCCATCTTCCTGCTGCGCCAGTTCCTGCTCACCATCCCCGACGAGTACCTCGACGCGGCCCGCGTCGACGGCTGCGGCGAACTGCGCACCCTGCTGCGCGTCGTGCTGCCCATGGCCAAGCCGGGCATCGCCGCCGTCGCGCTGTTCCAGTTCTTCTGCGCCTGGAACGACTACTTCGGCCCGCAGATCTACGCCTCCGACAACCCGGCCGCCTGGACCCTCAGCTACGGCCTGGAGTCCTTCAAGGGCGCGCACCACACCAATTGGAACCTCACCATGGCGGCGACCGTGCTCGTCATGGCACCGGTGATCGTCCTCTTCTTCTTCGCCCAGAAGGCGTTCGTCGAAGGCGTCACCCTGACCGGAGTGAAAGGCTGACGACCATGAAACTCGCAGTGGTGGGCGGCGGTTCCACCTACACCCCAGAGCTGATCGACGGGTTCGCCCGGCTCCGCGCCGGCCTGCCCGTCGAGGAACTGGTGCTGATCGACCCCGCCACCGAGCGGCTGGAGCTGATCGGCGGTCTGGCCCGCAGGATCTTCGCCCGCCAGGGACACCCGGCCACCGTGACCACCACCTCCGACCTGGACGCGGGCGTCGCCGGCGCCGACGCGGTGCTGATCCAACTGCGGATCGGGGGGCAGGCCGCCCGGCTCCAGGACGAGACCTGGCCGCTGGAGTGCGGCTGCGTCGGCCAGGAGACCACCGGTGCGGGCGGCCTCGCCAAGGCCCTGCGGACCGTCCCGGTCGTACTGGACATCGCCGAGCGCGTCCGGCGGGCCGCACCCGACGCCTGGATCATCGACTTCACCAACCCCGTCGGGATCGTCACCCGCGCCCTGCTCCGGGCCGGGCACAAGGCGGTGGGGCTGTGCAACGTCGCCATCGGCTTCCAGCGCAAGTTCGCAAGGCTGC
Organism: Streptomyces sp. NPDC057939; assembly: GCF_042887545.1. Lineage (NCBI taxonomy): Bacteria > Bacillati > Actinomycetota > Actinomycetes > Kitasatosporales > Streptomycetaceae > Streptomyces > Streptomyces sp. NPDC057939. Next base: position 90,988 of record NZ_JBHVPG010000009.1, read on the forward strand.
TCGACCTCTCCCCCGCCGAGATCCACCTCGACCACGTCGGCCTCAATCACCTCACCTGGGAGCTGGGGGTCCGCAGGGGCGGCCCGCAGGGCGAGGACCTGCTGCCGCGGCTGCTCGCCGCGCACGGCGACGCCATCGCCGCCGACCTGCACCTGCCGCGCACGGTGCTGGACCGGCTCGGCGTCGTCCCCTCGTACTACCTGCGCTACTTCTACGCGCACGACGAGGTGGTCCGGGAGCTGGCCGAGAAGCCCTCGCGGGCCGCGGAGGTCGCCGCGATGGAGAGGGAACTGCTCGGCCTGTACGCGGACCCCGCGCTCGACGAGAAGCCCGCACTGCTCGCCAAGCGCGGCGGCGCCTTCTACTCGGAGGCCGCCGTGGACCTGGCCGCCGCCCTGCTGGGCGACGGCGACGGCTCCGGCTCCGGCTCCGGCTCCGGCTCAGTCCAAGTGGTGAACACCCGCAACGACGGGACCCTGCCGTTCCTCCCGGACGACGCGGTCATCGAGGTACCGGCCCGGGTGGACCGCTCCGGCCCGACGACGCTGGCCGTCCCCCGGCTGGACCCGCTGTACGCCGGTCTGGTCTCCCACGTCACGGCGTACGAGGACCTCGCGCTGGACGCGGCCCTGCGCGGCGGGCGCGAGCGGGTGTTCAAGGCGCTCCTCGCGCACCCCCTCGTCGGACAGTTCGACCTCGCGGAAGGACTGACCGACCGGCTTCTGGCCCACAACAAGGAGCACCTGCCATGGGCGTGACGCCCACCGGCGCGGCCGTGCTCGCGATCGACGCCGGCAACAGCAAGACCGACGTCGCGCTGATCGGCGCCGACGGCAGCGTCCTCGGCACCGGTCGGTCCGGGGGCTTCCAACCGCCCCGGGTCGGTGTCGAGACGGCCGTGGACGTCCTCGGGCAGGCCGTGGCGGAGGCCGCGGAGGCCGCCGGGCTGCCCCGGCTGCGGCCCGGGGCCCCGTACGCCGCACAGGTCTCCGCGTGCCTGGCCAACGCGGACCTCCCCGTGGAGGAACGGCAGCTGGCCGACGCCGTCAGCGCGCGCGGCTGGGGCGCGGCGACCGAGGTGCGCAACGACACCTTCGCGATCCTGCGGGCGGGGCTGCCCGCCGGGGAAGCTCCGCGCGGGGTCGCGGTGGTCTGCGGGGCGGGCATCAACTGCGTCGGCATGCTGCCCGACGGGCGCACCGCCCGTTTCCCGGCCGTCGGGATGATCTCCGGTGACTGGGGCGGTGGTGGCGGGCTCGCGGAGGAGGCCCTGTGGTGGGCGGCGCGCGCCGAGGACGGGCGCGGCGGTCCGACGGAGCTGGCGGTCGCGCTGCCCGGGCACTTCGGGCTCGGCTCCATGTACGAGTTGATCGAGGCGCTGCACCTGGGGTCCCTCGGCCGGCGGCGGGTGCACGAGCTGGTGCCGGTGTTGTTCGCGGTGGCCGCGGCGGGCGATCCGGTGGCCTCCTCCCTGGTGGAACGGCAGGCCGACGAGGTGGTGGCGATGGCGTCGGTGGCACTGGAGCGGCTCGGCCTGTTGGCGGCGGAGGTGCCGGTGCTGCTGGGCGGCAGCGTGCTCGCGGCCGGACATCCGCAGCTCAACGACAGGATCGGGGCGCTGCTGGCGCGGCGGGCCCCGCTCGCGCGGGTCTCGGTGGTGGCCGCGCCGCCGGTGCTGGGCGCCGGTCTGCTGGGACTGGACGCGCTGGGGGCGCCGCCCGGGGCGCACGGGAAGCTCCGTGCCCATTTCGGGTGAACCCGCCCGGGGACGCGGCGGGTCTGGAACCGTGGGGGCCCTCCCGACGTATTGACGGTGAAGGGGTGGCGGGGGCGGCGGGGGCGGCACCGGGGGCGTCCTCCGGGCCGGTCGCGGGTACGGATCACCCAAGATCGAGCACCGGGTGCTGTGGTCGGCCGTCGCTAAGGCCATACTGCTCCGGAGCAGAGGGACCAAGGGGGAGGTCACGGTGGCCATCACGACACGCGCGCCCGCGCCCGGGAGCGGCACTTCCGGTGCGCCGCCCCGGCCTGCCGCGGGCCCGCCCGCCCCGCCGGGGCGGGGCACCGCCTGGGCGGAGGGCGTCGAGCGGCTGCGCGCCGCCGCGACCACCGAACCGGGTCGGCTGCGGATCATCGGGGCCGTACTCGCCGCGCTGATCGTGCTGTTCGGCGCGGTCGCCGTCTGGGAGGTGTCCGACCGGGTGGCCGCGGCCGAGGCCGTGGTGGGCCGCAGCCAGCCGCTCAGCGCGGACGCGGCGAACATCTACCGTTCCCTCGCCGACGCCGACACGGCCTCCTCCAGCGGGTTCCTCGCCGGGGCCCAGGAGCCCCGGGAGGTCCGCCAGCGGTACGAGAAGGACATCGCCAGTGCCTCCCGGCTCCTGATCAGCGCGGCGGCGAACACCGGCGCCGGCGGGGAGTCCCGCAAGGAGATAGCGCTGCTCGGCGAGCAGTTGCCCCGCTACACCGGCCTGATCGAGCAGGCCCGCGCCAACAACCGGCAGGGCCTGCCCCTGGGCGGGGCCTACCTGCGGCATGCCAACGAGCAGATGAGCACGGTCCTGCTGCCCGCCGCGCAGCGGCTGTACGAGGCGGAGACCGGCCGGCTCTACACGGACCACGACGAGGCCCGGTCCTGGCCGCTGGCCGCGACGGGGGCCGGGGTGCTGGCCGTCGGCGCGCTGGTGTGGGCGCAGCGGCGCAACTACCTGCGCACGCACCGGGTCTTCAACCAGGGGCTGCTGGCCGCGACCGCCGCCTCGGTGGTGGTGCTGCTGTGGCTGACGGTCGGGCAGACCGTCGCCCGTTCGGGGCTGACCGAGGCCCGGGCCGACGGGCAGGAGTCGTTGAAGGTGCTGAACGACGCGCGGATCGCCTCGCTCCAGGCCCGGGCCGGCGAGAACCTGACACTGATCGCGCGGGGCGCCGTACTGGCCGAGGACAAGAAGTCCGACAAGTACGACGTCGACTACGCGACGAACATGCGGCAGCTCGACGAGGGGCTGGCGAAGGCCCTGCGGCTGGCCGACGACGCCAGTGGCCGGGACCCCCTCAAGAAGGCCGCGGCCGGCGTGACCGAGTGGAAGCAGCGGCACGCGGCGGCCCGCGAGTCGGACATGAAGGGCGACTACGAGTTGGCCCTGCCCCAGGTCATCGGGGACAAGAAGAGCAGTGGCGCGTCGTTCGACGTCGTGGACGCCTCCTTGGAGGAGGCCGTGGTCCACGAGCAGCAGGAATTCACCCGGGCGGCCCGGAGCGGGCTCGGCGCGCTGGACGGGCTGGTGACGGGCTCGGCGGCGCTGGCCGTCCTCGGCGCGGTGGCCGCCCTCCTCGGCATCGGTCGCAGGCTTTCGGAGTACAGGTGAGATCGATGCGGATACGGCGGATGCGGGCGGGGCAGGACGAGGCGGCCGGGACGCCCGGGACGCGGCGCGCGACGGGCCGGCTGCGCGGCTGGGGCGGGGTGAGCGCGATGGCCGCCGCCTGCACGGTGACGGCGGCGGCCGTACTGCTGCCGCTCGCCCACGGCGCACCGGACGGCGGGCGGTCCGGTCCGGTCCGCCCGCCGTCCGCGGTGGTCGCGGCGCCCGCCGCCCCCGCCGACACCTGCCCGGACCCGGAGGCGAGCCTGCGCCCGTCCACCATGGACGGGCCGACGATCGAGCGGATCCGCAAGGCCGGCAAGCTCGTCGCGGGCGTGGACCAGAACAGCTTCAAGTGGGGCTACCGCAACCCGGACGGCCACCTCGTCGGCTTCGACATCGATCTGGTGAAGGCCATCGCCAAGGACATCCTCGGCAACGAGGACCTGGTCATCTACCGGGCGATCCCCACCAGCCAGCGGATCCCCGCCCTCCAGGAGGGCCGCGTCGACGTCGTCGTCCGGACGATGACCATCAACTGCAAGCGCTTGGAGGACGTCGCCTTCTCCACCGCCTACTTCGAGGCCGGACAGCAGGTCCTGGCCCCCAAGGGTTCGCCGATCACCGGGTACGACGGATCGTTGAACGGCCGTCGGATCTGCACGGCCGCCGGGTCCACGGCGGAGGCGGCCCTCAAGTCACAGGCCTACGGCTCGGTGTCGGTCTCCGTCCCGAACCAGCTGGACTGCCTGGTGCGGCTGCAACTGGGCGAGGTCGACGGGATCATCACGGACAACGCGCTCGCCGCCGGCCAGGCCGCGCAGGACCCGTCGGTGCAGCTCGTCGGCGCCCCCTTCACCCGCGAGTTCTACGGGGTGGCGATGAACAAGGACGCCTCCGACCTGGTGCGCCGGGTGAACAAGGTGCTGGAGGACTACCGTGCCGGCGGCGACGGCAGCCCCTGGGCGACCTCGTACCGGGACCACTTCCAGAACGTGCTGCCGAAGGTGGCCTCGCCGCCCGCGCCCAAGTACCGGGACGGCTGAGGCCGGTGGCGGATTCGAGGCCGTACGTGAGCCTTCCGGGAACGGGGCCCGCATTGATGGACAGGGACGACGTCGACCGTGCGCTGACACGGCTGGGCGCGGAGCACGAGGCCGTGGAGACCTCGCTGCTCGCGCTCCAGGACCACGCCGGCCGCAGGCTCCTGGAGGGGGCCGCGCTGAGCGGGATCACCCAGGAGCGGTGGGCCGCCGCCGACACGGCCATCACCCGGCTGTGGACGTACTTCGACGCCTACAGCGGGGCCCTGGCCGCCGCCCGCGCGATCCGCGAGCGGCGGCGTTGGCCCAACCGGGAGGACCTGGCGGAGCTGACCGAGCGGCTGCGCGGGCCCGGGGTGACCATCGCCGGCGCCGGGCTGGAGGGCGCCGCGCTCGCGGAGCGGTTCTCGCTGGCCGAGCTCGTGGCCCGGATGAACGAGCTCTACGCGAGCTCCCTGGACCTGGTGGTCGCGGCGGACGCGGTGTGGTCGGCGCTGCCCGCTCGCATCGACCTGCTGGCCGCCGAGCTGCACCGCACCCGGTCGCTGGCGCACTCGGTGGGGGTCCGGCCGGGCGAGCACCCGTCGGGGGACGACCTGGAGTCGATCACCGCCGAGCTGGCGCGGCTGCGCGAGCGGGTGATCGCGGACCCGCTCGCCTTCTGGACTCCGGCGCCGGGCAGTTCCGCCCCGGGCGGGGGGCGACCGGACACCGCCCGCTACGACCGGGCGGCCCGCGCGCTGGACGACGTACGGCGGGAGGTCGAGGCGGTGCTGACCGTCCGGCAGGACGCCGAGCAGCGGCTGATCTCCCTGCGGGACGTGCTCTCGCGGGCCGATCGGACGCTCGCGGAGGCGCGCAACGCCCGCATCGAGGTACTGGCGAAGATCGCGGCGTCCGAGGTACCGGCCGTCAGCGGACCGCCGACGGCCCTGCAGGAGCAGCTCGCGGCGGCCGCGGAGTACCGCAGGCACGCGCAGTGGCACCGGTTGTCACCCCTGCTGGACGCCCTGGAGGAACGGGCCGAGGAGGAACTCCGGCGGGCCCGTGAATCGTTGACCGCGGTGACGGCCCCGCTGGCCGTGCGGGCCGAACTGCGCGGCAGGTTGGACGCCTACAAGGCGAAGGTCGCCCGGCACGGACTGGCGGAGGACCCGCTGCTGGTCGAGCGGTACGACACCGCCCGGCGGATGCTGTGGAGCGCTCCCTGCGACCTCCGGGCCGCCGAACTGGCGGTCCTGCGCTACCAGCGGGCCACCGCCGAGGCGCTGGCCCCACCGCAGGACCACGGCGCGCGGGACCCGGCCGACGACAACTCCGGCGCACCGGACCGACACGACGCGCGGGAGCTCCACCTGCCGGAGCAGCACCTGCCCGAGCAGCATCCACCCGAGCAGCACCGGCCCGGTGGGCCGGGGAAGGAGGACGCATGAGCCTGACCGGAACGCCCTGCATGCGCCCCGGCTGCCCCGGCGCGTACGAGGACATGGGCGGCGGCGAGCTGTACTGCGACACCTGCGGGCTCGCCCCGACGGGCGCGGTCGCGGCGGGCGCCGAGGAGCTGGTCTCCCCGCCGACGGGCATGACCAGCGCCGCCCGGCACGGCGACTCCCGGGGCTCGGCGGGCTCCCGCGGATCGGGCCGGTCCTCGGCCTCGGCGCGCTCCTCCCGCTCCTCCCGGTCCTCCTCGTCCCGCCGCTCGGTGTCCGGGCGGCTGTCGCGGTCCCTCCCGGGTTCCGCGTCCACCCGTTCGGTGTCGGTGCGCAGTTCCGGCTCGGCCGCCTCGGGCTCGGGGCGCGGCCGGTTGGGAGCCGGGCTGGTCAGCGTGCCGGAGGTGCCGCGTCCCGATCCGTCGGCGGCGGTGCTGGAGAACCCGGAGGTCCCGGAGCGCAAGCGGTTCTGCTCGCGCTCGGACTGCGGGGCCCCGGTCGGGCGGTCGCGGGGCGAGCGGCCGGGCCGTACGGAGGGGTTCTGCACCAAGTGCGGCCACCCCTACTCGTTCGTGCCCAAGCTGCGCGCGGGCGACGTGGTCCACGGCCAGTACGAGGTGGCGGGCTGTCTGGCGCACGGTGGTCTGGGCTGGGTCTACCTGGCCGTGGACCGGGCCGTCTCCGACCGGTGGGTGGTCCTCAAGGGCCTCCTCGACACCGGGGACCAGGACGCGATGGAGGCGGCGATCTCCGAGCGGCGCTTCCTCGCGGAGATCGAGCACTCCAACATCGTGCGGATCTACAACTTCGTGGAGCACCTGGACCAGCGGACGGGTTCGCTCGACGGGTACATCGTCATGGAGTACGTGGGCGGCAAGTCCCTGAAGGAGATCGCGAACGAGCGGCGCCGGCCGGACGGCAGACGCGACCCGCTGCCCGTGGAGCAGGCCTGCGCGTACGGGATCGAGGCGCTGGAGGCCCTCGGGCACCTGCACAGCCGCAACCTCCTGTACTGCGACTTCAAGGTCGACAACGCCATCCAGCAGCAGGACCAGCTCAAGCTGATCGACATGGGCGCGGTCCGGCGGATGGACGACGACGAGTCGGCGATATACGGGACCGTCGGCTACCAGGCCCCCGAGGTGGCCGAGGTCGGTCCGTCCGTGGCCTCGGACCTTTACACGGTGGCGCGCACCCTCGCCGTGCTCACCTTCGACTTCCAGGGCTACACGAACGTGTTCGTGGACTCGCTGCCCGACCCGGAGCACATCGAGGTGTTCGGCCGGTACGAGTCGTTCTACCGGCTGCTGGTCCGGGCCACCGATCCCGATCCGGGTCGGCGGTTCGCGTCCGCCCAGGAGATGGCCGACCAGCTCACCGGCGTGTTGCGGGAGGTCGTCGCGTTGCAGACGGGCCGGCCGCGTCCGCAGCTGTCGACGCTGTTCGGTCCCGAGCTGCGGGTCCCGGACACCCGGCTGTACGCGGACGGGCCGGGCGCCGAGGTCTCCCGACTGGGTTCGCGCGAGATCACGGGACGGACGTGGGGCCGGGGTCGGGGCGCACGGCGGGCACCGGCCGGCACCCCGGCTCCGGTGGCCGTTTCCGTTCCGGTTCCGGCGGCGGGCGGTGGCACGGGGTCCGTCCCGGTCGTTGCGCCCGTCGGCGGCCCGTCGCCCGTTCCCGCGCAGGCCCCTCCCGTGGGCGGCGTCGCCGCGCTGGGAACCACCGCCACGCACCTGGCGGGCGCTCCGGTGCCCGGGGCCCGACGGGCCGGGCCGGCGCAGGAGGCCCGGTCGGCGCAGGCCGGTTCACCGGTGGCCGTCGCTCCGGTGACCGCGCCGGGCGCAGGGGCGGTCGCGGTGCGGACCGGGTTGGCCCGCCTCGACGCGCGCGACACGGCACTGGCCCTGCCCGTGCCCCTGGTCGACGCCGCCGACCCCAACGCCGGCTTCCTGACCGGACTGCTCGCCTCCGCACCCGCCGACCTGCTGGGCGCCCTCGGCTCGGCCCCGGCCGACTCGGCCGAACTGCGGCTGCGCGAACTGCGGGCCCGGCTCGAACTGGGCGAACTCGCGGTGGCCGGCGAGGCCCTGACCGCGCTGGAGGACCGACACCCGGACGACTGGCGCGTGGTGTGGGCCCGCGGGATCGCCTCGCTGGCCACCGGGGACGACGAGATAGCGGCACTGTCCTTCGACGCGATCTACGACGCCTTCCCGGGCGAGCCCGCGCCGAAGCTGGCCCTCGGTCTGTGCGCCGAGATCCTCGGACAGCTGGACAACGCCGCCGAGTACTACCGCCTCGTCTGGACCACCGACCCGGGTTTCGTGAGCGCGGCCTTCGGGCTGGCCCGGGTCCAGCTGGCGTCCGGCGACCGGGACGGTGCGGTGCGCACCCTGGAATCCGTACCTGAGGCCTCCATCCACTACACCGCCGCACGGGTGGCGGCCGTACGGGCACGCCTGCGCGACCGGTCCCCGCAGGAGCCCCTGCTGGCCGATCTCGTGGCGGCGTCCGGCCAGGTCGAGGCGCTGCGGCGGTTCGGGCTGGACCCGGAGCGGCAGGAGCGACTGGCGACGGAGGTTCTGGGCGTGGCCCTGGACTGGGTACTGTCGGGTAGCCGGGGCGCCGACCCCGGCCGGACCTCGCTGCTCGGGAGTCAACTGGACGAGCGGGGGCTGCGCTTCGGCCTGGAACGCTCGTACCGCGTCCTCGCCCGGCTGGCGCAGCGGGGCGAGGAGAGGATCGAACTGGTGGAACGGGCAAACCGTTTCCGTCCCCGGACGTGGGTGTGAGTGATGTCGATGCATCGGCCGTCGGGCTGCCCCAGCTGCGCGGAGCCCTTGGAGGAGGGTGACTGTTTCTGCGGCGTGTGCGGTTACGCCCTGTCCTCCCCACCCCCGCCCCCGGACCCCGATCCGACCCTGCCGGTCGGATCCCTGCCGGCGCCGGCCGCGGCCGCACGGCACGCCGCCCCGGCGCACGCCCGGACGCACGCACCGGCGGGCGAGGCCCCCGGCGCGGTGTCCGGTCCCTCGGGTGAGGCGGGCGAGCCGTTCGGCGCGGGCCTGCGCGGCTCCGCCGGCTACACCCCCGGAGTGCCCGCGCCCGGATGGGGCAGCGTGGCCGAGGCCGCGCCGACCCTGGTCGGCGACGGCTCCGGCATGCCGGGCCCGAGCGCGCCCTGGGGCGCCTCCGACACCGGGCACGGGGCCCCGCACGGGCAGGAACCGGCCCGCGACGACAGCCCGCACGCGCAGCAGCCGAACCACCGGAACGAAGCCCCGCACGGGCAGGAACCGGACCCCCACGGGGCCCCGTACGGGCAGGAACCCGTGCGCCACGACCTCCCCGGCGGCGCCGGGGATCCCGGCACGCCGTCCGGGGACGGGGCGTGGGGGCCGCCCGCGCACGAGGAGCCGTACGCCCCGCAGGGCGGGCCCGCGCACGAGGATCCGTACGGCGCCGCCCCGGCGGCGGACGGCGGGAAGACCTGCGTCGCCTGCCGCTCCGGGCACGTCGATCCCGACGGGTACTGCGAGCACTGCGGCCACGCCCAGCCCCGCGAGCGGGACCACCTGGAGGAGGAGCTCGGCAGCGTGGCCGCCGTCAGCGACCGCGGCCTGCGCCACCACCGCAACGAGGACTCCTTCGCCGTGTCGGCGACCGCCCTGCCCGACGGGTCGGCCGCCACCGTGGCCATCGTCTGCGACGGCGTCTCCTCCGCGAGCCGGCCCGACGAGGCCTCTGCCGCAGCGGCCCGCGCCGCCAACGAGGCGCTGCTCGAAGCCCTCCCCCGCGGCGCCCACCCCCAGGAGGCCATGCACGAGGCGATCCTGGCCGCGGCCACCGCCGTGAACGCCCTCGCCCCGGAGACGCCCGGGGCGCAGAACGCGCCGGCCTGCACGCTGGTCGGCGCCGTCGTCAGCGGAGGGGTCCTGACCATCGGCTGGGTCGGCGACAGCCGCGCCTACTGGGTGCCCGACGACCGCGCCGCCATGCCGCGGCGCCTCACCGAGGACGACTCGTGGGCCGCCCAGATGGTCGCGGCGGGCCTGATGGGCGAGGCCGAGGCCTACGCCGACGTCCGGGCCCACGCCATCACCGGCTGGCTCGGGGCCGACGCGTACGAGCTCGAACCGCACACCGCCAGCTACAAGCCGGATCACCCCGGTGTGGTCGTCGTCTGCACCGACGGCCTGTGGAACTACGCGGAGTCCGCCCGGGACATGGCACAGGTCCTGCCCCCCGACGCGGCCGTCCGTCCCCTGCACAGCGCGCAGGTCCTGGTGGGCCACGCCCTCGACGGGGGCGGTCACGACAACGTCACCGTCGCCGTGGTGCCCTTCGCCGCCCTACCGGAACCGGGAACCCCCGGCGCCGCCCCGGAAGCGGAAGCCGAAGCGGAACCGCGCCACCGGGCCTGACCCGCCCGTCCCCGTCAGCGAGCCCCCCGAGGAGTCCAGTCGATGGCGAACTTCGCCAAGCCGAGCGCCCCGCGCTTCAGCGTGGAGGTGTACCAGAACGAGTTCCTGCCCGAGGGCGGCCGGGACGTGCACGCCATCGTGACGGTCACCTCCAGCGGGGGCGCCACCGCGACCGCCGCCCGCGTCCTGGGGCAGGACGCGGCCGTGGTGATCATGGTCGACTGCTCGGGCTCGATGGAGTACCCGCCGGACAAGATGCGCGGGGCCCGCGAGGCGACGGCCGCCGCGATCGACACCCTGCGCGACGGCACCGCCTTCGCGGTGATCGCGGGCACCCACGTGGCCCGCGAGGTGTACCCGGGCCAGGGCCGGCTGGCCACCGCCGACCCGGCGACCCGCGCGCAGGCCAAGGAGTCGCTGCGCGGCCTGTCCTCGGGCGGCGGCACCGCCATCGGGACCTGGCTGCGCCTGGCCGACGGCCTGCTCCGCCGGTCCCCGGCCACGATCCGGCACGGGATCCTGCTCACCGACGGCCGCAACGAGCACGAGGAACCGGCGGTGCTGCGCGCCACCCTCGACGCCTGCGCCGGCCGCTTCACGTGCGACGCCCGCGGCGTGGGCACCGACTGGGAGGTCAAGGAGGTCACCGGGATCGCGGGGGCGCTGCTGGGCTCGGCGGACATCGTCGCCGATCCGGCCCACCTCGCCGAGGACTTCACGCGCATGATGGAGAACGTCATGGGCAAGGAGGTCGCGGACGTGGCGCTGCGCCTGTGGACCCCGGTGGGGGTGGAGGTCCAGTACGTCAAGCAGGTCGCGCCCGCCGTCCAGGACCTCACCGCCCGCCGCACCGAGGTCGGACCGCGCGCCGGGGACTATCCGACCGGGTCGTGGGGCGACGAGTCCCGCGAGTACCACGTGTGCGTCCGGGTGCCCGGTGCGTCCGTCGGTCAGGAGATGTTGGCGGCCCGCGCGTCGCTGGTCCTGCCCGGGCCGGCGGGCGAGCCGCAGCCGCCGCTCGCGCAGGGCCTGGTCAGGGCCGTGTGGACGGACGACCTGGCGGCTTCGACGGCGATCAGCCCGCAAGTGGCGCACTACACGGGACAGGCAGAACTCGCGCAGGCTATCCAACAGGGCCTGGAGGCCCGCAAAATGGGTGATGTGGACGGGGCCACGGCCAAACTGGGGCGTGCCGTGCAGCTTGCCAGCGTCTCCGGGAACGCCGACACTGCCAAACTGCTGGCGAAGGTGGTGGATGTCGTCGATGCGGTGGCGGGTACTGTGCGGCTGAAAGCGAAGGTCGCCGATGCCGACGAGATGACCCTTGAAACGCGTTCGACACAGACCGTCCGAGTGAAGAAGTCCTGAGAAGAACCTGCCGCCATGACGCAGGGAGAAGGGGGAAGCGCCGCGATGCCGACCTGCCCGAACGGGCACCAGTCCGCCTCCGACGACTGGTGCGAGGTCTGCGGCCACCGCATGGCTGCCCCTACGGGCACCCCCGCGGCGCCCTCCTACGGATACGGCTACCCTCCCACGGCCGGTGAACCGACCGCCCAGGCGGAGCTGTGCCCGCAGTGCCGGACCCCGCGCGAGGCCATGGCCCCGTTCTGCGAGGAGTGCCGGTACAACTTCCTGACCCGTACGCCGACTTCGTACGCGCCGTTGTCCCCGGACGCCACGGGCGCGGGACCCGGCACCGGGGCGGGCGCGCAGCCCGGCCCGCCGCCCCCGCCGCCGGCCCAGGCCCCGCCCGTCTTCTCCCAGGACCACTTCGAGTACCAGGGATCCCGGCCGTCACGGGTCAACCGGCCCGCCGAGCCGCTCCAGCGCGAGGACGACTGGCTGTTGCCGCCGCCCTCGCACGACCAGCCGGGCCGCTCCGGTCAGCAGCCCGTTCAGCCCGTGCAGCAGGAGTACCAGCAGGAGTACTACCAGCAGCAGGCGCCGCCGCCGCAGGAGTACCACCACCAGCAGCAGGTGCAGCAGCACCACCACGAGTACCAGCAGCACCAGACGTTCCCGCCGCAGAACAGTCCGGCGCCGGTGTCCTGGTCGGCGACGGTCGCGCCCGACCGCTCGTACTTCCTGGCGATGATGCAGCGCAGCGGACCGGAGGCGGCCGCGCTCAACCTGCCCGCGTACTCCCCCGAGCAGCACCTTCCGCTCTCCGGCGGCCAGATCACCATCGGCCGGCGGCGCGCCTCCACGGGCGAGGCCCCGGACATCGACCTGGCGGTGCCGCCGGAGGACCCGGGCGTCTCCCACCAGCACGCGGTGCTCGTCCAGCAGCCCGACCTCAGCTGGGCGGTCGTCGACCAGAACTCCACCAACGGCACCACCATCAACGGCGGCGAGGAGCCGATCCAGCCCTACGTCCCGGTCCCCCTCTCCGACGGCGACCGCGTCCACGTGGGGGCCTGGACCACCATCACCATCCGCCGCGGCTAACCGGGCCGGACTGGTTCCCCCAGCGGCCACACGTACGGTCCCTGGGGGTCGTCGAGCCAGGACCACTGGCCCTCGGCCGTCACCGTGACCCCGAACCGCTCGCGCGGCGGCCGGCCCTCCCTGCGCCACAGGTCCAGGGCCTCACGGGGGTGCAGCACGCCCGCGGTCAGGATCAACAGGAACTGGAAGCGCTCGTTCTCCACCAGCTCGTACGGAACCCCGTGCAGCGGACCCGTCGTCCCGGCGGGGGTGGGCGAGGCCGTGGCCCCGCGCAGGGGGACGAAGTAGGCCGAGGTGTGCAGGAAGTGGCCCTCGGCGAAACCGGCGTCCCGGACGGTGAGCGCGATCAGCCCCGTCGACAGCGGCGCCAGGATCCGCGCCCCCGCCCGGCACTGGGCAGGCCAGGCGTCCGGGATCAGCGGCAGGGTGCAGGTCACCAGGATCCGGTCGAAGGGGGCCCGGGAGGGGCAGCCGCGCGCACCGTCCCCCGTCACCACCGTCGGGTGGAGACCGAGCAGCGCCAGGTGGGCCCGCGCCGACTCGGTGATCTCCTCGTCCAGGTCGACCGTCGTGACCAGGTCCTCGCCGAGCCGGTGACAGAGCAGGGCGGCGTTGTAGCCGGTGCCCGCGCCGATCTCCAGCACGTTGTCGCCGTCGCGCACGCCCAGCGCCTCCAGCATCTTCGCCATCAGCGAGGGCTGGCTGCTGGAGGAGACCAGCTCGCCGTCGCGCAGTCGGGTCGCCAACGGGGCGTCGGTGTACACGCCGCGCAGCCAGCGGGCCCGCTGCTCGGGATCCGGGTCCTCGCCCCACAGCCGTTCGTGGCCGGCGCCGCGACCGGTCCAGAAGTACGGGACGAACACGTGCCGGGGCACGGCCGCGAAGGCGGCCCGCCAGGCCGGGTCCTCCAGCGCCCCGGCCGCCGTCAGCTCCCGCACCTGGCCGGCGTGCGCCGCCGCCCGCAGGTCCCGGACCGCTTCGTCCGGCGCGCCGCGGGACCTGCGTGGGGTGTGTGCCCCCGTGCCACCCGTACCCATGACTCCACTGTGCTGCGGTCGGGCCGCCCGTGCGACCCCGGCGGACGGTGACGGGCCGGGCCGGGGTCCTGGGGCCTGTCGTAGAAGTCCCGTCGTCGCCCGGAGGGCGGCCGCGAGGCGGACGGGAGTTCGACGACAGGTCCTAGGACCGGGGTCCTCCGTCCGGGCGTCTGAGACGATGGTCGGGTGAATGACGAGTCGCAGAGCACGGTCCAGGAGCAGACCTTCTACGAGCTGGTGGGCGGCGAGGACTTCTTCCGCCGGCTGGTCCACCGCTTCTACCAGGGGGTCGCGGGGGACCCGCTGCTGCGCCCGATGTACCCGGAGGAGGACCTCGGGCCCGCCGAGGAACGCTTCGCGCTGTTCCTGATGCAGTACTGGGGCGGCCCGACCACCTACAGCGACAACCGGGGCCACCCCCGCCTGCGGATGCGGCACGCGCCGTTCCAGGTCGACGCCGCCGCACACGACGCGTGGCTGAAGCACATGCGGGTCGCGCTGGACGGGATGGGACTGGCGCCGGAGCACGAGGCGCAGCTGTGGCGCTACCTGACCTACGCGGCCGCCTCGATGATCAACAGCGCCTGATCCGGCGGGCCGACCAGGCGGTCAGACGGGTCGTACCTGGAGGGCGCCCAGGCCGCCGGTCCGCCCGGGGCGGCGGGTGGCGACGGACCCGTACGGGGTGCTGAGGCGCAGCCAGCCACCGGAGGCGAACAGCGCCACGGGGGCGGGTGCCGCGACCGGGGTCGCCGCGGGGGTCGTCGCGGCGGGGACGGGGGTCCGTACCGGCCGCAGGAAGCCCAGGGACTGCGCGGCGTGCACGGCGCGCAGCGGAAGTTCGGTGTCGCCCAAGGTGCGCGACCAGATCTCGCGGCCGATGCGGTCCCGCTCCGAGCGGGTCCGGTGCTGCGGGGGCAGGGCCTCGTCGCGGGCCCGGAACTCGGTGACGGCCGCGGCCACGGAGGCCCGGACCGCCTCGGGGGCGGGCAGACCCGCCACCGGCTGCCAGCCGCCGCGCGGCGGCAGCACACCGGCCCACGGGGGCCCGGTCACCGGCGCGGGCACGACGGCACCGGCGGTGGTCTCGTCGATCGCCTCCAGCAGCTCGCCCGCCGACACGGTCACGTCGAGCGGTGTCGCGAGGGGCTCGGCGAGACGGGCCGTACGGATGGCGAGCACGTCGAAGGACGGCGGGCGTCCGAAGACGGCGAGCGCGCCACCGCCCGCCCGCGCCTGCAGGCGGACCGCGGCGGCACGGTCGTAGTGCACCAGCCGACCCAGGAAGGCGGCGAGGTCCGCCGCCTCCCCGGGATCGACGAAGCGCAGCTGCTCGGTCATGCCGCGAGGCGCCCTTCGGCGGCCTCGGGCCGGTCGAGGTACTCCTCCAGGAAGAGGCGCTCCTCCGCAGTGATGCGGCGGGGACGTCCCTCGGCGAGGTTGTAGGGCACGACCACGGTCTCGGCCCGTACGTACACCGTCTCCGGCGCGTCCTGCGTCGCCTCGTCCTTGACCTCGTAGCGGATGGTCAGCGAAGCGGCGCCGATGCGGGTCACCCAGGACTCGATGAGGACGGGCTCGTGCCGGTGCACCAGGGGCAACTTGTAGTCGATCTCGTGGCGGGCCACGACGGAGCCGCCCGTGAAGGAGTCGCTGCCCTCCCCCGGCGCCAGGCGGAACATGAAGTCGATCCGCGCCTCCTCCAGGTAACGGAGGAAGACGACGTTGTTGACGTGCCCGAAGGCATCCATGTCCGCCCAACGGAGGGGGCACCGGTAGTGGTGTCTCGCCATGGTCTCGACCTAGCCCCGGGTGAGCTTCTTGTAGGTGGCACGGTGCGGACGGGTGGCGTCCGGGCCGAGCCGCTCGACCTTGTTCTTCTCGTAGGACTCGAAGTTGCCCTCGAACCAGTACCACTTGGACTCACCCTCGTACGCGAGGATGTGCGTGGCGACCCGGTCCAGGAACCAACGGTCGTGGGAGATGACCACGGCCGCACCGGGGAACTCGAGGAGCGCGTTCTCCAGCGACGACAGGGTCTCGACGTCGAGGTCGTTGGTGGGCTCGTCGAGGAGCAGCAGGTTGCCGCCCTCCTTGAGCGTCAGCGCCAGGTTCAGGCGGTTGCGCTCACCACCGGACAGGACACCGGCCGGCTTCTGCTGGTCCGGACCCTTGAAGCCGAAGGCGCTGACGTACGCGCGGGACGGCATCTCGACCTGGCCCACGTTGATGTAGTCCAGCTCGTCCGACACGACCGCCCAGAGGGTCTTCTTGGGGTCGATGTTGGCGCGGCTCTGGTCGACGTAGCTGATCTTGACGGTCTCGCCGACCTTGATGGCGCCGGAGTCCGGCGTCTCCAGGCCCTGGATCATCTTGAAGAGCGTGGTCTTGCCGGCGCCGTTCGGGCCGATGACGCCGACGATGCCGTTGCGCGGCAGCGTGAACGACAGGTCGTCGATGAGGACCTTGTCGCCGAACGCCTTGGTGAGGTTGTTGACCTCGACCACGATCGAGCCCAGACGCGGACCCGGCGGGATCTGGATCTCCTCGAAGTCCAGCTTCCGCATCTTGTCGGCCTCGGCCGCCATCTCCTCGTAGCGGGCGAGACGGGCCTTGGACTTGGTCTGACGCCCCTTGGCGTTCGACCGCACCCACTCCAGCTCTTCCTTGAGGCGCTTCTGGCGCTTCTCGTCCTTGCGGCCCTCGACCTTGAGGCGGGTGGCCTTCTTCTCCAGGTACGTGGAGTAGTTGCCCTCGTAGGCGATGGCGCGGCCGCGGTCGAGTTCGAGGATCCACTCGGCGACGTTGTTCAGGAAGTACCGGTCGTGGGTGACCGCGATGACACAACCCTTGTACTGCGACAGGTGCTGCTCCAGCCAGTTCACCGACTCGGCGTCGAGGTGGTTGGTGGGCTCGTCGAGGAGCAGCAGGTCAGGGGCTTCCAGCAGCAGCTTGCAGAGCGCCACGCGACGCTTCTCACCGCCGGAGAGGGTGGTGACGGGCCAGTCGCCGGGCGGGCAGCCCAGGGCATCCATGGCCTGCTCCAGCTGGGCGTCGAGGTCCCACGCGTTGGCGTGGTCCAGGTCGTCCTGGAGCTTGCCCATCTCCTCCATCAGCTCGTCGGTGTAGTTCGTCGCCATTTCCTCGGCGATCGCGTTGAACCGGTTGAGCTTGCCCTTGATCTCGGCGACGCCGTCCTCGACGTTTTCAAGGACGGTCTTCGACTCGTCGAGCTTGGGCTCCTGCATGAGGATGCCGACCGTGTAGCCGGGAGACAGGTACGCCTCACCGTTCGACGGCTGCTCGATGCCCGCCATGATCTTCAGAACGGTGGACTTGCCGGCGCCGTTCGGGCCCACCACACCGATCTTCGCGCCGGGCAGGAAGTTCAGGAAGACGTCGTCAAGGATCACCTTGTCGCCGTGCGCCTTGCGCGTCTTGCGCATGGTGTAGATGAACTCAGCCAAGAGAAACCGTCCGGCAGATCGATGGTGGGCAGATACACCCCATCTTGCCAGTCGTCCATACCTGCGGGCGAATGGGTAGGTCAGAGGCCCCTGAGCTGGGGTGGGACGGTGGCCCGCGGGTGGCGGGTGGCGGGGCGGCGGCGGGACGGGACCTGGTCGTATCTCCCCCCGGGAGGGCAGGATGCTGCTGCGCCACCCGGTGCCGGTAGCCCCGGAGGTCCCTTGAACGCCAGTTCCCTCGTCCCGCTCGCCATCGCGCTCATCGGGGTCGGCGGCACCCTGTTCGCCCCGCTGCTGACGCAGCGCCTCGTCGCCCGCGTCCAGGCGGAGCAGGGTGACCGGCAGGAGCGGGTCGCCGAGGCCCAGTGGCGGCGCGAGCAGCAGGTCGCGGCGCTGGACCAGCGGCGCGACTGCTACGTGGCGGCGAACTCCGGCTACCGCCGCTTCCGCGTCGAGCTCATGAACTACCTCTGGCTGGTGCACAAGGACGCCGTCGCCCCGGAGCGGCGAACGGCCCTGGAGGAGGCGCGGCACGCGATGCACGCGTCCTTCGCCGAGGCCCAGATGGCCGCCTCCGACGCGGTCCTGGCGGAACTGGACGCGATGTCGCAGACCTTCGCGGCCCTGTACGACCGGGTCATGCGGCTGGAGGAGGGCAACCCGGCGCCGAACGGTTCGTTCGAGGAGATCCAGTCCGGGCTGCTGCGCGCGAACGAGCAGTGGGTGGTCATGCGCGGCGCGATGCGCGCCGACCTGGGCGTGGACCCGGGCCCGGCGGTGGAGCCCTACTAGGGCGCGCCGGCCGGGTCCCGGGAACGGCCGCCCCGGGCGGCGTCCCTGGGGCCGTCGGTCGCGGGGCGGTCGGTCGCGGGGCGGTCGGTCGCGGGGCGCCCGGGTTGCTGCCCGAGGCGGAAGCCACGCCCAGGTGAAGGCCCCGGGACGGTCGGGGCGACCGGGCAGCGGCCCGAGGCGGAAGCCACGCCCAGGTGAAGGCCCCGGGACGGTCGGGGCGACCGGGCAGCGGCCCCAGGGGAAAGCCACGCCCAGGGTGGCGGCCCGCGGGCGGTCAGGGTGCCCAGGTGGAGGACCCGGGACGGTCGGGGCGCCCCGGTAGCGGCCCCAGGGGAAAGCCATGCCCGGGCGGCGGCCCGAGGGCGCCCGGGGTGCCCGGGCAGCGGCCCGAGGCGGAAGCCACGCCCAGGTGAAGGCCCGAGGGCGGTCAGGGTGCCCGGGCAGCGGGCCGAGGCGGAAGCCACGCCCAGGTGGCGGCCCGAGGGCGGTCAGGTTGCCCGGGTAGCGGCCCGAGGTGGAAACGGCGCGCGGGTTGCTGCCCGAGGAGGATCGGGGTGCCCGGGTTGCGGTTCGAGGCGGGAGCGGCGACCGCGTGGCCTTCCGGGGGCGGGCGCGGCGCCCGGGCGGGCGGCTTCGCCCCGACCGTGGGGCCGGGGCGAAGGGGCGTCAGTGGGGGCGGTAGACGGTGAGGGCGTCCGGGAGGGCGTCGAGGACGAAGGCGGGGGGCGCCTCGGCGTACTCCCCGTCGTAGGCGAGCGGGGTACCGGGCGGGACGTCCGAGACGCGCAGGCTGCGCAGCTTGCTCGCCACGTGCACCGGGGAGCGGGTCAGCGGGCCGGTGAAGGCGGCGGCCAGGAGCCGGGGTCCGGGGCGGCCACCGCCGAGGACGAGCCGCAGGTCGAGCAGGCCCTCGCCGAGGGTGGCGCGGCGGCGCGGCGTCGGGCCGGTCCCCTGGTAGGTGCCGTTGCCCGCGAAGAGCAGCCACACGCTCCGGGGCCGACCGGCCAGCCGGAGCCGGACGGGCCGCTCGGCGCGCAGCACCTGCCAGGCGGCGAGCAGCGCGGCCGGCCCGCCGCCGATGCGCGGCCCCCAGTGCAGCCGGTGGCGCAGCAGTTCCGGGTACGCGCCGACGCTGAAGTTGTTCAGGAAGTACCCGGAGTCGTCGCCCGGCCGGGGGCCGGCTCCGGGTACCGGGACCGACCCGGAACCGGAACCGGATGCCGATGCCGATGCCGATGCGGAACCGGAACCGGTGGCGGGCTCCGGGTGGTGGCCGGCGGCCGGGTTCCCGGGGGCGTCGTCGGGGGCGTCCGGGGCGGCGGGGTGGCGGGGCCCGGGGGTGAAGCGGCCGACGCCGACGCGGACCGCTTCGCCCGCCGCGACGGCCCGGCAGGTGTCCGCCGGGCCGGCGAGGCCGAGGTCCAGCGCGAAGTGGTTGAGGGTGCCGCCCGGGAACACCGCGAGCGGCACCCCGGCCCGCAGCGCGGCGGTGGCCGCGGCGTTGATCGTGCCGTCCCCGCCGCACACTCCGAGGACGGTGGCCCGGGACGCCGCCGCAGCGAGTTCGGCCACCAGGTCGCCGCTGTCGACCTCCACCAGTTCCGCCTTCGGCAACCGCTCGCGCAGGACGTCGAGCCCGGCCTCCGCGGCCGTCCCCGACGCGGTGTTCACGACCACCGTCAGTCCGTCCCCGTCCGGGAGCGCGGGCACGCCGGGCGCGGGCCGTTCGTCCCCCGGCACCACCCGGGCCTCCTGGGCGTCCCGCGCGAGCCGCCGTACGACGAACCCCGCCGCCACCCCGAGCGCCGCGCCCGTCACCACGTCGGACGGGTAGTGGACCCCCGTGTACACGCGGGAGAACGCCACCGACGCGGCGACGGGCGCCACCACGGCCCCCCACCCCGGGGACTCCAGCGCCAGCCCGGCGGTGAACGCGAAGGCCGACGCCGCGTGCCCGGACGGGAAGGAGGTGGTCTGCGGCTGCGTGTGCAGCTGCCGCACGGCGGGCACCCCGTCCAGCAGCGGGCGGGGCCTACGGACCGACCACTTGCCGACGGTGTTGATGGTCGCCGAGGCCAGCGCCAGCGAGGCGGCCCCGCGCACGGCGGCCTTGCGGGCCCGGGGGGAGCCGAGCACGCCGATCGCCACCGCGGTCCCGCCCCACAGGACCCCGTGGTTGGCGGCCCTACCGAGGCGCGGCAGCACCCGGTCGGCCCCGGGCCAGTGCCGGCGCGCCACGGCTTCGAACAGCTGCCGGTCCCAGCGCGCGACCGCACCCCGCCAGGTCAGTTCTTGATCAGACATCCCCAGCGCCTACCCCGGGGAACGGGTCCGAAATCAGACGCGCCCCGAATGCCGCGGCCCGGGCTCCGGCGCGCGGGTGGCGGCGCGCCGGAGCCGGGAGCGCGGGCACGCCGTCGGCGGGGCGACGGAGCCCGGGCCGCGGGACGGGCGACGGAGGCCGCCTACGCGCCGTCCTCCTCCGGGTGGTCTCCTTCGAGGGGGCGTTTGCGCAGCAGGAGGACGACCATTCCGCCCAGGACCACGAGGCCGACGGCCAGGGAGGCGATGACCGGGGTCGCTGCGGAACTGCCGCTGGAGGCCAGCCGCTCCTCGTCCGGGGATGCCGGGGACGCCGGGAACGCCGGGGAGCCTTGGGACACCTGGGACGAAGGGGACTCCGGGGATTGGAGGGTCGCCCCGGCGGTGGCCTCGGCTGCGGGGACCGCGGTCGCTCCGGACAGGTTGCCGACCGTGCCCGCCGGAGCCTGCCCCGGTGCGCGCCACGCCGCGACGGCCCCGGCCGAGGCCGCGGATTCGCTGGAACCGGCCACGATCTGCGCCTCGGCGGGAACGCCGCTGGTGAAGACCCGCCCGACCGGGACCTTGGTGGAGCCCTGGACGGTGACGGAGGCCCTGCCGTCCGGGGTGCCCGCGGGCACCTCGAAGTACAGGCGGCTTCCGTCGGCGGCGGAGGTCAGGGGCTTGCCGTCGGCGTCGACGACCCGGACCCCCATCGCGGCCGCCGCCGCGTCCGGGGTGACGGTCACGCTCTGGGCCCGGGTCCGCACCGTGACCGGGCCGATGCGGCTGCCGGTCGGTCCGGTGACGGGTCCCGCCGCCGCGCCGGGGTCGAGCCCCAGCGAGGCGGGTGGTTCGGGCAGTCGGCCCGCCTCGCGCTGGAGGTAGTCGGCGAGGCGTTCGGCGGCCGGGTCGGCGGCCTCCACCGGGGCCCCGTCGGCCAGCCTCCAGATCGCCACCTGGGTACCGGCCGCCGCGCTCTCGGCGGTCAGCGAACCGGCGCCGGAGGCCTTGGCGAGCCCCGCCAGATCGTTGAACTGGGGGTAGGAGTGCTCCAGGACCCAGCGGATGCGGCCCGCCTCGGCGTTCCCGGCGAGGGGGCTGCCGCCCCAACCGGTCTCGGTGAAGCGGGCCTGGGGCTGCGCGTAGCCCGCGACGCCCACGCCGTACGTCTGGAGGGTGCCTCCGCCGTCGACCCGCATCTCGTGCAGGCCGGCCGGGATCTGCCGGACCGAGCCGTCGCCGGCGCGCAGGACGGCCTGTCCGTACGTCTTGAGTCCGTCGAGGACGGCGCCGGCCCCCTCCGACGTCCGACCCGCGGGCGGACCGGCGTCCGCCTCGGCCCGGGCTCCGGGTGCCGCGGTGAAGGCCGCAGCCGCCAGCAGCGCCACCGCGAGCGGCCGTCGCACGGAGGGTCTGCCCCCGCCGCCGGGGGTGGGGGAAGTGCGGACGGCAGGAACGGCAGGGGCGCCGGGATGGACCGCCCGGCCAGGAAGCGGAACCGCGGGCTCGGCGGTTCTGGACGTCGGTCGGGCGCCGGAGGGCGCCACCGGAGCGGACGTCGATCCGCTCGCGGCGGCGGCCGCGGAATCGGAGACCGCGGAGGATCCGACGAATACGGAGGATGCGGAGGATGCGGAGGACGCGGGAACAGCAATCGACACAGTCTTCCCCTTCGGGCCAAAGACCCAGGTGCCCGTGAGTACCGGGGAATCCTAGCCCCCTCGAACACTCAGACCACCGCCGCGTTCTGAGTGCCCATCAGCGGGGTGTCCGTCCTGACCACCCTGCGGAAGGCCGCCGTGCCGCGGTTGAGGTCGTGTCCGATCGCGATGGCGTCGATGTCGGCGGAGAACCACCGGACGCCGTCGCCGTCGGGCGGGTCCTCCCGGACCCGCAGGCGGCCGTGCACCACGAGCGGTTCGCCGACCGACACGGAACCGGCGAGGTTCACCGCGAGTACACGGCGTGCCCACACCGTGTAGAAGCTGGTGGCCGCGTCCGTCCAGGTGTCCGTCCGTCGGTCGAAGTACCTCGGCGTCACGGCGAAGCGGAACCTCGCCGACGGGCCGGTGGTCGTCTCCTTGAAGTCGATCTGCGTCGCCACGTACCCGACCAGCGTCACCAGGGTGTCGTTCATCCCGACCGCCCTCCCCACGTATGCCCACCCCCGCGGGCCCTCCGCACGGGTACCCCCGCGGACCGGCCGCGCGAGGTACGACCATGCTGGACCCGGCCCCCCGGTCCCGCTCCGGCCTGTGGACTACTGGCGGGTTGTGGACAACTTGCTTCCCCCTGCGGCCACCGTGGCGTACTGCTCGCGCACCTCCCGGTAGCGCAGCAGCTCGGCGGCGACCGGCTCCAGCACCCGGGCCCGTCCGCAACCGGCGGCGGCCTGGCGCAGCCTGCGTTCGGCGTCCTGCCCGTAGCGGCGGGCGGGGCCGCGTGCCGCGAGGGAGCAGGCCCACTCCACCAGCGGCCCGCCGATGATGCCCGCCACCATGAACAGCACCGGAGGCATGAGCTTCGGTTCGAGGACGCCCACGATCTGCCCGACGAGCCACAGCCCGCCGAAGATCTGAACGAGCGTCATGGCCGCCTGGGCGAGCACCGCGGCGGGCCACCACGTCGGCCGGGGCGGCTTGGCGCCGGGTACGGCGACCTCGGGGCCCAGGGTCACGGCGAGCTCGTCCAACGCCTCGGGCAGCTGTTCGCCGCCGCGCACGGCGGTCTCCCGCACGGCTTGCGCCCAGGGGTCGGGCAGCCCGATGACCGCCTCGTCGGCGACGGTCCGTACGGCCTGTTCCACGCGCTGCCGGGCGGTCACCTCCTCCTCGACGGGGGCCTGCGCGGAGGGCGTGGTGGAGCGGCCGATCGCGGCGAGGGCGGCCAGTCCGGCCAGGGAGCGCGGGGCCCGGCGGCCCTCGTACCACCGCCACAGCCGCAGCCAGGGCGTCCCGCACGCCTTTCCGGCGTTGCGCCGCCAGGCCCGTTCGGCGGCGAGGCCCGCCGCGTACGCGCCCACGGCTTCCGCGAGCCGGTCCTCGAACTCGGCGCGCGCCGCCTCGCCGATCTCCGGCCCCGCGTGCCCGTCGGCCACGTACAGCGGGCGCAGGCGCAGCGCGGCCCGGTCGACATCGGCGGAGATCCGGCGGGTCGCGGCGCCCTTCTCCTGGGTGAACTGTCCGAGGAGTTCGCGAAGTTCCCCGACGCCTTCACCCGTAAGGGCGGACAGTCCGAGGACGGTGGCTCCGGGTTCGCCGTGCTCGCCGAGCGCGATGCCGTCGTCGTCGAGGAGTCTGCGCAGGTCGTCGAGGACGAGGTCGGCGGAGTCGCCGGGCAGCCGGTCCACCTGGTTCAGCACGACGAAGGTGATCTCCGCGTGGCCGGCGAGGGGCCGCAGGTAGCGCTCGTGGAGGACGGCGTCCGCGTACTTCTCGGGGTCGACGACCCACACCACCGCGTCGACCAGCGCCAGCACCCGGTCCACGTGGTCCCGGTGCACGCCGAGCGCGGAGTCCAGGTCGGGCAGGTCGACGAGGACCATGCCGCGCAGCGCCTCCGCCTCGGAGGTCTCGCGGGGCCGGCGCCGCAGCCGGCCGGGGATCTCCAGCCGGTCCAGGAGACCGGCGGCCCCGTCCGACCAACTGCACGCGATCGGTGCGGCGGTGGTCGGGCGGCGCAGTCCGGTTTCGGAGATCTGCACTCCGGCGAGTGAATTGAACAGCGTGGACTTGCCGCTTCCGGTGGCTCCGGCGATGGCGACCACGGTGTGCTGCGGGGACAGTCCGCGGCGTGCCGCGGCCTCGTCGAGGACCCGGCCGGCCTCGGCGAGGGTCTTGCCGTCGAGGCGGGTGCGGGACAGTCCGACGAGCTGGCGCAGGGCGTCGAGGCGCGTCCGCAGGGCCTGGGCCTCGGGGCTGAGGGGTGGCGCGGAGACCTTGCCGCCGTCGCTGCCCGCCCCGGACACGGCGCGGACGAGTTCCTCGTCGCCCTCGCCCAGCGCCTCGGCGTCGTCGTGGTCCCCGTCGCACAGGCCCTCGTCGCAGAGGCCCTCGCCGCACAGTTCGCTGCCGGAGCCGGGGACGGCGCCCAGGCCCCTGCGGTTCTTGGGCCGGGGGCGGGAGCGCGCGATGAACCCGTCGTCCCAGCGGTCATCGGTGCGGTCACGGTCGGTCAGGGCGGTCACCGCGTCACCTCTCCTTCTGCAGTACGGACAGCGCGGCGATCAGCTCGGCCTGTGGTTCCGGGGTCACTTCGAGCGCTTCCAGCGGGGCGAGACGGCGGTCGCGTTCGGCGCGCAGCACCTCGTCGAGGTGGTCGCCGACGAGTTCCCCGCCCCGGTCGCGCAGGCGGACGGCGGCCTGGACGCCGATCCGCTCGGCGAGCTTCTCGCCCGCCGGGCGGGCGCGCTTGCCGCCGAGGAGGGCCGCCACGAGGAGGGCCGCGACGCCGTCGGGATCGGGCAGCGGCTGCTTGTCGAGGCGGGCGACCTCCTCCTCCGCGAGTTCCTCCAGGACGCGCCGCCAGCGGCGTACGGCCATGCCGATACGTTCCGCCGCCTCCCGGTCGGGCGCGGGCAGGGACACCGCCGCGGCGGCCGGTTCGCGTCGCCACGCTTCGGCGATCCGCTCGTCGGCTGCCGCGACGGCGCACTGGAGCAGTGCGGCGAGGGATTCGGCGAGGGAGTCCAGCAGTTCGTCGGCGCTGGTGTCGAGGGGGTAGCCGCGCCACCGGGTCAGGGCGTCCCCGGCGAGGACGGCGCCCTGGTCGAGGCGGGTGCGGACCCGCTTGCCCTCCCGCTTGTACGCGTCCTCGACGGCCGATGTCAGCCGTACGGCGGCGGCGTGCTGGGCGGCGACGGCCGAGGCGAGCTCCGGCATCCGCCGCCCGAGCGAGTCGAGCGCGCCCAGTGCGGTGCGCCCGACGGCGTACTGCCGGGCGGCGGGGTCCTGGGCGTGGTGGCTGAGCCAGGCGAGCAGCGGCGCGACCGCGCTGGCCGGCAGCAGTCCGCCCCCGCCCGCCGATTCGGGCAGTTCGGGCACCGTGAACCGCGGTACGTCGCCCAGCCCGGCCCGGGTGAGCAGGGCCCCGTACTGCCGCGAGACCTCGGTGAGCACCTGGTGCGGGACCCGGTCGAGGACGGTGACGAGGGTGGCCTTGTACTGCTTGGCGGTGCGCAGCAGGTGCCAGGGCACGGCGTCGGCGTACCGCGAGGCGGTGGTGACCATGACCCAGACGTCGGCGGCGCAGATGAGTTCGGCGGCGAGCGTGCGGTGCTCGACGACGAGGGAGTCGATGTCGGGGGCGTCGAGGATGGCGAGCCCGCGCGGGAGGGTGGAGACGGTCTCGATCCGCAGTTCGCGGGCGGAGCCGCGGCGGTTCTGGGTGCGGAGGGGGTTCCTCTTGGCCGGGGTGGCGGGTTCCTCGTCCTCCTGGGGCGCCCAGACGCGCATCAGGTCGGGGAGGATCCGCATCCCGGCGAACCAGTGGTGGTCATCCGGATGGCAGACGAGCACCGGTGTGCGTGTCGTGGGGCGCAGGACGCCCGCTTCGCTGACCTGCCGGCCGACGAGGGAGTTGACGAGGGTGGACTTGCCGGCCCCGGTCGACCCGCCGATGACGGCGAGCAGGGGCGCCTCGGGCGCCTTGAGCCGGGGTACGAGGTAGTCGTCGAGCTGCGCGAGCAGCTCGGCTCTGGTCTGGCGGGCGCGCGGGGCGCCGGGCAGGGGCAGCGGCAGACGCACGGACGCGACCCGGTCGCGCAGGGCGGACAGGGCATCGAGCAGCTGAGGCCGTACATCCAAGGTCACCACATGCGAAGAATGCCCAATTTAGGACCATTTTTGAAGCTTATACGCCCTCTGCGCGCCGACGGCGACTCCAGCGGAACATCAAGGACACGGCGGACGAGTGGGACTCAGGCATAACGAGTGCACAACACCCAGGGCGACGCGGCGCAAAAGCGATGCGAGAATCGCACCTGCCTGCGAGTATCGGGACCGCTTCACCGAACCTCCACATCGTGGCACGCGGGTGAAGCAACCGGGACAAGGCAACCGGAGCCCTATCCTTGACCCGGCACGGACGGACGCCCCACCCCCACCCAGGGGCTCCAGGCCACCACGGCCACCTTCCGGCCCCCGTAGCTCAGCGGATAGAGCAGGTGCCTTCTAAGCACTTGGCCGCAGGTTCGAGTCCTGCCGGGGGCACACTTCACGTCCCACACACAGCCCTCCCTCCGGGGAGGGTTTTCGTGCAGGTCGGCGGCGTGTCGCCGCTCCTGCGGCAGTGCCGCGACGAGGGTCCGTCCGGCCGATGACGGAGCCCGCGGGCATCTCCCCCCGGCCGCCCGGGAAGGGTGGACCGCATGACTTCCGAGGAACCGAGCACGGTCGTGCACACCGCAGTTCCCCTCACCCGGGCGATCCCGGTGCCCGAGCGGGTCTGGTACGCCTCCTACGGGTCGAACATGCACATGGACCGGCTCGCCGCATACATCGCGGGCGGGACGCCGCCCGGGGCGACGCGCACCTACCCGGGCTGCCGGGACGGACGGGCGCCCGAACGGTCGATCGCGGTCGAGCTGGAAGGCTGCCTGTACTTCGCCACGGAATCCCCCGTGTGGACCGGCGGCCGTGCGTTCTACGACCCCGGGGCCACCGGACGGCTGTGGGGACGTGCGCACCTGGTGACGGTCGGCCAGATCTCGGACATCGCCACCCAGGAGATGTACCGGGATCCCGCGGCGGACCTGGATCTGTCGACGGTCCTTCGGGACGGTCGCGATGAGATCGGCCCGGGGCGGTACGAGACGCTGATCTGCCCGGGCACGATCGACGGCGTCCCCGTGCTGACCTTCACGGCCCCCTGGGCCCACCCGGACGTCGAAGCCGTCACCCCGTCGGCCGCCTATCTGCGCCACCTTGCCGGCGGTCTCCTGGAGTCCCGGCCGCGGGCGGAGCGGGGCATCGCGCGGTACCTCGCCGGCTGTCCGGGGGCAGCGGGCGCCTGGACGTCCCGCCAGGTACGCGAGTTGCTCCCCGATGACACCGGTCGGTGACAGTCGGGCGGTGACGTTCGGGCGATGGCATCGGTCGCCGGCATCACCGTCCGGCCGAGCTGCTCCCCGTCCCGGCGCCGGGACGGCGGCGGCGGGTCCGGGGCCGGGGGCCGGTCGGGCCCCCGGAGCGGGCGTGCGGGCGTGCGGGCGGCTCAGGCGGTGGCCGTCAGGTGCCGGGAGACGGCCCCGATCAGGGCCTAACAGTGCTCCAGGAGGTAGAAGTGGCCGCCGGGCAGCGTCTGGAGGTCGAATCCGGCCGGGGCGACTTCGGACCAGGCGGTCATGTGGAAGCGGACGGGGCAGCGGTCATCCTGTCGTCCTCCGCACCGGGGCCCGTTGGGCGATGGCCACCACCCTGGGCCGGGCAAGGGCGAGGTAGTCGGCCGTGGCCAGGGCCACCGACCGGTCGAGCCGCGCCGCGTTGAAGAAGATCTCGTCGTGCACGAGCAGGCCCGGGTCGGCCACCAGGTCGAGTTCGGGATCGCGGGCGAACGGCACGACGGAACCACTGACGCTGCCCGCCAGCCGCTCCGCCACCTCGCGGGTCGCGAACGAGGCCTCCGTCCCGGAGTACATGTCCCGCAGACCGTCCAGGTCGACCCTGCGGTCCCCCGGTACGACGGCCAGGACGTAGCGCCGCGTACGGCGGGTCAGTGCGACGCGCACCACCAGGCACTTGGCCGCCTGCTCCAAGGGGTGCCCGCGCAGCAGGCTGGCGGGTTCGGTGCGGCCCTCGGGGGCGTGGTCGATGACCCGGAACCGGGCCTCACCCGAGTCCAGTTGACCCATGAGCCAGTCGTGGGTCGTCATCTCGCCCGTCATCTCGCCCGTCCCATCGCCCGGTTGCGGGTAATACCGCTCCTGACCGTGGAGGCGTGGGGGAGTTCCTCCCGCATCGGCACGACCGGCGGCGGAACCGGGGGTGCGGCTGCCTCTGCGTACGGCCTTGCGACCGGCTCTTCCATGGCGCGATTCCTCTCCTCACGGGGCAGTGCCGGGTACGTTTTCAGCCGACGCTAGTGACCAGCTGGGGCGGTTCGACCCCAGCGACCGGTACCGCTGCGCCCCAGGTCCGGGGCTTGCCGAAGCGCTGATCGGCTCCGGACGGGGTCGTCGGGGTGTCCACATGGCGGTCCTTTCCGGTCGGGAAAGGACGCGTCCGCCGACGCCGATCGCCCTGCGCCCGTCCCGCACGCGCAACTCCCGGCGGACCGGCGGGCACCGGGCGCGTCGAAGGCCGGCCGCCACCCGCTGCCGTCGTGCTTCGATCCCCTTGGCCCGTTCTCCACGAGCACGTATCGACAAAACCGAAACGGCCGCTCACGCTCACGGGATGGTCATGGAACAACACCGGCGTCTGCGGGCATGGACCGTCACGACGCTCTGCGCGGCCGTGGCCGCGGGCGCGGTCCTCACGGGTGCCCTCGCGTTACCCGCCGCCGGATGGCGGACCGTCCTGCCGATGGTCGTCGCGGTCACCGTCACCTGCGCGGTCCTGGGGCGGTGGCCCGCGTCCCGCACCCGCCTCGCCCCGGCCGCCGTACTGGTGGCCGCGACGTCCGCGGTCGGCACCGCGGCCGGGCTCCACCCCCGGTCCCTCCTGCACGCGGGGCTCATGGCACTCGTCGAGTACGGCGTGCTGCTCCTGCTGGTCTTCCTCGTGGTGCGGTTCGCCGAGCCCCGGTGGGCGGTGGTCGCCGCCGGCTGCCTGGCACTGAGCGAATCCGCCATCATGCTGCGTCTGGAGCCGCCCTCGGATCCCTTCGAAGTCCTGGGCCAGCTATCGCTGTTCGTCCTGGCGGCCGCCATGGCCGCGGCGGTCGGCGGGTACCTGCGGTCCCTCGATTCGCGCAGGCTCCGTTCGGTGCACGAGGCGCGGAAGGCTCAGCGCCTCCAGTTGGCCGCGGACCTGCACGACTTCGTGGCCCACGACGTCTCCGGGATCGTCGTCCTCGCCCAGGCCGCGCAGGTCGTGGGTGGGGCCGGTCAGGAACAGGTGCTGCCGCTCCTCCGACGGATAGAGGCCGCCGGACTTCAGGCGCTGGCCTCCCTGGACCGCACGGTCCTGATGCTGGGCGAGGTGCCGGGCGGCCCGGTGGCGTCGGGAGCCGAAGCGGGCGAAGTACGGAGCGGTCCTTACGGGTTGGGCGATGTCACGGACATGGTCGACAGGTTCCGCACGTCCGGCCGCTCCGAAGTCGTGCTCGAATCCCTGCTCACCGAGGAACACCTCACGGAGGTGCCGCGCGAGGTGGCCGCCACCGCGCACAGGACGGTGGCCGAGGGGCTCACCAACGTACGCAGGCACGCGGGTTCCGCCTCATCGGTGCGGATCACGCTGCGCGTGGAGGGGAACCCACCGGACCGTACTTTGGTCGTCGGCGTCACCGACCACACAGGCGCGAACCGCGCCGGGGCGGACCACGTCGGGGCGGACCGCGCCGGGACCGACGCCGCCGCGGCCGCGGCCGACGGCACCGGGTCCGTCGGCGGCGGCTTCGGCAGGGCCCGGCGGGGCGGGGGGACCGGGCTCGCCGGCCTGGGGGAACGGGTGGGCGCGCTCGGGGGCACGCTCACCGCGGGGCCGCACGGGGAGGACGGCTGGCAACTCCTCGCCTCCTTCCCCTACACCTCGGGCTGATCACGCCGGGCCCGCACCACTGTTCCGCGTGCTCGGCGTGCTCGGCGTGCTCGGCGTGCTCGGCTTGCTCGCCGTGCTCGACCTGCTTCCCGGCTGGACGAGCGGTCCTCGGCCCGCGCCGTTGCGGGTCCTCGGGCAGGATCACGTGGATCACCCGGCCATGGACGGATACGGTGCTGGACGTGACCATCCGCATACTCCTCGCCGACGACCAGGAATCCGTTCGCATCGGCTTCCGCCTGATCCTGGATTCCCAACCGGACATGGAGGTCGTCGGTGAGGCGGTGGACGGCCTGCAAGCCATCGACCTGGCGCGGGAGTTGAGGCCGGACGTCGTCCTGGCCGACATCCGGATGCCACGTCTCGACGGTTTGGAGGTCACCCGCAGGCTGGCGGGCCCGGAAGCCACCGAACCGCTGCGCGTGGTCGTGGTGACCACCTTCGATCTGGACGAGTACGTACACACCGCGCTGCGTCACGGGGCCTGCGGCTTCCTGCTGAAACGCTCCGGTCCGGCGCTCCTGGTGGAGGCGGTTCGAGCCGCCATGGCGGGAGACACGCTGATCAGCCCCTCGATCACCGTTCGCCTGCTGAAGCACCTCCGGAATCCGAGTCCCGCGAGGAACCCGCTTCCGCGGGCGATCGAATCCCTCACGGAGCGCGAGTCCGAGATAGCCGTTCTCGTGGCCAAGGGGCTGACCAATGCGGAGATCGGAACGGAGTTGTTCATCTCTGCGGGCACGGCCAAGACCCACATCGCCAACATCCAGCGCAAACTCGATGTGCGCAATCGGGTCGGCATCGCTTCCTGGGCGTGGGAAAGCGGCCTGACCGCGTGACCGGGGCCGCCGGCCGTGCGGGGGCGTCGAGGGATCGACGGATCGAGCGGTCCGCGGGGACGTGGCGGACCGGCCGAAGTCGTGGCGGGCGCACGCCGTGCGGAAGGGGAAGCCGAAGGGGTTGTCGGGGGAGGTCGTGCAGTGGTCGGTCGCCCGGTCGAACGCGTACGCGGTCCAGGCGGCCCGCGTCGGCCCGCGTCGGTGCGCGCGGGCTCCGGTCCCCCGGGGCTCCCGTCCGCTCGCGGTCCTGCAACGCGCGGGGCGCTCCCGAGTGGCGGTCAAGCCCCTCTCAGGTATGAGGCCGTATGCGACTTGCGGCAGAGGCGAACTGGGTACCGCAGAGGGACGCGGCGCCGTACGTCCGCCCGGAACACTTGGCCGTATGAACCGCCGCCCGCTCGTGATCGCCGCCGCTGCCGTGGGAGTAATGGCCACGGCCGCCTTCGCCCTGCCGAACCTGCCGCCGAACCCGATCACCAACGCGCTCGACGACCGCGTCCTGCACGAGAAGGGCAAGCGCTTCGCCACCGCGGCCGACGCGCCGGCGCGGGGCGACCGGGCGTTCGCCCTGCCCAGTTGGATACCGGCGGACGCCACGGACATACGGATACGGGTCCGGACGAACGGCGAGGCCAGGCTGATCCGCTTCACCCTGGGCCGGACCGCGCTCGACGGACCGCAGTGCACCGCCGGCACCCGGAAGGTGAAGGACGGGCCCCGGCTGGCCGCCCGCTGGTGGCCGCGTGACACGAGGGCGGAGGAGCGCCCCGAGTGCCGCGACCGGCATCAGTACCAGGTCGCGGTGCGCGGCAAGCGGGTCTATGCCTGGACCGACGGAACCCCGTCCCCGGGTGCTCCGACGCAGCGCACCGCGGGAACGGTCAGGACCGCCGGCCGGCCCTGACGAGCGTCACCACAACCGGTGGGGCCTTGCGGGGCGTCGCGGCACTGCGGGCGGAGGCCCTACCCGGCCTCGGGGATGCCGTCGCGCAGGAGGGCGGACACGGTCCGGGCGAAGGCGTCCGGGTTGTCCAGCATGATGTTGTGCCCGCAGTCCGGTACGGACAGGACGCGTACTCCCGCCGCCTCCAGGGCTTCGGTCCCGGCAGGGGATCCGTCCGCCTCGGGGTACAGGAAGCCGCGCGGGATCCGCAGGTCCAGCAGCAGCTCCCGCATGGTGGGGGTCGTCCCGGTCACGAGGTGTACGGCGCTGCGGTGCAGGGCGGTCCGGCCGGCCAGGCGCATGGTCGACCACCAGTGGGCGCCGGCCCGGTCGCGCACCTCGGCCCAGCCCCCGGCCAGGAACTCCTCCTCCGTGTAGGAGGCGATCCCACTGCTGCCGGGGCCGGCGGGTACGCGGGGCAGCGGGTCGAGGTTCGCGTCGACGAGGACGAGCCGCGACACCAGGTGGGGGTGGCGGGCTGCCAGCACGATGGCGACGGCACCGCCCATGCTGTGCGCGATCACCTCGGCCGTCTCCACCCGGGCCTCGGTGAGGGCGCGCGCGAGGGCGTCGGCGTGTGCCTCCAGGGTGTAGGAGAAGGTGTCGGGGCGGTCGCTGTGCCCGTGGCCCATCAGGTCGACCAGCAGCGACCGCCTGCCCGCGAGCAGCGGGTGCACCGCGCCGGCCGCGAAGTAGGCGGGCGAGGTGGCACCCAGTCCGTGGACGTAGACACGGGCCGGGTCCTCCCCGGGCAGTTCGACCCAACGGATCCGGTCGCCTTCCGGCGTCACGACGGCACTGCGCACGGTCTGTCCCCCTGCTGGTGATCGCTACGAAACCCGGACGAGGGTAACCGGGCCGTCGATCTACTCGTCTACGCTGCTCGGATGACCGAGTACGTGAATCAGCTCGGCGGTGACATACCGCGGACGGGCACGCTGCCCGTGGGGTCGGACGCCGTCGTGTGGTCCCTGGACACCACGCTCGCGGTGATCGGCGGCCATCGGGTCGACGAGGCCGCGGCGCTGCTCGACGCGGCCGAGCGGGACCGGCTGGCCCGCCTGTTGCGCCCGCACGACCGGCGCAGCTACCTCGCCTCCCACATCGGACTGCGGGTGCTGCTCGGCTCCTACTTGGGCCTGGCGCCCGAGAAGGTGACGTTGGTCCGTGAGGACTGCCCGTGCTGCGGCGGCCCGCACGGCCGGCCCGCCGTGGCGGGGGGCGCGGTGCACTTCTCGCTGTCGCACAGCGCGGACATGGCCTACTTCGCCTTCGCGGGCGCCCCGGTCGGCGTCGACGTGGAGGGCCTCCCGAACGCGGGGGCCGTGGGCGACGTGATGGGCACCCTGCACCCGGCGGAGACCGCCGAGCTGACCGCGCTGCCGGTGACGGACCGGCAGGCGGCCCTGGCCCGGCTGTGGTCCCGCAAGGAGGCCTACCTCAAGGCCACCGGCACGGGACTCGCCCTCGGGCTGGTCGAGCCGTACGTCGGCTCCGCCGCCACGCCCGCCCCCGTCCCGGGCTGGTCCCTGCGGGACCTCCCGGCGCCGCCCGCCTACGCGGCCGCCCTGGCGGTCCGCACGACCTGACGACCCCGCCGCTCGACATCGACGCCGGCATCGACGCCATCGACCGGGGCGGCCCCGGTTCGGGCAGGGTCTCGGCCCGGTCGGCGACCAGGCGGACCGCCGCGACCGTGAGGTCGGGGTCGTGGAGCTGGACGTAGTGGTCGCTGCCGGTGGCCATCACCCCAAGGACTCGCCCCCGATCCCGAACCGGCGCCCGACCGCGACGGCGCTCTCAGGGCGGCGACGCCGACGGCGATGAGGCGCGCGGCCGTGCCGGTCGGCGCCGTCAGCGGGGCCGGCCGAGGCGGCCCTCCCGGTTGCGCGCGGCCTCCGTCAGCGCGGGCCACAACCGGGTCAGCCACTCCTCCACCGGGTCGTTCCGCGGGAGCCCCGGCGGGACGGTGTCGTGGAGCGCGGCCGTCTCCGGTTCGGCGCCCCGGTGGTGGCGCAGGATCTCCGGTTCGCCCGGACCGGTCGCGGCCGCCACCACGCTGCGCAGGAACATCACGTTCGCCGCGAGCAGCCACAGCGTCCCGGCGGCGGGTGCGGCCCCGAAATCCACGAAGTCCCCGGAGCCCGAAGAAACCGGCGAGTCCGGCGAGCCCGGCGAGGAACCGGCCGGGACCGTCGCGAGTGCCCACGGGTCCGGTGCGAGGTGGCGCACGGCGCCGACCCCGCAGAACCGGGCCGCCGCCGCGCACATCGCGCAGGGCTCCTGGGTGCTCCACAGCGTCGTGGCGTCGAGGTTCCAGCCCGTCCGGGCGGCCCCGAGCGCGTTCATCTCCGCGTGGGCGAGGGGCGTGCCCCGCAGCGGGCCGGTGCCCGGGCCGCCGGTACCGGGCTCCTCGTAGGCCTCGTTGCGCCCCTCGGCCAGTACGGTCCCGGCCGGGTCCGTCAACACTGCCCCGACCGCCAGGCCGCCGGCCGTCAGCGCCTCGTACGCCCTGGACAGGACGCGGCGTACCGCCTCGGGTGCCGCGTGCCACGCCGTCTCGAACTCCCCGCCCGTATTCGTCATGTCCGCATGGTCACACGGGGGCAGGCCCCTATCGTGACGGGCATGGACATCCGCCCCGCCACCACCACCGCCGAACTGCGAGCCGCCGAGGGGTTGTTCGACGGCCCCGCCCGCGAGGAGTGGTCCGAGCGCTTCCTGCGGTCCCCCGGACACCTGATGCTGATCGCCTACGTCGACGGGGTGCCCGCCGGCATGGTGTCCGGCGTCGAGATGAGTCACCCGGACAAGGGCACCGAGATGTGCCTGTACGAACTCTCCGTGGACGAGGGCTACCGGCGGCGCGGCATCGGCCGCGCCCTGACCGAGGCCCTCGCCGCGGAGGCGCGCAGGCGGGGTTGCTACGGCATGTGGGTGGGCGTCGACACGGACAACGAGGCCGCCCTGGCCACGTACACCGCGTCCGGAGCCGAGGACGAGGGCGTCTTCACGATGCGCGGCTGGCCCCTGCGCCCCACCTCCTGACCCACGCCCCGGCGCGGAGGCGGGGACCGCCGGATCCCTCCGTCCCCCGGCCCCGCCGCCGACCTCGCCGGGGTCCGGGTGCGGCGCGCGGAGCACAGCCCGCGGAAGCCCGCCCGGGCAGGTGGAGGAGGGCCGCCCCCACCGAGGTCCGAGTACGGCGCCCACGGCCCCGGAACCGCACACGCAGCGCGGCCCGCGCAGCCACTCGGCCCGGCAGGAGCCGGGTCGGGGACCCCTTCGGCGGCGTGTCGTGCCGCCAGTCGGCGCACCCTCCGCGCGCCCCCGGCCCGGCGGCGGGAGCGTCGGGAGCATGACAGCACTGACCGCGCTCCTGCCCGCCGCCGCCCTGCTCGCGGCGGCCGCCGCCCTTCCGCCGCCCGCTGCCGCAGCCGGGTCCGAAGCGCCCACCGCCTCCTACGTGGTGGTCCTCAAGGACGCCACCCCGCGCGCACCGACCCGCGCCCTGGCCTCCGAGGCCGAGGAGGCCGGGGACCGGGTGGGGCCGGTCTACGACACCGTCCTCAACGGCTTCGCGGTCCGTACCACCGCGACCCGGGCGGCCGCCCTCGCCGCCGACCCCCGGGTGGCCTCCGTCGAACCGGACACGACCTTCCGGATCTCCGACACCCCCGCACCCGGCACTCCAGCGCCCGGCGCCCTCGCGCCCGACACCACGACCCCCACGCCGACCCCGACCTCTTCGCCCAACACCCCGGTACCCGACGCCCCGGCGCCCGCTCCCGCCCCGGTCCCCGACACCGCCGCCCCCGCACCGGGCACCGCGCCCGGCACGCAACCCGCCCCGCCCCCCGCAGCCCCTGCCGCGACCCCCACCACACCCGCGCTCCCCGCCGCCCCCGCCCCCGTCACCACCCCCGCTCCCACGCCCAGCCCAACCCCCACCCCCACGCCCACCCCCACGCCCACATCTGCCCCCGCACCCGCGCCCGCTCCCGTCGGGGTCCCCCTCACCTCCCAGGCCTCCGCACCCTGGCCGCTCGACCGGATCGACCAGCGCGAGCTCCCGCTCGACGACTCGTACACGTACGCCGGCAAGGCGCAGGGCGTCACGGTGTACGTCGTCGACACCGGGATCAACACCGCGCACCAGGAGTTCGGGGGCCGTGCCCGGTCCGGGTACAACGCGGTGTTCATGGAGGGCGCGGCCGACTGCAACGGTCACGGCACGCACGTCGCCGCGACCGTCGGCGGGGCGACGTACGGGGTGGCCAAGGGGGTCTCCCTCGTGGGCGTGAAGGTCGCCGACTGCCGGGGTGACGGCAAGCTGTCGGCGATCCTGCGCGGGCTCGACTGGCTGGTGAAGGACGCGGCCCGGAACGCCTCCCGGGGTCCGGTCGTCGCCAACATGAGCATGGGCGGCACCCGCAGCCGGGCCATGGACGCGGCCGTGGTCCGTGCCGTGGCATCCGGGATCACCTTCACGGTGGCGGCGGGCAACGACGGCCGGGACGCCTGCGTCGGCTCCCCGGCGGGCGTCGCGCAGGCCCTGACGGTCGGGGCCACGGATGCCGCCGACCGACGTCCGGCGTTCTCCAACCACGGCCGCTGCGTGGACCTCTCGGCGCCGGGCGTGGCCGTCACCTCGGCGTGGAAGGGCTCGACGACGGCCCTGGGCCGATCCTCCGGCACCTCCATGGCGGCCCCGCACGTGGCGGGCGCGGCCGCGCTGCTCCTGGCGGGCGGCACCGCCCGCACTCCGGAGCAGGTGGGTCGGGCGTTGCTGCGCGACGCCGTCCCGGACCGGATCACGGGCCTGCCCGCCGGGACCGCGAACCTGCTCCTGCACGTCCCGACAGCCCCCTGAGGCGGCGGCTCACCAGGGCTGGGCGCGCCCGCCCCCGCCGGCACCGACCAGTCGGTATCCGATGTCCCATCAGACCGGTTCTGATGGGACATCAATGTGTGTGTGCTTCGGGCGAAACCCATCCATTGACTTCTCATCACCGCGACGCGTCAATGACGACCTCCGCACCGGCTCTACCTCCCCCACACAGCGGGTGGGGGGAGGGGTTCGTCCGACGAAGGAGTCGCGACCCAGTGAGTACTACGTTCCGACGAAGAATGCTGGCCGGGGCGGGCGCCCTTTCCCTCGCCCTGACGGGCGGTGTCGTGGCCCTGACGGGGACGGCGCAGGCCGCGACCAAGACCACTCCGGTACCCGTGAAGTGCGTCGCCCCCGCGCCCCAGCCGGGCGCCAACGGCACCCAGAACTTCACCGTCACGGTCCCCGACACCGCCAAGGCGGGTCAGTCCGTGCCGATCACCATCGATCCGGGCGAGACCCCCGTCGTCCCGATGTTCACCATCGACACGGTCAACACGATCAAGATGAAGCTGCTCGTCGGCGGGGTCGCCCAGACGGTGACCAGCCCGGCCGTCCCCAGCCATCAGGAAGCCGGGAAGAAGGCGGACCCGCCCGCGTTCAGCGGGAACATCACCCTCCCTGAGGGCACCGAGGGAACGACGGTCCAGATCACCATCGACCAGGTGATCACGGACGCCGATCTGGGCGGCACGGTCTACACCACGACGTGTACGCCGGATCCGCGGCCCAGTGCCTCGGTCGGCTCAATCGCCTCCGAGGCCCTGCCCAAGGATCCGGTCACGACGAAGCTGACGCCCAACAGCGGCCCGGCGGGTACCGCCGTGGTCGTCACCGGGGCCAACTTCCCGGCCGGCGCGGTCGCCTGCTCCGCGCTGCTGGGCGGCGCGGCGACCGGTGACACGGGCACCGGCACGGCGGACGCCTCCGGCGCCGCCACCTGCAACATCACGGTCACCAAGAAGGCCGACGCCATCCGGATCGACGGTTCGGCGCTCGCGCCCAAGCCCTTCGTGTTCGTCGAGGAGCAGGCGGGCGTGAAGAACCCGGTGGACATCGAGGTGCTGCCCGGGCCGCTGGCCCTCGGCCCGAAGGACGGCCAGCCGGCCGTCAGCTTCGGCTCGGTGACCATCAACGGAAAGTCCCAGTCGGTGTTCGGCGCGTTCAACGCCGCGACCGTCCAGGACTTCCGCGGTGGCAGCCTCGGCTGGGACGTGACGGCGACCCGTACGCCGTTCCTGAACCAGACGACCGGCCACTCGATGGCGAAGGCGCAGCTCGGCATCCAGCCGTCCTGCACCGTCACCAACCCGGACAGCCCGAGCGCGTGCACCGCGGGCACTCCGGGCGCGATCACCGACACCCCGATGAAGGTCGCCTCGCAGGCGGCCGGCGGTGACGAGCTGACCGGCGGCGAGTTCGCCGTGGGCGGCGCGGCGATGCTCCAGCTGCCGCCGTTCATGTTCGCCGACACCTACCAGTCGGTCGTGACGTTCTCGATCGCCTGACCGGTCCCGACCCGGGGTGGTGCGGTGCTCCGGCGCCGCACCACCCCTTTTCCCGCTCCGCGCCGCGACTGGAGAGACCCCGCCCATGCGCATCCGCCGCCGCCCCCGCAGCATCGTCGTCGTCCTCGGCGCCCTGTGCGCCCTGCTGCTCCCCGCCGCCGCCACGACCACCGCGACGGCCGCGGACAACGGCACCTGGGGCGTCTTCCCGACGCCCCCGGCCGGGGCGGCGATGACCGACCGCGCCTACTTCTTCCACCAGGGCGCGGCCGGGACGACCCTCTCCGACAGCGCGACGATCCTGAACTCCTCCGACAAGGAGCTGACCTTCCAGGTCTTCGCGACCGACGCGATGAACACCCCGTCGGGCGGTGCGTTCGCCCTGCTGCCCGTCGAGACGAAGCCCACGGACGTCGGCGCGTGGATCGCGCTCGCCCCCGGGAACGCGACGACCGTGACCGTCCCGCCGAAGGGCCGCAAGGACGTCCCGTTCACGGTGAAGGTGCCCGCGGACGCGACCCCGGGCGACCACGTCGGCGGGATCGTCGCGTTGAACACGGCCGTCGAGGGCGTGCAGCGGGACGGCAAGGTGCAGGTCGGGGTGAAGCGGTCGGTGGGCGCGCGCCTGTACTTCCGGGTCCCCGGTCCGGTGACCGCGGGCCTGAGCGTGGAGGACGTACGGGTCACCCGCGGCGCCCCCGTCGTGCCCTGGTTGAAGGACGCCCGCGCCACCATCACCTACACGCTGGTCAACCGGGGCAACGTGGTGGTGGAGCCGCGCGTGACGATCTCCGCGCGGGGGCTGTTCGGGCGTGAGGTGCTGGACCGGCCGGCCCGGTCGACCGGGGTGGTCCTGCTGCCGGGCCGGCGCGTGGAACTGACCGAGTCGTGGCCGGACGCGCCGCAGTTGGACTGGGTGGACGTGAAGGTCTCGGCGGACGCGACCGCCCACCCGGACGTGCTGTCGGAGTCCGGCGCGGACTTCCTCGCCGTCCCCTGGTTTGCCGCGGGCGCCGTCCTGGTCCTGGCGGCCGTCGGCGCCGCCCTCCTGATCCTGCGGCGCCGCCGCCGCGCCGTCCCGCAGCGCCCGGAGCCCGTACCGGACCTGGTGGGCGGGCGCTGACGGCCCGGTCAGCCCCGACGGGTCCCCTCGGCCAGTTCCTTGAGGGTGAGCAGTTGCTTGCGCATCATGACGAGGTCGCCCCATGCGAGGAGGCGCCGACGCAGCCTGCGCCGCAGGGTCCCGCCGGCCTCGGCGACGACCTTGACGACGAGCCGCGAGCCCTCCCCGCGCGGGCGCACCGTGTAGCTCACGGCCATCCGACCGTGGCGGGCGGCGGGCGCTTCGGGGAGCAGGCCGGTGATGTGCTCGCCGGTCCGGAAGTCGGTGACGGTGAAGACGAGGAGGGTCTGGCCGACCGCCAGTTCGGGCAGCGGTACGAGATGGCGCGGGCTCCTGCGGCCCCCGAAGTCGAGCCGGTCGTAGCTGTACGGGGCGATGGTCAGTTGCCGGAGCCACCGGAAGAGGACGGCGGGCGGGGCCGCGACGTCGACGGCCCGCGTCCAGCCCTCGGACCCGGCGGCCAGGAGCCGGTCGCACGGGTACACCGCCTCGCGCTCCGCGCTCGTGGCACCCCAGACCCGCCCGCTCACGTCCACGCCCCGACCCTACCGGCGCGACGCCCAGGGTGGGCCGTGCCCCCGACGGCGGGAACCCCCGGCCGGTGAGGGTGGTCGGGGGTTCCCGTGTTCGGGGCGGCGGGGCCGTCAGTGGTTGCGGGGGAAGCCCAGGTCCACGCCGGAGGGGGCGTCGGCCGGGTCGGGCCAGCGGGTCGTGACGACCTTGCCGCGGGTGTAGAAGTGGATGCCGTCGTTGCCGTAGATGTGGTGGTCCCCGAAGAGGGAGTCCTTCCAGCCGCCGAACGAGTGGTAGCCCACCGGCACGGGGATCGGGACGTTCACGCCGACCATGCCCGCCTGGATCTCCAGCTGGAAGCGGCGTGCGGCGCCGCCGTCGCGGGTGAAGATCGCGGTGCCGTTGCCGAACGGCGAGGCGTTGATGAGGGCGACGCCCTCCTCGTAGGTCTCGGTGCGCAGGACGCACAGCACCGGGCCGAAGATCTCGTCGCGGTAGGCGTCGGAGTCGGTCTTGACGTTGTCGAGGAGGGACAGGCCGATCCAGTGGCCGTTCTCGTTGCCCTCGACCGTATAGCCGGTGCCGTCCAGGACGACGTCCGCGCCCTGGGCGGCGGCGCCCTTGACGTACGAGGCGACCTTGTCGCGGTGGGCGGCGGTGATCAGCGGGCCCATTTCGGAGGTCGGGTCGTTGCCGGGCCCGACCTTGATCTTCTCGGCGCGCTCGCGGATCTTCTCGACGAGCTCGTCGGCGATGGCCCCGACGGCGACGACGGCGGAGATCGCCATGCAGCGCTCGCCGGCCGAGCCGTAGGCGGCGGAGACGGCCGCGTCGGCGGCAGCGTCCAGGTCGGCGTCGGGCAGCACCAGCATGTGGTTCTTGGCGCCGCCCAAGGCCTGGACGCGCTTGCCGTTGGCGGAGGCGGTGGTGTGGATGTGGCGGGCGATCGGGGTCGAGCCCACGAAGGAGACGGCAGCGACGTCGGGGTGCGCGAGCAG
This sequence comes from Streptomyces sp. NPDC057939, assembly GCF_042887545.1. Classification (NCBI taxonomy): domain Bacteria; kingdom Bacillati; phylum Actinomycetota; class Actinomycetes; order Kitasatosporales; family Streptomycetaceae; genus Streptomyces; species Streptomyces sp. NPDC057939. The sequence goes on from NZ_JBHVPG010000009.1 coordinate 131,817, forward strand.
CGCGTCGACCGCGACCTTGTCGCCGTGGACGACGTTGAGGACGCCCGCCGGCAGACCGGCCTCGGTCATCAGCTCGGCCAGCTTGTTGGAGGCCGAGGGGTCCTTCTCGCTCGGCTTGAGGATGAAGGTGTTTCCGCAGGCCACGGCCAGCGGGAACATCCACATCGGGACCATCGCCGGGAAGTTGAACGGGGTGATGCCGGCGACGACGCCGATCGGCTGGCGGATCGAGGAGACGTCCACCCGGTTGGACACGGAGGTGGACAGCTCGCCCTTGAGCTGCGTGGTGATGCCGCAGGCCAGCTCGACGATCTCCAGGCCGCGGGCGACCTCGCCCAGCGCGTCCGAGTGGACCTTGCCGTGCTCGGCGGTGATCAGCTCGGCGATGGCGTCGCGGTTGGCGTCGAGCAGGGCGCGGTAGGCGAACAGCACCTTGGTGCGGGCGGCCAGCGAGGACTGGCCCCAGCTGAGGAAGGCCTCCTTGGCGACCTGTACGGCGGCGTCGACCTCTTCGGTCGAGGCGAGGGCCACCTGCGTGGTGACCTCGCCCGTCGCCGGGTCGGTGACCGGGCCGTAGTTGCCCGACGCGCCCTCGACGGTCTTGCCACCGATCCAGTGGTTGACGGTCTTCATGCCTTGCTCCTTCACAGATGGCGACGTCGCTGCGCGGCTTGCCGGTCGTACTCTTCACGGGCCCGGGCCGCCGACCCACGGGTCGCGGTCTCGGCCACAGGAACATCCCACCACGCCTGTGCCGGGGGTGGGCCCGACACAGTGTCGGGTGTTCGGGTCTGTGCGTAGACACATGTGGGACGGTCCGCCTCCCGCGCCTGGGCCAGGGCTTTCCGCAGGTCACCGATGGTGCGGGTGCGGATGACGGCCATCCCGAGGGAGGCCGCGTTCGCCGCGAGGTCCACCGGAAGGGGGGCGCCGTCGTACGCGCCGTCCGCCCCCCGGAAGCGGTACGCGGTGCCGAACCCCTCCGCGCCCACGGTCCCCGACAGGCCGCCGATGGAGGCGTAGCCGTGGTTGTCGAGGATCACCAGGCGCAGCGGCAGGCCCTCCTGGACGGCGGTGACGATCTCGGTGGGGTTCATCAGGTACGTCCCGTCGCCGACCAGCGCCCACACCGGGCGGCCGGGCGCGGCGAGGGCCACGCCGATCGCGGCGGGGATCTCGTAGCCCATGCAGGAGTAGCCGTACTCGACGTGGTACTGGTCGCCGGAGCGGGTCCGCCACAGCTTGTGGAGGTCGCCGGGGAGCGAGCCGGCGGCGTTGACGAGGATGTCGGTGTCGTCGACGAGGGCGTCGAGCAGGCCGAGGACCTGGGCCTGGGTGGGCGGCCGGTCCTCGTCGGGTGCGGGTACGGCGTAGGCGGCGTCGACGCGGGCCTCCCAGTCGGCCTTCGCGGCCGTGTACGCGGTCTCGTACGCGGGGTCCACCCGGTGACCGACCAGGCCGTCGGCGAGCGCCCCCAGTCCGGCCCGGGCGTCGGCGAGCAGCGGGGCGCCGGCCATCTTGTGCGCGTCGACCGCGGCGACGTTCAGGTTGACGAACCGGACGTCGGGGTTCTGGAACAGGGTCGAGGAGGCGGTGGTGAAGTCGGTGTAGCGGGTGCCGACGCCCAGTACCAGGTCGGCGGTGCGGGCGAGGTCGTTGGCGGTGGCCGTGCCGGTGTGGCCGATGCCGCCGACGTCCGCCGGGTGGTCGAAGGGCAGGGAGCCCTTGCCCGCCTGGGTGGACGCGACGGGGATGCCGGTGGCCGCGGCGAGCGTGCGCAGGGCGTCCGCCGCGCCGCTGTGGCGCACCCCGCCGCCGGCGATGATCAGCGGCCTGCGGGCCGCGCGGACGGCGGCGCGGGCCGCGTCGAGTTCCTCGGGGTCCGGTTGCGGCGAGCCGATCCGCCAGACCCGTTCGGCGAAGAACTCCTCGGGCCAGTCGTACGCCTCCACCTGTACGTCCTGCGGCAGTGCGAGGGTGACGGCGCCGGTCGCGGCGGGGTCGGTGAGCACCCGCATCGCCCGCAGGGCGGCGGGGACCAGGGCCTCGGGCCGGGTGATCCGGTCGAAGTACCGGGACACGGGCCGCAGGGTGTCGTTGACGGAGACGTCGCCCGCGTAGGGCACTTCGAGCTGCTGGAGCACCGGATCGGCGGGCCGGGTCGCGAAGGTGTCGCCGGGGAGCAGCAGCACGGGGAGGTGGTTGATCGTGGCGAGGGCGGCCCCGGTGACGAGGTTGGTCGCGCCGGGCCCGATGGAGGTGGTGACGGCGTGCGCGGACAGCCGTCCGCTCTGCCGGGCGTAGCCGACGGCGGCGTGCACCATGGCCTGTTCGTTGCGTCCCTGAAGGAACGGCATGGCGTGCGGCCCGCTCTCCAGCAGGGCCTGGCCGATCCCGGCGACGTTGCCGTGCCCGAAGATCCCCCAGGTCGCGGCGATCAGCCGGTGCCGTTGGCCGTCGCGTTCGGTGTACTGGCGGGCCAGGAAGCGTACGAGCGCCTGGGCGACGGTGAGCCTCACGTTTCCTCCGCTCGGTGGAAGGGCAGCCGGGGGTCGATCTCCCGCCCGGCCCAGGTGTCCCGGATCCAGCCGTGGTCGGGGTGGTCGCGGATCAGCCATTCCCGGGTGCCGCCGGCCGGGCCGGCCATGACGTTCAGGTAGTACATGTCGTGCCCGGGGGCGGCGATGGAGGGGCCGTGCCAGCCGTCCGAGATGAGGACGGTGTCGCCGGTCCGCACCTCCGTGAGGATGTCGGTGCTCCCCGCCGGCGAGGGGCTGACACGCTGGTAGCCGAGCCCGGGGACGCCCTCGTGGGGGGCGATCTCGTACCAGTAGATCTCCTCCAACCGGGACTCCTCGCCGGGATGGTGCTCGTCGTGCTTGTGGGGCGGGTAGGAGGACCAGTTCCCGCCGGGGGTGAGCACCTCGACCGCGATGAGCCGGTCGCAGGGGAAGACGTCGGCGGCGGCGAAGTTGTTGACCTGCCGGGAGCACGTCCCGGCGCCGCGCAGTTCGACGGGTACCCCGGCGGCCGGGGCGTGGCGGGCGGGCAGCCGCCGCTCGCACCGCGCCCCGGCGAGGGCGAAGCGCCCGCCCGCCGCCGAGGCGACCTCCGCGCGCGCGTCCCGCGGCAGGTAGGCGAAGTCGCTGACCGCGTCGAACACCCCGCTGCGGCCCCGGAGCCGGAACACCACCTCGCGGGGCGACTCGCCGACACCCTCACCCGCCGTGCCGGCACCCGGGCCCGCGGCCCCGTCAGCCGCCGCCTCCGCCTCCGCCTCCGCCTCCGTGCAGCGGACCTCGCAGCCGCCCGAGAGCGGCAGCACGATCCACTCCGCCTCCCCGCACGCGAAGGCGTACGTCTCCCCGGGCGCGAGGTCGAGGACCCGCAGCCGGGTGAAGGCCATCTCCGTCTCAGACAGCACCGGCACGACCCAGCACCTCCTCCACCTCGGCGGGGAACGGCATCGCCGCCCCGCAGGCGAGCCGGGAGGCGACGATGGCCCCCGCGGCGTTCGCGTAGCGCAGTACCCGTTCGAGGTCCCAGCCGGCGAGCAGCCCGTGGACCAGTGCGCCCCCGAAGGCGTCGCCGGCGCCCAGCCCGTTCACCACCGTCACGGGGACGGGCGGCACCTCCACCAGCCTCCCGCCCCGGTCGGCGGCCAGCACGCCCAACGGGCCCCGCTTGACGACGGCGAGCTCCACGCCGGCCGCGAGCAGGGCCCGGGCGGCCTCGTACGGGTCGCTCTCCCCGGTGGCGACCTCGCACTCCTCGGCGTTGCCGACGGCGACGGTCGCCAGGGCGAGCGCCCGCCCGTACCAGGGCTGCGGCGACCCCTCCCACAGCATGGGCCGCCAGTCCAGGTCGAAGACCGTGATGCCGGTCGGCCCGGATCCCGAGCGGGCCTCCAGCGCGGCGAGAGTGGCGCTGCGGCTCGGCTCCGCGCTGAGGCCCGTACCCGTCATCCAGAAGACCCGGGCGGCGCGCACCGCGTCACGGTCCACCTCCTCGGGCCGGATCTCCAGGTCGGGGGCCTTGGGCAGCCGGTAGAAGTACAGCGGGAAGTGGTCGGGCGGGAAGATCTCGCAGAAGGTGACGGGCGTCGGGTAGCGGTCCACCTCTCCCGCCCACCGGTCGTCGACGCCGAAGCCGCGCAGCTCGGAGCGCAGGTACTCCCCGAAGGGGTCCGCGCCGGTACGCGTGATCACCGCGGTGCGGCGTCCCAACCGGGAGGCGGCGACGGCGACGTTCGTCGGTGAACCGCCGAGGAACTTGCCGAAGGTGTCCGCCTCGGCGAGCGGTACACCGGTCTTCAGCGGGTAGAGATCCACCCCGATCCGCCCCATCGTGATGAGGTCGTACGCCCCGCCGTCCGCGTGGCCTCGCGCCGTGGTCACAGCAGGCCCTCCTCCCACTCGTCTTCCTCGTCCCTTCGAGCCTCGCACCCTAAGGTGGCCGACATGACCTCCTCCCCGCCCGCGTTGACCCGTATCCGCATCGGCTCGGCTCCGGACTCCTGGGGTGTCTGGTTCCCCGAAGATCCCCTCCAGACGCCCTGGGACCGTTTCCTCGACGAGGTCGCGGAAGCCGGTTACGAGTGGATCGAGTTGGGCCCGTACGGCTACCTGCCCACCGATCCGTCCCGCCTGGCCGACGAGACCGCCCGGCGGGGCCTGCGCGTGTCCGCCGGCACGGTCTTCACCGGACTCCATCACGGACCCGCCGTGTGGGACGAGACCTGGGCGCACGTGTCGCGGATCGCGGAGCTCACGGCGTCGACGGGTGCGGACCGGTTGGTCGTCATCCCCTCCTTCTGGCGCGACGACAAGACCGGGAAGGTGCTGGAGGACCGGGTGCTGACCCCGGATCAATGGCGTGAACTGGCCGCGCAGACCGAGCGCCTGGGACGGGAGGTCCGGGACCGGTACGGGCTGCGGATCGTCGTCCACCCGCACGCCGACACCCACATCGACACCCCGGAGAACGTGGCCCGGTTCCTGGACGCCACCGATCCCGCGCTGGTGTCCCTGTGCCTGGACACCGGGCACTACGCGTACTGCGGCGGGGACAGCGTCGAGGCGGTCGAGACCTTCGGGGAGCGGATCGGCTACCTCCACCTCAAGCAGGTGGATCCGCGGATCCTCGCCGAAGTGGTGGCGGAGCAGGTGCCGTTCGGGCCCGCCGTGGCGCGCGGGGTGATGTGCGAGCCGCCGTCGGGGGTGCCCGCGCTGGAGCCGGTGCTGGCGGCGGCGCAGCGGCTCGGCGTGGACCTGTTCGCGATCGTGGAGCAGGACATGTACCCGTGTCCGCCGGACCGGCCGCTGCCCATCGCCCGGCGCACCCGCGCCTACCTGCGCTCCTGCGGCGCCCGCTGACCGGCCCGACTCCCGAAGGGACACCGTTACATGAGCACGCTCGGCATCGCCGTCATCGGTACGGGAAGGATGGGCGCCGATCACGTGCGCCGGATCGGCTCCACCGTCGGCGGGGCGCGGGTGGTGGCGCTGGCCGATCCCGACGGGGACCGGGTCAAGGAGGTGGCGGCGGGCCTGGACGGGGCGGGCGCGTACACGGATCCGGCGGCCGCGATGGCCCACCCCGGTGTGGACGCGGTCCTGATCGCCTCGCCCGGCCCCGCCCATGAGGAAGCGATTCTGCATGCCCTGGAACGGGAGTTGCCGGTGCTCTGCGAGAAGCCGCTGACACCCGACCCGGAGGGCGCCCTGCGGGTGATGGAGGCCGAGCGCCGACTCGGCCGCCGGTTGGTGCAGGTGGGGTTCATGCGGCGGTACGACGCCGAGTACGAGCGCCTCAAGGAGCTCCTCGACGCGGGCGGCATCGGACGGCCCCTCTTCCTGCACTGCCGCCACCGCAACGCGTCCTCGCCCTCCTTCTTCACCAGCGACATGCTCATCTCCGATTCGGTGGTGCACGAGGTGGACGCGGCGCGCTGGCTGCTGGGCCAGGAGGTCACCGCCGTGACGGTGCTCTCCCCGACGCCGTCCTCGGCCGCTCCCGAGGGGCTGCGCGATCCCCGGCTGGTGCTGCTGGAGACCTCGGGCGGGGTGATCGTGGACGTCGAGATCTTCGTCAACTGCGGTTTCGGCTACCAGGTCCGCTGCGAGGCGGTCGGGGAGTCCGGCAGCGCCAGGATCGGCGACGGTCGGGCGATGGTCGTCGAGTCGGCCGGCCGCTGGGGCGGGGAGATCACCCAGGACTTCACCACCCGGTTCGCCGACGCCTACGACCGCCAGGTCCGGCGGTGGGTCGCGGCGGCCGCGCGGGGTCGCGTCGAGGGGCCCGACGCCTGGGACGGGTACGCGGCCGCCGCGGTCTCCGAGGCGGGACTGGCGGCGGCGCGCACCGGCGTGCGGACCGAGGTCCGGCTGGCCGAACGGCCGGAGCTGTACGGCCGTTGACGGGCGCACCCGGCCGCCGTCGCCCGCCCGGCGCCGCCCGCCGGTCGTACGAACAGTCTCCGCACACCGCTTCCACCGGGCGACTCCTGTGCCGCATCCGTCACAGGAGTCGCCCTTGTGTCACACATATCCGCATTACGCGGGTTTTCCGTCACAGGCGCTCGACAGCCGCTCCCCTGCCCTCACCCAGCGTCGTTCTCCGGGCACAACCTGAGTGATCGTCTGTGTCCACGCGCCGGCTCCCCCGACGGCCTCCCGGCCGGCCCCGCGGCGTGGACAAGGAGGTGTCGTCGATGAGCGACCGTCAGCTGTGGTCGTACAAGGAGATCGCCGCCCACATCCGGGTGCAGCCGGACACGGTGCGCTCCTACCGCAAGCACGGGCTGCTTCCCAAGCCCGACCACGTGGAGGGCGGCAAGCCCTACTGGTACGCCGACACCGTCCGGGCATGGGTGGCGCGCCGCCCCGGCAACCGGGGCCGCCGCGAGGACTGACCGGGGCGCCGCCGGTCCCGGGCGGGACTCCCCCGCCCGGGACCGGCCGCTTCACCAGGATTCCGCCTCGTCCGCCGCCCGGGTGCCCCGCGGCCGCCGATCCCCCTGCCGGGCCCGCAGCCGCATCCCCAGCAGCGGGAAGGCCAGCACGGACAGCATTCCGGCCCCGACCAGCGCCGCCGCCTCGCCCGGCTCCACCTTCCCGGCCTCGACGCCGAGCGTGGTGATCGCGACCACCAGCGGCAGGGCGGTCGACCCGAACAGGACGAGCGCCGAGCGGTCCCGGCGCCCCAGGTCGCGGGGGGCCAGCAGCCACATCGGCAGCCCGCGCACCACCAGGAACAGCGCGAGGAAGACGGGCAGCAGCAAGAGCGTCCCGCCGCCCGCCAGCAGGGCGTCCAGGTCGAACTCGATGCCGGTGACCACGAAGAAGAGCGGCACGAGGAAGCCGAACCCGATGGCCTCCACCTTCGACAGCACGGCCTCGCTGCTCTCCGGCGCCGCTCCCTGCAGCACCAGCCGGGTGATGAGTCCGGCGGCGAAGGCGCCGAGGAGGACGTCGAGCCCCAGCACCTCGGCCAGCGCGAGCATGGCGACCAGCAGCAGGAACACCAGCCGGACGGCGAACTGCGCGCTGCTGTGCAGGGTGGTGGCGATGACCTTGGAGAACCAGGGCGGCTTGGGCCGCAGGGCCCAGAACACCGCGGCGGCCGTCAGCACCCCGAAGGCGATCAGCACGGCCGCCGAGCCGGCCGGGGCCCGCCCGCTGAGGAGCAGGGCCATGGCGATGATCGGTCCGAACTCGCCGACCGCGCCCATGGCCATCATCACCGTCCCGAAGCGGCTCCCGAGGTCCCCGGAGTCCCGTAGCACCGGCAGGATCGTGCCGAGGGCGGTGCTGGTGAGGGCGGTTCCGATGTAGACGCCCTTCTCGAACCCGCCCCCGTGGGCGAGCAGAACGCCGGCCGTCAGGCCCAGCACGAGGGTGACGAGCCAGGCCGCCACGGACCGGTTGAGGGTGTCGCCCTTGACCTGGTCGAACCGGATCTCGTACCCGGCGAGGAAGATGAGCATGGCGAGGCCGAGTTCGCTGAGGACGTCGATCACGTCGCCCGAGTGGGCCCAGCCGAGCACGTCGGGCCCGATGAGGATGCCCAACACGATCTCGAAGATCACCAGCGGAACGGACAGCCAGCGCGAGACGCCGTAGGCGAGGATCGGAGCGAGGACGGCGACGACCATGATCAGAACGAACGTCCCCGGATGATCCATGAGGGCCATTTACTTATGTTCCGAATGGTTTGTCCACGACGCGGGCCGCGCCGACGCCACGCGACCCGCCAAATGGTCGCCGAATACCCCCTAGGGGTATAATCTGTGAGAAAGACCCCCCGAAAGAGGAGAACGAGATGACCGCCGAGACGGACACCGCGCAGTCGAGCGGATCCTGCTGCTCCAGCACCGGCTCCTGCCACGACGGCGCCGTCGAGGTCGGCACCGTCACCGCCGTGTACAAGGTCACCGGCATGACCTGCGGGCACTGCGAGGGCGCCGTGACCGCCGAGCTGACCGCCCTGCCGGGCGTGACCTCGGTCAAGGCCGTCGCCGCCACCGGCGAGGTGACCGTGATCTCCGCCGCACCGCTCCAGGACGAGGACGTGCGCGCCGCCGTGGACGAGGCCGGTTACGAGCTCGCCGGTCGGGCCTGAGCCCGCGACCCCGCACTTCCGCGGCACTCCGCCGGGTCGTGCCGGCCGGCTCATACCGGTTCCGTACGACCCGGCCCTCCCCCTGGAGCCGGACATGAGCAGCAGCACAATGCACGACGGGCCCATAGCGGTGACCGGCGCGGCCGAGGTCGAGCTGATGATCGGCGGGATGACCTGCGCCTCCTGCGCGGCCCGCATCGAGAAGAAGCTGAACCGGATGGACGGGGTCACCGCCACGGTGAACTACGCCACCGAGAAGGCCCGGGTCTCGTACGCGGGTGACGTGCGGGTCGCCGACCTGATCGCGACCGTCGTGAAGACCGGCTACACCGCCGAGGAACCCCCGCCGCCGGCTCCCGAGGTCGAGACCGAGGCCACCGCTCCGGTGGCCGACCCCGAGTCGGCCGCACTGCGGCAGCGGCTGCTGGTGTCCGCGACCCTGGCACTGCCCGTCGTCCTGCTGTCCATGATCCCCGCCCTCCAGTTCGACAACTGGCAGTGGCTCTCGCTCACCCTCGCCTCCCCCGTGGTCGTCTGGGGCGGCCTCCCCTTCCACCGGGCCGCCTGGACCAACGCCCGGCACGGCGCCGCCACCATGGACACCCTGGTCTCGGTCGGCACGCTCGCCGCCTACGCATGGTCGCTGTGGGCCCTGTTCTTCGGGCACGCGGGCATGCCCGGCATGCGGCACGGCTTCGACCTCACCGCCACGCGCGCGGACGCCTCCTCCGCCCTGTACCTGGAGGTCGCGGCCGGCGTCATCACGTTCATCCTGCTCGGCCGCCATCTGGAGGCCCGCTCCAAGCGGAAGGCGGGCGCGGCCCTGAGGGCGCTGTTGGAACTGGGCGCGAAGGAGGTTGCGGTGCTGCGCGGGGGCCGGGAGGTGATGGTCCCGGTGGGCACGCTCGTGGTGGGCGACCGGTTCGTGGTGCGGCCCGGCGAGAAGATCGCCACCGACGGGACGGTCGTCGAGGGCGGCTCGGCCGTGGACGCGTCCATGCTGACCGGCGAGTCGGTGCCCGTCGAGGTCTCCGTCGGCGACCCCGTCACCGGAGCCACCGTCAACACCTCGGGCCGCATCGTGGTGGAGGCGTCCCGCGTCGGCGCCGACACCCAGCTCGCCCGGATGGCCAAGATGGTCGAGGACGCCCAGAACGGCAAGGCCGAGGTGCAGCGCCTCGCCGACCGGATCTCCGCCGTGTTCGTCCCGGTGGTCCTGCTGCTCGCACTGGGCACCTGGGTGACCTGGCTGCTGATCACCGACGACGCGACGGCCGCGTTCACGGCCGCCGTGGCCGTCCTGATCATCGCCTGCCCGTGCGCCCTGGGGCTGGCCACGCCGACCGCGCTGATGGTCGGCACCGGCCGGGGCGCGCAGCTCGGCATCCTGATCAAGGGGCCGGAGGTGCTGGAGTCCACCCGTCGGGTCGACACCGTCGTCCTGGACAAGACGGGAACCGTCACCACCGGCCGGATGGCCCTGTCCGCGGTGTACGTCGCCGACGGCGTCGACGAGAAGGAACTGCTGCGGCTCGCCGGCGCGCTGGAGCACGCCTCCGAGCACCCCGTCGCCCGCGCGATCACGGCGGGGGCCGCCGAGCGGACGGGCGACGGGGAGAGCCCGCGACCCGCCCCCGGGGCCTTCGAGAACCTGGCCGGCCTCGGCGTCAGCGGGGTGGTCGACGGTCGCGCCGTGCTCGTCGGTCGGGAGCGGCTGCTCGCCGAGCGGTCGATCGTCCTGCCCGCCGGGCTCGCCCGGGCCAAGGCCGCCGCGGAGGCCGAGGGCGGCACGGCCGTCCTGGTGGCCTGGGACGGCGAGGCGCGCGGGGTGCTGGTGGTGGCCGACGCCGTCAAGGAGACCAGCGCCGAGGCGGTGTCCCGGCTCCGGGCGCTCGGACTCACGCCGGTGCTGCTGACCGGTGACAACCGGGCCGTCGCCGAGACGGTGGCGCGGGAGGTGGGCATCGAGGAGGTGATCGCCGAGGTGCTCCCGCAGGACAAGGTGGAGGTCGTGCGCCGCCTCCAGGCCGAGGGCCGGACGGTCGCCATGGTGGGCGACGGGGTCAACGACGCGGCCGCACTGGCCCGCGCGGACCTGGGCCTGGCCATGGGCACGGGCACCGACGCGGCCATCGAGGCCGCGGACCTGACCCTCGTACGGGGCGACCTGCGGGTGGCCGCGGACGCGATCCGACTCTCCCGCCGGACGCTCGCCACCATCAAGGGCAACCTGTTCTGGGCCTTCGGCTACAACGTGGCGGCGCTGCCACTGGCCGCCGCCGGCCTGCTCAACCCCATGATCGCGGGGGCGGCGATGGCCTTCTCCTCGGTCTTCGTCGTCACCAACAGCCTGCGGCTGCGGTCCTTCCGCTGAGCGATCACCCGCGGGCCCGCCTCCCCCGGTCCTCCACATCTCCTTCACGGGAGACGCAGATCACAGTGATGACAACGTAACCATCCGGGGTCGCCACGGGTCTAATGGGGCGATGCCGAAAACGTCTTGGGGGACGTTTGACGGAGGTCTTGGGGGACGTCCGGGCATCAGCCGGCCGGGGCACGTGCCCGCGGGAGCCTTGAGCGGCCTTCCCGAACCGAACGGGTCCCGGCACACAGACGCCCCGGCGCGGGTCCCGTGGGGGGAGTCCGCATCCGGGGAATGGGAAGCGCCCCGACCGTCGACCCGTGGGGGGATCGACGGCGGGGCGCTTTTCGCAGAGCGACCGCCGCGGGGTGACCGCGACGGCGTGACCGCCGCGAGGTCCGACTGCTAGCGGGCCTCGACCGGGACGAAGTCGCGCAGGACCTCGCCGGTGTAGATCTGGCGCGGGCGGCCGATGCGGGAGCCGGGCTCCTTGATCATCTCGTGCCACTGGGCGATCCAGCCGGGGAGCCGGCCGAGCGCGAAGAGCACGGTGAACATCTCGGTCGGGAAGCCCATGGCCCGGTAGATCAGGCCGGTGTAGAAGTCCACGTTCGGGTAGAGGTTGCGCTCGACGAAGTACTCGTCGGCCAGCGCGTGCTCTTCCAGCTTGAGCGCGATGTCCAGCAGCTCGTCGCTCTTGCCGAGCGCCGAGAGGACGTCGTGCGCCGCAGCCTTGATGATCTTCGCCCGGGGGTCGAAGCTCTTGTAGACGCGGTGTCCGAAGCCCATGAGCCGGACGCCGTCCTCCTTGTTCTTCACCTTGCGGATGAAGGCGTCGACGTCGCCGCCGTCGTTCTTGATGCCTTCCAGCATCTCCAGGACGGACTGGTTGGCGCCACCGTGCAGCGGGCCCCACAGGGCCGAGATGCCGGCGGAGATCGAGGCGAACATGTTCGCCTGCGAGGAGCCGACCAGACGCACGGTGGAGGTCGAGCAGTTCTGCTCGTGGTCCGCGTGCAGGATCAGCAGCTTGTCGAGCGCCGAGACCACGACCGGGTCCAGGTCGTACTCCTGGGCCGGCACGGAGAAGGTCATGCGCAGGAAGTTCTCGACGTAGCCGAGGTCGTTGCGCGGGTAGACCACCGGGTGGCCGACCGACTTCTTGTACGCGTACGCCGCGATCGTCGGCAGCTTGGCGAGCAGCCGGATCGTCGAGAGGTGGCGCTGCTGGTCGTCGAAGGGGTTGTGGCTGTCCTGGTAGAACGTGGACAGCGCGCTGACCACGGAGGACAGCATCGCCATCGGGTGCGCGTCACGCGGGAAGCCGTCGTAGAAGCGCTTCACGTCCTCGTGCAGCAGCGTGTGCTGGGTGATCTCGTTGCGGAACGACGCGAGCTGGTCGACGGTCGGCAGCTCCCCGTTGATCAGCAGGTAGGCGACCTCGATGAAGGTCGAACGCTCGGCCAGCTGCTCGATCGGGTATCCGCGGTAGCGCAGGATCCCCTGCTCGCCGTCGAGATAGGTAATCGCGGACTTGTAGGCGGCGGTGTTGCCGTAGCCACTGTCCAGAGTGACGAGCCCGGTCTGGGCCCGCAGCTTCGCGATGTCGAAGCCCTGGTCACCGACGGTGCTCTCGACCACCGGGTAGGTGTATTCACCGTCCGCGTACCGGAGTACTACAGAGTTGTCGCTCACGTCATCCCTCACCGACGTAGTGCCTCTTCTTCGAGGTGCCCTGACTGCCTCTACCTTCCCCCATTTGGCGCAGGAGAGTGCACTCGGGGTCGGCCTTTGGTCCTTTTGACGGCACTGAGTGCCGCCAACCTGAACATCCTGCCCCCTCCGCACCGGCCGGGGAACCCCAGATGATCGATCATTTAGGTGATGTTTCCCACCGGTATCCGGCCGGACAGTCTTGAAGCCACCGCCGTGTACCTCCTGCCTGCCGAAACGGTACGCACCGCCTGGCCGAGGGCCTTGCGTGACCCGACCAGGACGACCAGTTTCTTCGCCCTGGTCACGGCCGTGTAGAGCAGGTTCCGCTGGAGCATCATCCATGCGCCGGTGGTGACCGGGATCACCACGGCCGGATATTCACTCCCCTGGGAGCGGTGGATGGTGACCGCGTACGCGTGGGCGAGCTCGTCGAGTTCGGCGAACTCGTATACGACCTCCTCGTCCTCCTCCGTACGGACCGTCAGGCGCTGTTCGTCCAGGTCGAGGGCGGTGACCACGCCGACCGTGCCGTTGAAGACGCCGTTGGCGCCCTTCTCGTAGTTGTTCCGGATCTGGGTCACCTTGTCCCCCACCCGGAAGACCCGGCCGCCGAACCGCTTCTCGGGGAGGTTCGGCCTGGCCGGCGTGATCGCCTGCTGGAGCAGGCCGTTGAGGTTCCCCGCCCCGGCGGGGCCGCGGTGCATGGGGGCGAGGACCTGGATGTCCCGCCGGGGGTCGAGCCCGAATCTGGCCGGAATTCGACGTGCGGCCACGTCGACGGTGAGGATTCCGGCCGCCTCCGTGTCCTCCTCGGGGAAGAGGAAGAAGTCGGGCATGTTGTCGGTGAGGGGCGGCAGCCCCGTGTTGATGCGGTGCGCGTTGGTGACCACCCCCGACTGCTGGGCCTGGCGGAAGATCCTGGTCAGCCGGACGGCCGGGACCGGTCCGCCCTCGGCCAGCAGGTCGCGCAACACCTCGCCGGCGCCGACCGACGGCAGCTGGTCCACGTCGCCGACCAGCAGCAGGTGCGCGCCCGGGGCCACCGCCTTGATCAGCTTGTTGGCGAGCAGCAGGTCCAGCATCGAGGCTTCGTCCACCACGACGAGATCGGCGTCCAAGGGGCGGTCCCGGTCGTAGGCCGCGTCGCCGCCCGGCTTCAGCTCCAACAGCCGGTGCACGGTGGACGCCTCGGCGCCGGTGAGCTCGGACAGACGCTTCGCGGCCCGGCCGGTGGGGGCGGCGAGCACCACCTTGGCCTTCTTGGCCCGGGCCAGTTCGACGATGGAGCGCACGGTGAACGACTTGCCGCAGCCGGGTCCGCCGGTGAGGACGGCGACCCGGCGGGTCAGCGCGAGGCGAACGGCGTCCCGCTGTTCGGGGGCCAGGGCGGCCCCCGTGCGACCGGCCAGCCAGCCGAGGGCCTTCTCCCAGTCCACGTCCCGGAAGGCGGGCATCCGGTCCTCCTCGGCGTTCAACAGCCGGCGGACCTGGCCGACCAGCGAGAGTTCGGCGCGGTGGAAGGGGACGAGGAAGACCGCGGTGATCGGCGGGCCGCCCTGGGGGTCGGGTACGGCCTCGCGCACGACTCCCTCCGGATCGGCGGCGAGCTCGGCGAGGCAGTCGATGACCAGCCCGGTATCGACCTGGAGGAGTTTGACGCCGTCGGCGATGAGCCGTTCCTCGGGCAGGAAGCAGTGGCCCTGGTCGGTCGACTGGGACAGGGCGTACTGGAGCCCGGCCTTGACCCGCTCGGGGCTGTCGTGCGGGATGCCCACGGCCTGGGCGATCCGGTCGGCGGTGAGGAAGCCGATGCCCCACACGTCGGCGGCGAGCCGGTAGGGCTGGTTCTTCACGACCGAGATGGAGGCGTCGCCGTACTTCTTGTAGATGCGCACCGCGATGGAGGTGGAGACGCCGACCCCCTGGAGGAAGACCATGACCTCCTTGATGGCCTTCTGCTCCTCCCATGCGGCGCCGATCAGCTTCGTCCGCTTCGGGCCGAGACCGGGCACCTCGATCAGGCGCTTGGGTTCCGCCTCGATGACGTCGAGGGTGTCGGTGCCGAAGTGCTCCACGATCCGGTCGGCGATCCTGGGGCCGATGCCCTTGATGAGGCCGGAACCGAGGTAGCGGCGGATGCCCTGGATGGTCGCCGGGAGGATCGTCGAGTAGTTGTCGACGCTGAACTGCTTGCCGTACTGGGGGTGCGAGCCCCAACGGCCCTCCATCCGAAGGGACTCGCCGGGCTGCGCACCGAGGAGGGAGCCGACGACGGTCAGCAGGTCCCCGGAGCCCCGGCCGGTGTCGACCCGGGCGACCGTGTACCCGCTCTCCTCGTTGGCGTAGGTGATGCGCTCCAACACCCCCTCGACCACCGCCGGCTGCACCGCCCCGTTGGATGTCATGGCACGACGCTACCGTCCGGCGCCGACACCGCGCCGAGGGGTGTGGACGAAGGGCGGCGGACGGGGTCCTGGGCGGGGCGGCGAAGGGAGGGAGGGAGGGAGGACAAACGAAAGGGGGGCCGGCCTCGCGGCCGGACCCCCTCACGGTTACCCCTCCCTCGTCGGACTTCCCGATCCCCCCGGATCCCCTCCCGAAAGTCCCGACGCACCATACGACCCGCGATCCGCGCGCAGGGTTGCACCGGAAAGCGGAACTTTACCTTTCCATTACCTGAGGGACCTCCGGAGGCGGTCCGAGGTGCCACCGAATCACCGCACAAGTAGCGTTTCAGACATGAGCGAATCTTCCTTCCAGGACGACGTGCTGGGCGAACTCGGCGACGACAGGCTTCAGGAGATCGCCGGGCTGCTCGGCACGGACGTCGGCGGCGCCCGCGAGACCGTCGCCGAGACCGTCGGCGCCATGACGGGCGACCTCCGACAGAAGGCCGGAGCCGATGACGACGACGGCGTGGAGGTCCGCCAGGCCTTCGCGGAGGTGGCGGAGCCGCCGCTCCAGGGCGTGGCCACGCTCGGCGGCGGCATGGGCGGCCTGCTGAGCGGCGGGATGATGGCCGGGGTGCTCGCCAAGGTGAGCAAGCCCGTGGCCAACGCCGTGTCGAAGAAGACCGGCATCCCCGCCCCCACCATCAGTCGGGTCATCGAGATGCTGATCCCGGTGCTGCTGGCCGTCCTCGCCAAGCGCGCGTCCGCCGGCAAGGGCGCCGGCGCGCCGACGGCCGGGGGCGCCCCGGCGGGCGGCGCCCCGGCTCCGGGAGCGGCCCCCGGCCAGGCGGGCGGCGGCCTCGGCGACCTGTTGGGGCAGATCCTGGGCGGCGGCAAGAAGTAGCCCGTACGCGGGAGCCGGCCGCGACGCGGGCGGGGCGTGACCCGTACGGAGTAAAGGTGCCCGGCCGTGCGCGGCCGGGCACCGCGGCGTCCCGGGCCCGTCCCGCGGCGCCCCCCGGCGACGGCCCGCGCGCTATCCTCGGGCGCCATGGAGACCTCCGGCGCACAGGTACGGCTCAGGGATCCGGAGCCCGGGGAACTGGGCTGGATCGTGCAGCGGCACGGCGCGCTCTACGCGGCCGAGTACGGCTGGAACCAGGAGTTCGAGGGGCTGGTGGCCCGGATCGTCGCGGACTTCGCCGAGGACCACGACCCCTACGTGGAGCGGGTCTGGATCGCCGAGCACGACGGCCGTCCGGTGGGCTCGGTGATGTGCGTGCGCGACGAGGGCTCGCCGGGCACCGCCCGGCTGCGGCTGCTCCTGGTGGAGCCCGCCGGACGCGGCCTCGGCATCGGCGGCCTGCTCGTGGACACCGTCGTCGCCTTCGCCCGGTCCGTCGGCTACCGCGAGCTGGTGCTGTGGACCAACGACGTGCTGCGCGAGGCCCGTTCGCTCTACGAACGGGCCGGTTTCACGCTGGTCGCCGAGCGCCCGCACCGCTCGTACGGGGTCACCCTGACCGGGCAGGACTGGCGGCTGCCGTTGCAGGAGGGCTCCCCGCGCTGACGCCCGAACCGACCCCTGTACGGTTCGGGCGCCGCGCGGGGGCCAGCGAGGTGAGGCCGACGCCGCCGACGAGGAGCACGGCGGCCAGCCAACGGGTCCCGGAGATCCCCTCGCCGAGCACGAGGGCCGCCGAGGACATCCCGAACACCGGGACCAGCAGCGAGAACGGGGCCACGGAGGAAGCCGGGTAGCGGCGCAGCAGGTAGCTCCAGGCGCCGAAGCCGAACACCGTGGACACCCAGGCGACGTAGACGATGACGCCGACGCCCGACCAGTCGAGGGCGCGCAGCGCGGCGAGGTCCCGTTCGGGGCCCTCGATCAGCAGGGACAGGGCGATCAGGGGCAGGACCGGGACGGTGCAGACCCAGATCATGAAGTTCATGGCGTCGGCCGGGGCGGCCCTGCGCGTCAGGACGTTGGAGACGCCCCAGCAGGCGGCGGCCGCGACGACGAGGGCGAAGCCGAGTCCGGTTCCGGACAGGCCCCGGTCCACGGCGGCCACGGCGATCCCGGCCAGGGCCACAGCCATGCCCAGCAGCCGCACCGGGCCGGGCCGTTCGCGCAGGACGAGACCGGCGAGGGCCGCGGTGAACACGGCCTGCACCTGGAGCACGAGGGAGGACAGCCCGGCCGGCATCCCCGCGGCCATGCCCGTGAACAGCAGGCCGAACTTGGCGACGCCGAGGGCGGCCCCGACGCCGAGGATCCACTTCCAGGCGACCTTGGGCCGGCCGACGAGGAACACGGCGGGCAGGGCCGCGACCAGGAAGCGCAGCGCGGACAGGAGCAGCGGCGGGAAGTGGCCGAGGCCGATCTCGATGACGACGAAGTTGAAGCCCCAGACGGCGGCGACGACCACGGCCAGTGCGGTGTGTACGGGACGCATGTACCGAGCATCGGCGCCCCGACCATGAAGCACCAGCGCGGATCCCTTCCGGGTTGGATGAAGCAACGCTTACGATCGGGGCATGCTCGACCTGTCCCGGCTGCGCGCCCTGCACGCCGTCTCCGTCCACGGTTCGGTCGCGGGCGCGGCGGCCGCACTGGGCTACACCCCGTCCGCGGTCTCGCAGCAGATCGCCAAACTGGAGCGGGAGACCCGCACGACGCTGCTGGAGCGGCGCGGGCGCGGGGTCGCGCTCACCGAGGAGGCCCGGCACCTGGCCGACACGGCGCAGGAGCTGCTGACGATCGTGGAGCGGGCCGAGACCACGATGGAGGAGCGTCGCGGCCGGCCGAGCGGGCTGCTGACGGTGGCGGCCTTCGCCTCGGCCGCGCGCGGTCTGCTGCCCGGGGTGCTGGCCGACCTGGCGCGCCGGCATCCGGCGCTGGACGTCCGGATGACGGAGGTCGACCCCCACCTGTCGGTGGACCTGGTGGCCCGGGGCGTCACCGACCTGGCGGTGGCCCACGACTGGGACATCTCCCCGCTGCCCGCCCCGGAGGGCGTGGAGCACGTGGTCATCGGTTACGACCACTGCGATCTGGTGGTCCCGGCCGGGCACCCCTTCACCGCGCGGCGGGTGGTGCGGCGCGCCGACCTCGGCGGGCTGCGGTGGGTGTGCCAGCCGCCCGGCCGGGTGTGCCACGACTGGCTGGTGCGGACCCTGCGGACGGCCGGGTTCGAGCCGGAGATCGCCCATGTGGCGGAGGAGAACCACACCATCGTCGCCCTGGTCGCGGCCGGGCTCGGGGTCGCCGTGGTGCCCCGGCTGGGAACCGGCGTCCTGCCCCCGGGTGCGGTGGCGGTACCCCTGGAGCCGGGCCCCGTGCGCAGGCTGTACGCCCTGTGGCGGACGGGGGCCGCCCGTCGGCCCGCGATCACCGAGGCGGTGCGGACCCTGCGGGAGCACTGGCCGGCGGTGGCGGCGGCCCCACTTCCGGGGGACCTCCCGAGTGTCCCCGGGGCCCCGGAGCCGGCCCGGCAGTAGGGTCCGGCGGGTGCCGAACCACGCGTCCCGCCGGACCCTGCTCGCCGCCGCCCTGGCCACCGTCGCCGCCGCCGGGGTCTCCTCCGCGGCCGTGGGGTCCCACTCCGTCCCCGATGACTCCCGCTCCCCCGAGGAGCCGCTCGGCCGCCGTCCCGACCGGGCACGGCTGCGGGCCCTGGTGGCCGGGATGAGCTTGGCCGAGCAGGTCGGGCAGCTCTTCGTGTCCCGGGTGTACGGGCACTCGGCCACCGATCCCGAGCCGGCGGACGCCGAGCAGAACCTGGCGCAGTTCGGGGTGCGCACCGCCGCCGAGCTGGTCGCGCGCCACCACCTGGGCGGGGTCGTCTACTTCGCCTGGGCCCACAACACGCGTTCCCCCCGGCAGATCGCCGAACTGTCCGACGGCCTCCAGCGGGCGGCGCGCGGCTCCGGGTCCGGGATCCCGCTGATGCTGTCCGTCGACCAGGAGCACGGGGCGGTGGCCCGGATCGGCAGGCCGGTGACCCTGTTCCCGGGGGCGATGGCGTTGGGCGCGGGCGGCTCCACGGCCGATGCCCGCCGGGCGGCGCGGATCGCGGGCGGCGAGCTGGCCGCGCTGGGAATCCGGCAGGACTACGCACCGGTGGCCGACGTGAACGTGAACCCGGCCAACCCGGTGATCGGCGTACGGTCCTTCGGCTCGGACCCGCGTGCGGTGGCGGCGCTGGCCGCCGCCCAGGTGCGCGGCTACCAGAGCGCCGGGGTGGCCGCGACGGCGAAGCACTTCCCGGGACATGGCGACACCGAGACCGACAGCCACGTCGGGCTGCCGGTGATGCGGCACTCGCGCGCCCGGTGGGAGGAGTTGGACGAGCCGCCGTTCCGGGCGGTGGTGGAGGCGGGCGTGGACTGCGTGATGACGGCGCACATCGTCTTCCCCGCGTTGGATCCCTCGGGGGACCCGGCGACCCTCTCGCGCCCCATCGTCACGGGCATCCTGCGCGAACGCCTGGGTTTCCGGGGGGTGGTGGTGACCGACGCCCTCGACATGGCCGGTGTCCGTCAGAAGTACGGGGACGACCGGGTCCCGGTGCTGGCGCTCAAGGCGGGCTGCGACCAGCTGCTGAACGCGCCGGACCTCGGACTCGCGCAGCGCAGCGTGCTGGCGGCGGTGGAGTCGGGCGAGCTGTCGCGGGAGCGGATCACGGAGTCGGTGCTGCGGATCCTGGAACTCAAGGCGCGAAGGGGCCTGTTCGAGGAGTCGGTGGGTGCGGTCGGGGCGGCGGACCCGGAGGTCGGCACGGCCGCGAACCTGGCCGCCGCCGACGAGATCGCGGCCGCCACGACGACCCTGCTGGCCAATCCCCGGGGGCTGCTGCCGCTGGACGCGACCGCCCGTCCGCGACTGTTGGTGACCGGGGCGGAGCCGGTGTCCCCCACCGGCACCACGGGACCCCCCACGACGGTGCTGGCGCGGGAGTTGGAGGCGCTGGGCTGCCGGGCGGCGGCGGTGCCGGCGGATCGGGCCGCGGCGGCCGCCGCCGGGCACGCCGCGGTGCTCGTGTGCACGTACAACGTCCCCGAGGGGGAGAGCCCGCAGCGGACGCTGGTGGCGGAGCTGGTCGCCACCGGGGTGCCGGTGGTGCTGGTGGCCGTCCGCAACCCGTACGACCCGGCGCGGCTGCCGGCGTGCGCGGCGGAGGTGGCGACGTACTCCTGGACGGACGTGGAACTGCGGGCGGCGGCCCGGGTGATCACCGGGGTCCGGCGGCCGATCGGCCGCCTTCCGGTCCCGGTGCCGGGCCGCTACCCGCTGGGCCACGGGCTGTCCTACCCGCCCGTGGCCCCCTGACCGGCTTACGGCCGCAGCTGCGGCTCGCGCTCCAGGTCCCGCTGGTCGAGCTGCGCGTCGGCGGCCGCCAGCGGCGCCGCCTTGGCGGAGTCGGCGAGCGCGGCGGCGGGTGCCACCCCGGCCCACTGGAGGATCTTCGCCGTGGCGAGGGCCTTCTCGCCCTCCTGCAGCTGGGCCACGTTGGCCCCGTGGTTGGCGCCCGGCGCGATCATCACGTGGCTGTCGCGCGCCTTGTACCCGAGGCGGAACGGCTCGGCGCCCCACGGGTCGTTCTGCCCGTAGACGAAGAGCATCTGGTGGGCGTTGTCGCGCACCCAGCCGTCGATGTCCGCCATGGCGCCCGACTGGAAGGTCATCGGGATGTCACGGGGCACGAACTCGCGCGGCGGCTGGTAGCCGTAGCGGCTCAGTCCCTTGAGGTGGGGCTGCTTGATGTCGGGCGAGCCGAGCTGCGTGCCCGCCTGGTAGTAGTACGGCGTGTACGTCTGCAGTCCCTGGTCGGCGTAGGCCGAGAAGCCGGAGATCGAGTCGATGGTGTCCCAGATCTCCTGGTCGCTCGCGGTGGCGGCCGTGGGGATGGAGGAGCAGTCGGCGAGCAGGCTGTACTGCCAGAACGCCCACACGTAGTCGAGGACGACGGCCTCGTACGCCTTGTCGAGGTTGCCGACGGTGGTGAAGGTCCAGCCGTTCTCGGCGGCGGCGGTGGCGTACTTGGCCTCCAGCGGTGCGCGGCGCACGAGCGCCTCGCGCTGGACGGCGTTCAGCCGGTCGCGGCACTCCTTGGTGCCGACCTTGGCGAAGAACCGGTCGTAGGCCGAGTCCTCGTTGTTGACGACGTCGTTGGGCGCGACGTACGCGACGACACCGTCCATGTCACGCGGGTAGAAGCGCTCGTAGTACGTCGCGGTCATGCCGCCCTTGCTGCCGCCGGTGGACAGCCAGTTCTTGTTGTAGATCTTCTTCAGCGCGGTGAAGATGCGGTGCTGGTCGCTGGCGGCCTGCCAGATGTCCAGCTTCGCCCAGTTGGCCGGGTCGGGCCGGGAGGGCGTGAAGAATCGATACTCCATGGAGATCTGGTTGCCGTCGATGATCGTCGTCGGCTCACTGCGGCGCGGGTTGGTGTTGACGTTGTAGCCCGAGGTGAAGAACACCGTGGGGCGGGAGACGTCCTTGTGCAGCAGGGTCATGCGCTGCTTGAAGGTGCCCTTCCACGGCTGCCGGTGGTCGACCGGCTGCTCGTAGTTCAGTACGAAGAAGCGGTACCCGGGGTACGGCTTCTCCTCTATCAGGCTCATCCCCGGGATGCCGAGGATCCGGTCCTTGATGTCCGTGGCGGCGGCCGGCCCCGCGGCTGTGGCCGCCTGAGCCGTGGCGCCGGCCGCACCCATGGTGCCGATGAGCACCACGAGCGACAGCAGCCATCCGAGCGTCTTGCGCATTCACCCTCCCCTTGGTTCACATTGGTCGCCGTGAACCTAGCCGGGTCAACACGCCCGTGAACAGTAGTGGTTGGGCCCTACGTCAGCACAGGATCCAGCCGGATGCGACGGATTCGGCCGCCACGCTCCCCGTCACGTGGACGCAGCGGTTCACCGCGCCGACCACGACGGGGCCCGCGTACCGGGTGAACTGCCCCGCGTCGCGCACGGGAACGCTCCCCCTCGGCTGGACGACCACCGTCATCCGCCGGCGCTCGCCGGGTCGCGCGGCAACGGTCACGGCGCAGGCCTGGGTCCGGCTCTTGTACACGCGCACCTCGCCCGCGGGGAACGGCAGCGTCTTGACGAGCCGACCCGGACAGCCGCCGGTCGCGGCCTGCGCGGGAGGCGCCGCGAACAGCCCTCCGACACCGAGCCAGAGCGCCGCCCCGAACACCCCGGCCGACACGAACCGCCGCCGACCCCGCCCCCTCCACCGTTTCAACACACTCGCCCCCCGATCCGTCGTACGTAACACGCACGCACGTACGACGCCCGGGCCCGCCGGATGGTTGCACGACACAACGGAGTGCGGGCGGCGCCGCCCCACCTCGGGCGGTTCGCCGCCGGGGGCCGGGGCGCCGCCGCTACCTCGTACGAGTGCATCCACAACTTCCCAGCCGGGGAGGGGGAGTTCACGATCGACGCGGACATTACGCTAGGCGACCGGACAACCGCCCACCGTAGCCGCGAAAGGCATCCGACATGACGAACGACCTGCTGGACCGCAAGCTGGAGCGAGCCTTCGCGCACTTCGACGACAACGGCAACGGCGTCATCGACGCGGAGGACGTGATCGCGCTCGGGACCCGCCTGATCGCCGCCATGGAGGAGCCGTCCGACTCCCCCAAGGCGGCCGAGGTGTTCCGCGGGCTGACCGACTTCTGGGTGGACCTCTTCGCCGAGCTCGACATCGACCGGGACGGCAAGCTCACCCCCCAGGAGTACGCGGAGGGGATGACGCGGCTGTACAAGGACGGCGGGCCCGCCTACGACAAGTCCTTCCGGCCGCTGGCGCGGGCGATCCTCACGGTCGTCGACACCAACGGCGACGGGCACATCAGCCCCGAGGAGTTCCACAAGGCGCAGCTCGCCTTCGACACGAAGCTGGAGATCGCCGACACGGAGGCGCTCTTCGCGAGGATCGACAAGAACCACGACGGCTACCTGTCGGTGGACGAACTCCTCGACGCCGTACGCGAGTACTACACCGGTGACGACGAGGACGCCCCGGGCAACCTGCTCTTCGGCGAGCTCTGATACCCGGGACGTCCCGCGGCGGTACGGGTGGGGCGGAGCGGGGTCAGGCGGCCGCCGCCCGCTCGTCCTCCCCGACGAAGGTCCGCCACAGCCGCGCGTAGCGGCCCCCGCGGGCCAGGAGTTCGGCGTGGCTGCCGTCCTCGACGACCTGCCCCCGGTCCATGACCACGACCCGGTCGGCGCGGGCGGCGGTCGTCAGCCGGTGCGCGACGACCAGCGTGGTGCGCTTGCCCGCGAGCCGGTCGGTGGCCTGGTTGACCTGGGCCTCGGTGGCCAGGTCGAGGGCCGCGGTGGCCTCGTCGAGCAGCAGCACGTCCGGGTCGACGAGTTCGGCCCGGGCCAGGGCGATCAGCTGGCGCTGGCCCGCCGAGAGGTTGCGGCCGCGTTCGGTGACGGTGTGCAGGTAGCCGCCGTCGAGCGTGGCGATCATGTCGTGGGCGCCGACCGCGCGGGCCGCCGCCTCGACCTCGGCGTCGGAGGCCTCGGGCCGCCCGTAGGCGATCGCGTCCCGGACCGTCCCCGGGAAGAGGTACGGCTCCTGGGGGACGACCCCGAGCCGGTGGCGGTACTCCGTCAGGTCCAGCTCCTTCAGGTCCGCGCCGTCGGCGGTGACCCGGCCGGAGGTCGGATCGTAGAACCGGGCCACCATCTTGACCAGGGTCGACTTTCCGGCGCCGGTCTCGCCGACGAAGGCGACGGTCTGCCCGGCGGGTATCCGCAGGGTGATCCCGGCCAGCGCCTCGCCCTTCTCGCCGCGCTCCTCGGCGGTGCCGTACTGGAAGCGCACGTCCTCGAAGGCGATCTCGCCGCGCAGCTCCCGCACCTCGCGGGGCGCGACGGGCAGCGGGGTGCTGGTGGGCTCGCGCAGCAGGTCCTGGATCCGCCGCAGGGAGACGGTGGCCTGCTGGTAGCCGTCGAAGACCTGGGACAGCTGCTGGACGGGGGCGAAGAACAGGTCGATGTAGAGCAGGTACGCCACGAGCGCGCCCGTGGTCAGCGTGGCCGCGTCGACCCGGCCCGCGCCGACGATCAGCACGGCGGCCGCGGCGCCCGAGGACAGCAGTTGCACGAAGGGGAAGTACACGGAGATCAACCACTGGCCGCGCACCCGCGCCTCGCGGTACGCGTTGCTGCGCTCGGCGAACCGGGTGGCACCGGTGCCCTCCCGGCGGAACGCCTGGACCAGGCGCAGTCCGGCGACGGACTCCTGGAGGTCGGCGTTGACCGTGCCGACCCGGTCGCGGGCCAGCTCGTAGGCGGCGACGGACTTCCGGCGGAACACGATGGTGCCGACGACCAGGAGGGGCAGCGTCGCGAAGACGAGCAGGGCGAGCTCGACGTCGAGGACGAGCAGGGCGACGAGGATGCCGAAGAAGGTCAGGACCGAGACGACGGCGGTGACCAGGCCGGTCTGCAGGAACGTCGACAGGGCGTCGACGTCGGTGGTCATCCGCGTCATGATCTTGCCGGTGAGTTCGCGCTCGTAGTAGTCGAGGCCCAGCCGCTGGAGCTGCGCGAAGATCTTGACGCGCAGTGAGTACAGCACCCGCTCACCGGTGCGCCCGGTCATCCGGGTCTCGGCGAACTGGGCCGCCCACTGTCCGAGGACCACGACGAGGGCGAGCCCGGCGGCCACCCACACCGCGCCGAGGGCGGCCTGTTCGACGCCCTGGTCGATGCCGTGCCGGATCAGTACGGGCAGCAGCAGTCCGGAACCGGCGTCGAGGGCGACGAGGCCGAGGCTGATGGCGAGCGGCGGCCAGAAGCCGCGGAGCAGACGGCGCAGGCCGTAGCTTTCCTCGGCGGAGGCGGCGGCGCCCTCGTCCACGGCGGGCCGGTCGTCGACCGGCGGCAGCGCGGCCACCTGGGCGAGCAGTTCGGGGGTCGCCGGCATCCCGGCGACGGCTCCGGCCAGGGAGTGCCCGGCGCCGGGGGCGCGGGGCGCGCCCGGCGCGGCGGCCGGGGCGGTGGTGGACCGGTCGTCCTCCTCCTGGCGGCGCCACAGTTCGGGGGTGACTCCGTCGCTGACCCGCCGCTTGGCGTTGACCGGCTCGGAGTCGATCTCCGCTTCCAGTTCGAGGTCCCGCTCCAGGTCCCGGTCGGCGCCCCGCTCGAACTCGGCCGCGGGCGGCGCCTCGGGGGTCCGGGGCGATCCGGCGCCGAGGGCGTCGGGGTCGGTCAGCAGCCTGCGGTAGAGGGCCGAGCGGCGTTCCAGCTCCTCGTGGGTGCCGATGTCGGCGAGTCGACCGCGGTCCAGGACGGCGATCCGGTCGGCGAGGGCGAGGGTGGAGCGGCGGTGGGCGATGAGCAGGGTGGTGCGGCCTGCCATGACGGACCGCAGCGCCTCGTGGATCTCGTGCTCGACGCGGGCGTCGACGGCGGAGGTGGCGTCGTCGAGGAGCAGCAGCCGGGGGTCGGTGAGCAGGGCGCGGGCGAGGGCGATGCGCTGGCGCTGGCCGCCGGAGAGGGTGAGTCCCTGTTCGCCGACCGTGGTGTCGTAGCCGGCGGGCAGGGCCTCGACGAAGCCTTCGGCCTGGGCGGCGCGGGCGGCTGCGCGGATCTCCTCGTCGGAGGCGTCGGGGCGTCCGTAGGCGATGTTCGCGCGGATGGTGTCGGAGAAGAGGAAGGAGTCCTCGGGGACCAGCCCGATGGCGGAGCGCAGGGAGTCGTACGTCAGGTCCCGCACGTCGTGGCCGCCGACCCGGACGGTGCCCCGGTCGGGGTCGTAGAACCGCGGGAGGAGGAGGGAGACGGTGGACTTGCCGCTGCCGGAGGCGCCGACGACGGCGACGGTCTCGCCCTCCGCGACGGTGAGGGAGAAGCCGTCGAGGACGGGCCGGTCGGGGTCGTACCCGAAGCGGACGTCGTCGAACTCGACGGTGGCGGGCACGTCGGCGGGCAGTTCGCGCTCGCCCTCGCGGATGACGGGCTCGGTGTCGATGAGCTCGAAGACGCGCTCGGCGCCGGCGCGGGCCTGCTGGGCGACGGTGAGCACCATGGCGAGCATGCGGACGGGGCCGACGAGCTGGGCGAGGTACGTCGAGAACGCGACGAAGGTGCCGAGGGTGACGCGGCCCTCGGTGGCCATCCAGCCGCCGAGGGCGAGCATGGCGACCTGGGCGAGGGCGGGGACGGCCTGGAGCGCGGGGGTGTAGCGCGAATTGAGGCGGATGGCCCGCATCCGGCCGCCGAACAGGCGCCGACCGGCGGCGCGCAGCTTGCCGGTCTCCTGGTCCTCCTGGCCGAATCCCTTGACGACGCGGACGCCGGTCACGGCCCCGTCGACGACGGAGGCGACGGCGGCGGCCTGGGCCTGCGCGTACCAGGTGGCGGGGAAGAGCTTCTTGCGGCTGCGCTTGGCGATGAACCAGAGGGCAGGGGCCATGAGCAGCGCGACGAGGGTCAGCAGCGGCGAGAGCCACAGCATGATCCCGAGGGATATCCCGAAGAGGAGAAAGTTCCCGATGGTCATCGGGAGCATGAAGAGAAGGCCCTGGATCAGCGTGAGGTCGCTGGTGGCCCGGCCCACCACCTGGCCCGTGGACAGCTCGTCCTGGCGGCGGCCGTCGAGGCGGGAGATGGTCTCGTACATGTCGGTGCGCAGGTCGTGCTGCACGTCCAGGGCGAGGCGTCCGCCGTAGTACCTGCGTATGTAGGTGAGTACGTACACGAGGACGGCCGCGGCTATGAACATCCCGGCCCAGGGGGCCATCTCGCGGGACTTGTCGCCGACGACGTCGTCGATGATGACCTTGGTGACCAGCGGCACGAGGGCCATGACGGCCATGCCGGCCAGTGAGGATCCGAGAGCGAGCAGGACGTTGGTCCTGTACCGCCAGGTGTAGGCCGTCAGTCGCCTGCCCCAGCCCTGTTTACCGCCGGCCGCCTGCTGTCCCGCCGTCACGTGATGCCTCCCCGTAGCTGCTGTCCTGCCGCCTCCCCCAACGCGCCGACCGGCGGATTTCATCCCGCCGCAACAATCGCACCGGTGTCCGGACGCCGCGAGCGGGGCGTACTCCGGTCGGGGCGGGGGTGGGACGTGCTCCGGGTCGGCTCGGGCGCGGGGCCGGAACCGAGCGGTGCCGTGACGGGGCGGCGCACGGGCCGGCCGGACCGGCGCGGCGACGGACTCACACGTGCGTCGGGGCGAACATCCTCAGCGTGGTCGGGAGGACGAGGACCGAGGGGCCCGGGGTGGCGAGGGACTTGGCGAGGTCCTCGCGGAGGGTGTCGGGGGTGGTGGTGGCGGCCGGGACGCCGAAGGAGGCCGCGAGGGCGACGAAGTCGGGGCGCGTGAGCTCGGTGCCGGTCGGCGTGCCGTAGGCGTCGGTCATGTACTCGCGCAGGATGCCGTAGCCGCCGTCGTCCACGATGAGCCAGGTGACGTCGAGGTCGTGCTGGCGGGCGGTGGCCAGTTCCGCGATCGAGTACATGGCTCCGCCGTCGCCCGAGACGGCAAGGACCGGGGTGCCGGGTTCCGCGAGGGCCGCGCCGAGGGCCGCCGGGAAGGCGTAGCCGAGGCCGCCCGCGCCCTGGGCCGAGTGCATGGTGTTCGGGTGCTTCGCGTCGAAGGCGGACCAGGCCCAGTAGGACAGGATCGTCATGTCCCAGAACGACGGGGAGCGGGCCGGCAGGGCCGCGCGGATCGAGGTCAGGAGGCCCTGTTCCAGGGTGACGTCCTGCCCGGCGAGGCGGGCCGCGATGTCGGCGAGCAGCAGGCGGACCCGCTCGGGGGCGTCGGGGTCCTCGCGCTCGGGGACGGTCTCCAGGAGGGCCTGGAGGGCGAGGCGGGCGTCGGCGTGGATGCCGAGGGCCGCGTGGTTGGACTCCAGCTTGCCGAGGTCGGCCTCGATCTGCACGACCCGGCCGGTCGGGAAGAACGTGTGGTAGTTCGAGGAGAGTTCGCCGAGGCCGGAACCCACCACCAGCAGGACGTCGGCGTCCTCCAGGAAGTCCGTCGTGTGGCGGTCCTCCAACCAGGACTGGAGGGACAGCGGGTGCGTCCAGGGGAAGGCGCCCTTGCCGCCGAAGGTGGTGACCACGGGGGCGTTCAGGCGCTCGGCGAGCTGCTTGAGCTTGCCGGCGGCGTCGGCCCGGACCACTCCGCCGCCCGCGATGATCACCGGCCGGGAGGCCTCCGCGAGCCAGTGCGCGGCGACCGCCGTCAGCTCGGGGCGCGGGGCGAGTTCGTGCGGGGTCGCGTCCATCCCGGTGACCTGCGGGATCACCGTTTCGGCGCGCAGCACGTCCTCGGGGATCTCCACCCAGACGGGGCCGAAGGGAGCCGTCAGGGCGGACTCCCAGGCCTCGGCGATCACGGAGGGGATCTGCGAGGGGGTCCGGGCGGCGTGCACCGACTTGACGACCTCCCGGAAGGAGGCGGCCTGATCGCGCAGCTCGTGCAGGTGGCCCCGCCGGCCGCCGCCGAGGCCGGGCGTCGGGACCTGGGAGGAGATCGCGAGGACGGGCGCCGAGGCGGCCGCCGCCTCCGCCAGCGCGGGCAGTGCCATCAGGGCGCCCGGGCCGGTGGAGAGCAGCAGCGGGACGGCCTCGCCGGTGATCCGGCCGTAGGCGTCGGCGGCGAAGCCCGCGTTGTTCTCCGTGCGCAGGCCGACGAGGCGCATGCCGGAGCGGCCGACGGCGTCGAAGAGGGCCAGTGCGTGCTGGCCCGGCAGCCCGAACACGGTGTGGGCGCCGAGCGAGTGCAGCGTTTCCACGACCAGGTCCCCGCCGGTGCGGCCCGGCGGCGGCGCGAGGGCGGCCGCCGTCTGGGCTTCGGTGGGTCGGAGTACCAGGTCGTGGTCGTGCGTCACTGTGCTTACTTGCCCTTCGCCTGCGCGATCTGTCGGCTCATGATCGTGGTGAGCTCGTACGCGGTGTGCGAGGCCGCGACGGAGGTGATCTCGGCGTGATCGTACGCCGGGGCGACCTCGACGACGTCGGCGGAAACGAGGTTGCAGGACGACAGGCCGCGGATGATCTCCAGCAGCTCGCGGGAGGTCATGCCGCCCGCCTCGGGGGTGCCGGTGCCGGGCGCGTGGGCCGGGTCGAGCACGTCGATGTCGATCGAGATGTACAGCGGGCGGTCGCCGATGCGCTGGCGCAGCTGGTCGGCGACCTCGTCGGCGCCGCGACGGTAGACGTCCGCGGAGGTGACGATGCCGAAGCCCATCTTGGCGTCGTCGTCGAGGTCCTGCTTGCCGTACAGCGGGCCGCGGGTACCGACGTGGGAAAGCGCCTCGGTGTCGAGGATGCCCTCCTCGACGGCCCGGCGGAACGGGGTGCCGTGGGTGTACTCGGCGCCGAAGTAGGTGTCCCAGGTGTCGAGGTGCGCGTCGAAGTGGAGGAGCGCGACCGGGCCGTGCTTCTTCGCGACGGAGCGCAGCAGCGGCAGGGCGATGGTGTGGTCGCCGCCGAGGGTCATCAGGCGGGAGCCGTTGCCGATGAGCTCGTCGGCGGCGGCCTCGACCGTCTCCACGGCCTCGTTGATGTTGAACGGGTTGCAGGCGATGTCGCCGGCGTCCGCCACCTGCGCGAGGGCGAACGGGGAGGCGTCCTGGGCCGGGTTGTACGGGCGCAGCAGGCGGGAGGCCTCGCGGATGGCGTTGCCGCCGAAGCGGGCGCCGGGGCGGTAGGAGACACCGGAGTCGAAGGGCACACCGACGACGGCCACGTCGGCCTTGCCGCCGACCTCGTCGAGGCGGGGCAGCCGGGCGAAGGTCGCGGGGCCCGCGTAGCGCGGGATGCGGGAGGAGTCGACGGGGCCGCGCGGCTGCGTGCTCATGGGGGGTGCCCTTCTGGTGGTGCTTCGGTCCGGTACTTCGAGCGTACGGGGACGGTTCGGGCGCGTGCAGTGTACGTTTCATCCACTGTTGGCCTTGTCGATGTACGGAGTGGCCATGGAGGCTCCCCCCACCCCGCCGGTGCCCCTCGCCCGCCTCCTCACGGACGCGGAGCTGGGCCTGCGGCTCCTGACCGGCCCCGCGGAGGCGGAGGTCCACGGGGTCCACGCCTCCGAGATGGCGGACCCGTCGCCGTACCTGCTGGGCGGGGAACTCCTCCTGACGGCGGGGGCGGAACTGGCGGGGGGATCCGGGGGCCCGGGGCTCGTGGACGCCGGTACGTACGCGGCCCGGCTCGTCCGGGCCGGGGTGGGGGCGGTCGGGTTCGGGGTGACGCCGGTGCACGGGACGGTGCCGCCGGAGCTGGTGGAGGCCTGCGCGCGGTACGGGTTGCCGCTGGTGGAGGTGCCGCCCGGGACCCCGTTCACGGCGGTCGGCCGGGCCGTCTGGCGGCTGATGGAGCAGGCCCGCACCGGTGAGCTGCGCCGGGTGACGGAGGCGCAGCGGTCACTGGCCGCGGCGGCGGCCCGACCGGATCCGGTGCCGGCGGTCCTGTCGCGACTGGCGGCGAGCCTGGGCGGCTGGACGGCCCTCCTGCCCCCGGCGGGCGGCGCGGGGACGGGGGCGGGCCCGGGCACGGGAACGACCGGGCGGATCCCCGACCCGGCGCCCGCGGGCGGCCCGGGGGCGACCGGGCAGCGGACCGCCGGCGCCTTCGCCGGGTCGCCGGTCGGGGACGACGTGCGGGCGGCGCTGGAGGGGCTCGCGGCGCGGGTGGTCCCGGGGTCCGCGGCGACCGCCACCGACACCCTGGGCGGAACGCACCTCGCGGCGTACGCGGTGGGCGGCGGCCGGGCCCTGGTCCTCGCCACCCCGGCCCGGGCCCCGGGGGACCACACGATCGCCTCCGTCGCCGCCGTCCTGCTGACCCTGCTCACGGCGGACCGCCCGGCGGGCGACGAGGCGGCGGCCCTGACCCGGCTCCTCCTCGACGGGGATCCGGCCGCGGCCCTGCCCCCCGGCCCCTGGTACGCCGTCCACGCCCGGGGCGGCACCGGGCCGCAGGCCCTCGCCGCGGCGCTGGGCACCGTACTGCTGGACCCGCGCCCCGACGGCGTGCGCCTGCTCACCGACCGGGAGCCCGGCCCGCAGCCCGGCTGGCGGCTCGGGGTGAGCGCGGCGGCGCCGCCCGGGGGGTTGCGGAGCGCCGACGCACAGGCCCGGCGGGCCCTGGAGCGCGCCGAGGCGGCCCGGGCCCCGTTCGCCCGGCACGCGGACCCCGGGTTCGCGGGCCTGGTCGACGAGGCGGAGGCCCGCGCGCACGCGGCGACCCTGCTCGCGCCGCTCTCCGACGCCCTGCGGGACACACTGCGCGGCTGGCTGGCGCACCACGGCGGGTGGGACCGTACGGCCGCCGCCCTGGGCGTGCACCGCAACACGGTGCGTCAGCGCGTGGCCCGCTGCGCGGAGCTGCTGGACCGGGACCTGGACGACCCGGACACCCGGATGGAGCTGTGGTTCGCCCTGCGCCGGGAGGGGCCCGCCCCGGCGCCGCCGGCCGACTGAGCGCGCGGCGACGGGCGCGCCGCCGGGGGTGCGGCGCGGTCCTTCGGGGTGGCGGCCCGCCTACGATGTGCCGCATGTCCGGGATGTCCGTAGCGGCGGGGAAGCGTTCCGTCGGTCCGACGGGGCCCGCCGGGCCGGTGGCGTCGGCGGCCCGGCTGGTGGTGTGCGCCGCCCTCCCCTGGTACCTGTGCCTGTGGTGGTTCGGTACGAGCACGGCGCCGGTGGCCGCCGCCCTGCCGGCCGTCCTGATCCTGCGCGACGACGTGTTCGCGGCGCCCCGGCTCGCCCTCCAGCGCCTGCTGGGCGTGATCGCGGGGGTGGTGTTGGGCGTGACCGTCCTGCACTGGCTGCCCTCGGCCCCGGCCTCGTTCCTGGTCGTCCTGGTCTGCGGCTGCGCCGGGATGTACCTCCTGCGCCACCGGGGCGCCCCCAACCAGCAGGTACTGATCACCGCCGTGATGATCTACGCGACGCCGACGCCCGGTTACCCGATGGCCCGCCTGGTGGAGAGCGCCGTCGGCATCGCCGTCGTGACGCTCCTCGGTCCGCTGCTGTGGCCCCCGAACCCGTACCGCGAGGCGGCGGGCGGCCTGGAGGAGTACCGCGCCGGACTGCGGGCCCGGTTGGAGCGGATCGCCGCGGGGGCGGCCTCCGGACGGTCGGTCCCGACGCAGCCCGATCCGTTCGCCCTGTGGCACCGGCCGCACGAACTGCTCGTCACCCTGGAGCGCAGGACGGGCCGTACGGTCCTGCTGCCGCCGCGGCGCCCCCCGGCTCCGGACACCCTGCGCCCCCGCCTGCGGCTGGCCGCGCGCACGGCCCCGGCCCTGCTGCTGCTGGCGCGGGAGCTGGAGATCAGGGAGTCGGCGCCGCGGAGCCCCGCCGACGCTCCCCCGGCCCCGCCCGACGCGGCGGTGCTCGCCCTGGCCCCGGTGGTGGAGGCGACCGCCCGGGCCCTGGACGCGGCGCTGGGCGGGGAGGACTGCGCGGCGAGCCTGCGCACGGCCCGGGACCTCGCCGCCGGGCACCGGGCGGCCCGTCCCGGCCGCCGCGACGACGTGCTGCGAGCCGGCCTGGACCTCACCCACGAGGCCCTGACCGACCACCTCGCGCCCCCGACCTGACTCCCCCGGGCGTTCGCGCGTCGGCCGTCCGGCGTAACCCCGGGGCCGTCCGGCCGTCGTTGCCGGGCCGGGGGTGCGGGCGGGCGCGAGAGTGAGGGTCCGCGCAGTGGTGAGGAAGGACCCGAATGGACCTGGCTCTGGCCTTCGACACACTGGCCCGGTGGCAGTTCGGCATCACCACCGTCTACCACTTCCTGTTCGTCCCGCTGACGATCTCACTCTCCACACTGGTCGCCGTGCTCCAGACGGCATGGGTGCGGACGGGGAACCAGAAGTACCTCGCCGCGACGAAGTTCTGGGGCAGGCTCTTCCTGATCAACATCGCGATGGGCGTCGTCACCGGCATCGTCCAGGAGTTCCAGTTCGGCATGAACTGGTCCGACTACTCGCGCTTCGTCGGCGACGTCTTCGGGGCGCCGCTGGCCTTCGAGGCCCTGATCGCCTTCTTCTTCGAGTCCACCTTCATCGGCCTGTGGATCTTCGGCTGGGACAGGTTGCCCAAGAGGATCCACCTGGCCTGCATCTGGGCGGTGTCGATCGGCACCATCCTGTCCGCCTGGTTCATCCTCGCCGCCAACTCCTTCATGCAGCACCCCGTCGGCTACCGCATGAACCAGGAACGCGGCCGGGCCGAACTCACCGACTTCTGGCTGGTGCTCACCCAGAACACGACCCTCGTCGTCGTCTACCACACGCTCTCCGCCGCCTTCCTGACCGGCGGCGCCTTCATGCTCGGCATCGCGGCCCTGCACCTGCGGCGCGGCAGGCACGTGCCGGTGATGCGCACCTCGATGCGGCTGGGCATGGTGACCATGCTGCTGGCCGGCGTGCTGGTCGCCTTCAGCGGGGACACCCTCGGCAAGGTGATGGTCCAGCAGCAGCCGATGAAGATGGCCGCCGCCGAGGCCCTGTGGGACGGCCAGACGTCCGCGCCGTTCTCCGTCTTCGCCATCGGGGACGTCTCCGAGGGCCACAACCGGGTGGAGTGGTCGATCCCCGGCCTGCTGTCCTTCCTCGCGGAGGGCAACTTCACCGCCTACGTGGCGGGCATCAACGACACGGAGACGGCCGAGCAGGCCAAGTACGGGCCCGGGGACTACAAGCCCGACATCCCGGTCGCGTTCTGGGGCTTCCGCTTCATGATGGGCTTCGGCATGGCCTCGCTCGGCATCGGTGTCGTGGGCCTGTGGCTGACCCGCAAGAGGTTCTTCCTCGACCCGGGGCTGCGCACCGGCGAGGACGAGGTGCCGCACCTGGCCGTGACCCGGAGCAGGACCCTGGGCTCCCTGCTGACCACCTGGTACTGGCGCGCGGCGGTCTGGACGCTGATCTTCCCCCTGATCGGCAATTCCTGGGGCTGGATCTTCACCGAGACCGGCCGTCAGCCCTGGGTCGTCTACGGGGTGCTGCGCACCCGCGACGCGGTCTCGCCGAACGTCTCCCACGCCGAGGTCATCACCTCGATGTCCGCCTTCACCCTCCTGTTCGCCGTGCTCGCGGTGATCGAGATCAAGCTGCTGGCACAGGCCGTGATGGCCGGCCCGCCCGAGCTCACGCCCGCCGAGCTCACCTCGCCCCGCCGGGTCGGCGGGGACGACGACGAGGACCCCGACCGTCCGATGGCCTTCTCGTACTGAGGGAGGCGACGCGGGGGCGGCACCAGCGCCGCCCCCGAGGTGACGGACGGCACCGGGACCGACCGCCACCGGCTCTGGACAGGGTGGACAACCCGCCGGTAACTTAATCTGAGCAAGCGCTTAGGCATGAGCGGCGGACCGCCGCGACCGAAGGGAGCCGGCCCAGTGCGCCGTACCGTTTTCAACGAGGACCACGAGGCGTTCCGCGAGACCATCCGCGCCTTCATCGAGGCCGAGGTCGTCCCCGTCTACGACGAGTGGTTCCAGGCGGGCCAGGCTCCCCGCGACTTCTACTACAAGCTCGGCGAGCTGGGCGTCTTCGGCATCAACGTGCCCGAGGAGTTCGGCGGCGCGGGCCTGGACACCCACAAGTTCGAGGCCGTGCTGTACGAGGAGACCTCGCGCGCGGGCGTGAACTTCGGCGGCTCCGGCGTGCACGTGCTGCTCGCCCTGCCCTACATCAAGATGCTCGGCAACGACGAGCAGAAGAAGCGCTACCTCCCGAAGTTCGTCTCCGGTGAGGAGATGTGGGCCCTGGCGATGACCGAGCCGGGCACCGGTTCCGACGTCGCGGGCATGAAGACCACCGCCAAGCTCTCCGAGGACGGCACGCACTACGTCCTCAACGGCTCCAAGACCTTCATCACCGGCGGCGTGCACGCCGACCGCGTGATCGTCTGCGCCCGCACCTCCGCCCCCCGCGAGGACGACCGCCGCTTCGGCATCTCCCTCTTCGCCGTGGACACCAAGTCCGAGGGCTACTCGATCGGCCGCAAGCTCGACAAGCTCGGCCTGCGCACCTCCGACACCGCCGAGCTGGCGTTCGTCGACGTGAAGGTTCCGGTCGAGGACCTGATGGGCGAGGAGAACAAGGGCTTCTACTACCTCGGCGCCAACCTGCCGTCCGAGCGCTGGGGCATCGCCTTCGGCGCGTACGCGCAGGCCAAGGCCGCCGTCCGGTTCGCCCAGCAGTACGTGACGGACCGTACGGTCTTCGGCAAGCCGGTCGCGCACTTCCAGAACACCAAGTTCGAGCTGGCCTCCTGCCAGGCCGAGGTGGACGCCGCCGAGGCGGTCGCCGACCGCGCCCTGGAGGCCCTGGACGCCGGCGAGCTGACCGCCGCCGAGGCCGCCTCCGCGAAGCTGTTCTGCACCGAGGTCGCCCACCGCGTCATCGACAAGTGCCTCCAGCTGCACGGCGGCTACGGCTACATGAACGAGTACCCGATCGCCCGCCTGTACGCGGACAACCGCGTCAACCGCATCTACGGCGGCACCAGCGAGGTCATGAAGTCGATCATCGCCAAGTCGATGGGTCTGTAAGTCCCCTTGACCGAGCTCGACGAGAACGAGGCGCTCACCGATCTCCTCGACCTGCTCGACCTGGAGCAGATCGAGGAGAACATCTTCCGCGGCACGAGCCGGCAGTCCCTCGTGCCGCGGGTGTTCGGCGGGCAGGTCGCGGCGCAGGCACTGGTCGCGGCCGGCCGGACCGTGCCCGCGGACCGGACCGCGCACTCGCTCCACTCGTACTTCCTGCGGGCCGGTGACCCGGGCGCGCCCATCGTGTACTCCGTCGACCGGATCCGCGACGGGCGTTCCTTCACCACGCGCCGCGTCGTCGCCGTGCAGCACGGGCAGCCGATCTTCCACCTCTCCGCGTCGTTCCAGACGTACGAGGAGGGGCTGGACCACCAGGCGGGGATGCCGGCGGCGCCGGACCCGGAATCCCTGCCCACGGCAGCCGAGTCCCTCCCCCTGTACCGGGACGTCTTCCGGGACCCGGGGACCGTCGAGCGGCTGGTCGCGGCCCGCGCCGCGGTGGACCTGCGGTACGCGACGACCCCGCCGTGGGGCAGCGTCGGCAAGCCGGTCGAGCCGCGCTCGCAGGTGTGGTTCCGCACCGGGGGCAAGCTCGCGGACGACCCGCTGCTGCACACCTGCCTGGCCACGTACGTCTCCGACATGACCCTGCTCGACTCGGTGCTGCTCGCGCACGGCCGGGGCGGCTGGGCGGTGGGCGACGTGGTCGGTGCCTCGCTGGACCACGCCATGTGGTTCCACCGGCCCTTCCGCGCCGACGAATGGCTCCTCTACGACCAGGAGTCCCCCTCCTCGGCCGCCGGTCGCGGCCTCGGCCAGGCCCGGATCTGGACCCGGGACGGCCGCCTCGCGGTCACCGTCATCCAGGAGGGCGTCGTCCGCGTGCCGCGCGCCTGAGGCCGCTCGGCCCCGGCGCCGGGTGTCGTTGACCGTCCGACCCCGGGGCCGGACATACCGTCACGTCATGCCCGAACAACCCGAAAGCGTCGCCACGGTGGTCGTTGCCACCGTCACCAACCTCGGGATCGCCGCCGCGAAGGCGGTCGCCGGAGTCCTCGGCGGGTCCAGCGCCATGCTGTCCGAGGCGGCGCACTCGGTCGCCGACACGGTGACCGAGGTACTGCTGCTGACCGCCCTCAAGCGCAGCGCCAGACCGGCCGACGAGGCGCACCCGCTCGGCTACGGGCCCGAGCGCTGGATCTGGGCGCTGCTCGCCTCGATCGCCACGTTCGCCGGTGGCGCGGTCTTCGCGGTGTACGACGGGATCCACACCCTGGTCCACGGCGAGGACCCCGGCAACCCGACGCTCTCGTACGTCGTCCTCGCGGTCGCCGCAGTCCTGGAGGGCTGGTCGCTGCTGGTGGCGTGGCGCCAGGTGCGCGGCGAGGCGGAGCGGATGCGGGCGCCGCTGGGCCTGTACGTGAAGCACACCCCGGACACGGCCGTGAAGGCGGTGCTGCTGGAGAACGCGGCCGCGCTGATCGGCCTCGCGCTGGCGGCGGGCGGGCTGTTGGGGGCGCAGCTGACCGGTTCCGGCGTGTACGACGGGGTGGCGTCGCTGCTGATCGGGCTGCTGCTGGTGTGGGTGGCCTGGGAGTTGGGTCGCTCGAACGCGCAGTACCTGATCGGGCGGCCGCTGCCGGCGACGATGCGGGACGAGGTCCGCGAGGAGCTGCTCTCGGTGCTGCACATCGAGGCGGTGCTGGAGCTGACGACGCTGGTCCAGGGTCCGGACGAGGTGCTGATCGCGGCGAAGGTCGACTTCCACGACCTGGCGTCGGCCCGGCAGGTGGAGACGGCCTGCGAGGTGGCGGAGGAGCAGCTGCGCGAGCGCTTCCCGGCGATCCGCCGCGTCTACCTGGATCCGACGCCGACGCCCTCCTGAGGCACCGCCGGGGTCGGTCCCGCGGCAACGACGGCCGGGGCGGTGGCAGGAGCGGCGGGTCCCGCGGTCACGGCAGCAGGTCCCGCAGCCCTGCCCGGAAGGTGGGACAGTCCAGCAGGGACGGATGCTCGCAGGTCAGGGCGTGGCTGATGCGGGCGCGGGCCTGTCGCATCTCCTCGATCCGCCGGTCGAGGACCTCGATCCGGCCGGTCAGGTACGGGCGCACCTCCTCGGGGTCGCCCGCCAGCAGTTCCGCCACCTCGGCGAGCGAGAACCCGCTGGCCCGGGCGGCCAGGATCAGCGCCACCCGGTCGACCGCGCCGGGGCGGTAGGTGCGGCGCAGGCCGTGCCGGCCCGCGGGCTCCAGCAGGCCGAGCCGCTCGTAGTAGCGCAGGGCCGAGGGGGCCACGCCCGTGGCGGCGGCCACCTCGGCGATGTCGAGGAGGCCCCCGGCGTCCGCCGGTCGCGCCCGCTGCGGTGTTTCGCGGTCCACGCGTGCGCCCCCGTCGTCGGCCCTTGACTTGAAGTTCGCTTCAAGTGCCACGGTACCCGTCGGGAGGCGCGGCGCGGGCCCGCCCCGGACCCCTGGGAGCACACGATGACGAGCAGCGGGACGAACAGCGGAGCGGGCGTCGGGACGGCTGCGAGGACCACCCGTCGGAACCGGATGCGGACCGCCGCGGTGGCCGTGCTGGCGGCCGTCCGGCACCCGGTCGACGTACCGGACGCGTTCGCCGACGTGCAGGAGGCGACGCGCCGGCACCGCCGGGCGCACCGGTGCGGGGCGTTCGCGTACGGGGAGGGCTCGCTGCCCGCCACGATCGCGGCGGCGGTGGGCGCCCTGCGGATCGTCGAGGTGGGCACGGCGCTCGGGTACACGGCGATGGCGATGGCGGACGCGGCGCCGCTCGCACACGTCGAGACGGTCGAGTTCGACGCCGCCCACGTCCGGCTCGCGCGGGAGCAGATCGCCCGCCGCGGCTTCGGCGACCGGGTGACGGTGCTGGGCGGCGCCGCCGAGGACGTCCTGCCCGGGCTCGACGCGGGCGGCTACGACCTCGCCTTCTTCGACGGCTTCACCCCGACCGCGCGGGTCGTCGCCGACCTGCACCGGCTGCTGCGCCCCGGCGGCACGCTGATCGCCGGGAACCTCGTCCTCGGTCCGTCGGCCGAGGTCCGCGACCACCTCGCCGACCCGGCGCGCTGGCGCACGCACTCCCTCGGCGAAACGGCGCTGTGCGTCAAGCGCTGACCCCCGTGAGGCGCCGGCCCCGTCGGGCGCCGACCCCCGTCGGGCGCCGACCCGCTCGCCCGGCCCGGGGCCGGCTCAGTCGTCGAGCAGGCCGGCCGTGGCCAGCAGGTAGGCCGTCATGGGGTCGTAGAACCGCGGGTCGCGTACGTGGTCGTCCAGCGGGACCGCCACCTGGAGGGTGCCCTCGGCCTCGCCGAGGAAGAGCGCCGGGTCGTTGCAGTCGGCGTACCCGACGGCGTCGAGGCCGCGCTGGGCCGCGCAGCCCGCCCAGCCGTGGTCGGCGACGACGAGGTCCGGCAGCGGCCGGTCCTCGGCGGCGAGCCCGTCGAGGATCGCGGCCATCGGGGCCGGCGAGTGGGTGTGCCACAGGGTGGCCCCGCGTTCCTGCACGGCGACGCCCGCGAACTGCCACACGGAGCCCTCGTCGGCGGTGAGGCCGCGCGGGATGACGACGATCTCGCAGCCCGCCGCCCGCAGGGCGTCGGCGGTGGCGCGGTGGACGTCGAGGAGGCCGCCGGGGTGGCCGGTGGCGAAGAGGACGCGCTGGCGGTCGAGGGCCGCCTTGCGCAGGCGCGCGGCGAGCCGTTCGAGGCCGGACACGGTCAGCTCGGGGTCGATGGTGTCCTGGCCGAAGCGGTGCGAGGGGTCGTCCACGACCCCGCAGCGCTCCGCCATGACCGCGAGCACGTCCTGCTCGTCGCTCCAGCGGTCCCCGAGCTCCAGGCCCAGCCAGTAGTGGCGGTCCCCGTTGGCGAGCTTGCGGTAGTGGCTCAGGTTGTTCTCGCGCGGGGTCGCGACCTCCCCCGCGATCCGCGTACGGACCAGGTGTTCGACGAGTTCGGCACGGGTGGGTACGGGCGTCTCTATCGGCATGCCGCCCATTCTGCCGCCGTCCGACCGGAGCCGTCTGCTCCGTCCCGGACGTCGGACACCCGACCTCAGTCCGACAGCGCCTCGAAGGCCCCGTTCGCCATCCGCCTCAGCAGGGACTCCGTGGCGTCACGGCCGAGGGCCGCGAGGTGGGGGGTGGAGTTGAGCAGGCCGAAGACCGCGTGCACGGAGACGCGCACCTCCGCTTCGCCCACCCGGGGGTGCAGTTCCCGGACGACCGCGACCCACAGCTCCACGTACTGGCGCTGGAGCTGGCGCACGAGCTTGCGGTCGGCGTCCCGCAGGCGGTCGAGCTCCCGGTCGTGGAGGGTGATCAGCGCCCGGTCGTCGAGCGCGAAGTCGATGTGGCCCTCGACGAGGGACGCGAGGAGCTCCACCGGGTCCCCGGCGGCCTCCTCGACGCGCCGCCGGCCGCCGGTCAGCAGCCGCTCGCTGATGCCGACGAGCAGTTCGGCCAGCATGGCGTCCTTGCCCGCGAAGTGCCGGTACAGGCCGGGGCCGCTGATGCCGACCGCGGCCCCTATCTCGTCCACGCCCACGCCGTGGAAGCCGCGCTCCGCGAAGAGACGAGCGGCCTCACTGAGGATCTGCTCGCGACGGGTCGGGGCGGCCGCTCTGGTGCTCATGGGAATCCATTCTAGACAGGGCCGTTAGCGCTCGTTAACCTGATGGCGAGAGTGTTAACGCTCACTAACAGCATGCACCGAGCAAGGGAGCTCGACCGATGCAGCAGGCACCAGTGCTGACGAGCGCCGCGGACCCGGCGTCCGAGGCCTGGCGGACCAATGAGGCCGCCCACCGCGAGCTGACCGAGGGCCTGCGCGCCCGGCTCGACGCGGCCCGGCTCGGCGGCGGCGAGCGGGCCCGCGCCCGCCACACCGCGCGCGGCAAGCTCCTGCCCCGCGACCGCGTGGACGCCCTCCTGGACCCGGGATCCCCGTTCCTGGAACTGGCCCCGCTGGCCGCGGAGGGCATGTACGGGGGCGCGGCCCCGGCCGCCGGGGTGATCGCCGGCATCGGTCGGGTCAGCGGCCGCGAGTGCGTCATCGTCGCGAACGACGCCACGGTCAAGGGCGGCACCTACTACCCGATGACCGTCAAGAAGCACCTGCGCGCCCAGGAGGTGGCCCTGGAGAACCGTCTCCCCTGCCTCTACCTGGTCGACTCGGGCGGCGCCTTCCTGCCCATGCAGGACGAGGTCTTCCCCGACCGGGAGCACTTCGGCCGGATCTTCTACAACCAGGCCCGCATGTCGGGGGCCGGGATCCCGCAGATCGCGGCCGTCCTCGGCTCCTGCACGGCGGGCGGCGCGTACGTCCCGGCGATGAGCGACGAGGCGGTCATCGTGCGCGGCCAGGGCACGATCTTCCTCGGCGGCCCGCCGCTGGTGAAGGCCGCGACCGGTGAGGTCGTCACGGCCGAGGAACTGGGCGGCGGCGAGGTCCACTCCAGGGTCTCCGGCGTCACCGACCACCTCGCGGAGGACGACGCGCACGCGCTGCGGATCGTCCGGAACATCGTGGCGACCCTGCCGGAGCGCGGGGCCCTGCCCTGGTCGGTCGAGGCTCCCGAGGAGCCCAAGGTGGACCCGCACGGCCTGTACGGCGCGGTCCCCGTCGACTCCCGCACCCCGTACGACGCCCGCGAGATCATCGGACGGATCGTCGACGGCTCCCGCTTCCAGGAGTTCAAGGCCGAATACGGCCAGACCCTGGTCACGGGCTTCGCGCGGATCCACGGCCACCCGGTCGGGATCGTCGCCAACAACGGCATCCTGTTCTCCGAGTCCGCCCAGAAGGGCGCGCACTTCATCGAGCTGTGCGACCAGCGCGGCATCCCGCTCCTGTTCCTCCAGAACATCTCCGGCTTCATGGTCGGCCGGGACTACGAGGCCGGCGGCATCGCCAAGCACGGCGCCAAGATGGTCACGGCGGTCGCCTGCACCCGGGTCCCGAAGCTGACCGTGGTCGTCGGCGGCTCGTACGGCGCGGGCAACTACTCGATGTGCGGGCGGGCCTACTCGCCCCGGTTCCTGTGGATGTGGCCCAACGCCAAGATCTCGGTGATGGGCGGCGAGCAGGCCGCCTCCGTCCTGGCCACCGTC
Organism: Streptomyces sp. NPDC057939; assembly: GCF_042887545.1. NCBI lineage: Bacteria > Bacillati > Actinomycetota > Actinomycetes > Kitasatosporales > Streptomycetaceae > Streptomyces > Streptomyces sp. NPDC057939. The sequence continues at coordinate 173,601 of NZ_JBHVPG010000009.1, forward strand.
AAGCGGGACCAGATCGAGGGCGCCGGCCAGGAGTGGCCCGCCGAGGACGAGGAGGCCTTCAAGGCCCCGGTCCGCGCGCAGTACGAGGAGCAGGGCAGCGCGTACTACGCCACGGCCCGGCTGTGGGACGACGGGGTCATCGACCCGATGGAGACCCGGCAGGTGCTGGGACTGGCCCTGACCGCGTGCGCGAACGCCCCCCTGGGCGAGTCGGGCTTCGGCATCTTCCGTATGTGACGTGAGGACCTCACTGATGTTCAGCACTGTTCTGGTCGCGAACCGGGGCGAGATCGCGGTCCGGGTCATCCGCACCCTGCGGGAACTCGGCGTCCGCTCCGTGGCCGTCTTCAGCGACGCGGACGCCGACGCCCGGCACGTACGGGAGGCCGACACGGCCGTCCGGATCGGCTCGGCGGCGGCCGCCGAGAGCTACCTGTCCGTGGAGCGGCTGCTCGACGCGGCCCGCCGCACCGGCGCCGAGGCCGTCCACCCCGGCTACGGCTTCCTCGCCGAGAACGCGGCCTTCGCCCGGGCCTGCGAGGAGGCGGGGCTCGCCTTCATCGGTCCGCCCGCCTCCGCCATCTCCCTGATGGGCGACAAGATCCGCGCCAAGGAGACGGTGAAGGCCGCCGGCGTCCCGGTGGTGCCCGGTTCCTCCGGCAGCGGCCTGACCGACGCCGAACTCGTCGCCGCGGCGCGCGAGATCGCCATGCCGGTCCTGCTCAAGCCCTCGGCGGGCGGCGGCGGCAAGGGCATGCGGCTGGTCCGCGACGAGGCCGTGCTGGCCGAGGAGATCGCGGCGGCCCGGCGCGAGGCGAAGTCCTCGTTCGGTGACGACACCCTGCTCGTGGAGCGGTGGATCGACCGGCCCCGGCACATCGAGATCCAGGTGCTCGCCGACGGCCACGGGAACGTGGTGCACCTGGGCGAGCGCGAGTGCTCCCTCCAGCGGCGCCACCAGAAGGTGATCGAGGAGGCCCCGTCGGTGCTCCTCGACGAGGGGACGCGGGCGGCGATGGGCGCGGCGGCCGTGGAGGCCGCCCGCTCGTGCGGGTACGTCGGCGCGGGCACGGTGGAGTTCATCGTCCCCGGCGAGGACCCGTCGTCCTACTACTTCATGGAGATGAACACCCGCCTCCAGGTCGAGCACCCGGTGACGGAGCTGATCACCGGCCTGGACCTGGTCGAGCAGCAGCTGCGGGTCGCCTCCGGCGCCGAGCTGGGCTTCGGACAGGCCGACGTCACGCTGACCGGCCACGCGATCGAGGCCCGCGTCTGCGCCGAGGACCCCGCCCGCGGGTTCCTGCCCTCCGGCGGTACGGTCCTCGCGCTCTCCGAGCCGTCGGGCGGGGCGGTGCGCACCGACTCGGGGCTGACGGCGGGCGTCGACACCGGCTCCACGTACGACCCGATGCTGTCCAAGGTGATCGCGTACGGCCCGGACCGGGCCGCCGCCCTGCGGGTACTGCGCGGGGCGCTGGCGGACACGGTGATCCTGGGCGTCCAGACGAACACCGGGTTCCTGCGCAGGCTCCTGGCCCACCCGGACGTGGTCTCGGGCAACCTGGACACCGGCCTGGTCGAGCGGGACCTCGCCGAGCTCCTGCCCGACGGCGTGCCCCCGGAGGTGTACGCGGCGGCGGCGCTGCTCGCGGCCGCCCCGCTGGCGCGGACGCCCGGCTGGGTCGACCCGTTCGACGTGGCCGACGGTTGGCGCCTCGGCGGCACCCCGGCCTGGACCGTCCACCACTTCCGGCTCCCGGGCCAGGAGCCGGTGGAGGTCCGCACCCGCCCGTCCGGCGCCGGCACGGAACTGCTGACGCCCGCCTCCGACGGCGCCGCGGCCCCGGCCCACGGCCGGATCGTGGCCCGCACCTCGGACCGGGTGACCGTCGAACTGGACGGCGTCACCCACACGTTCAGCTGCGCCCCCTCCCCCGAGGGCACCTGGCTGGGCCGCTCGGGCGACTCCTGGCACCTCCAGCGGCACGACCCCGTCGCCGCCCAGGGCCGGGCCAGCGCGGGGGCCGACACCCTCGCCGCTCCCATGCCCGGCACCGTGACCGTCGTCAAGGTCGCCGTCGGGGACAAGGTCGTCGCGGGTCAGAGCCTGCTCGTGGTGGAGGCCATGAAGATGGAACACGTCATCTCCGCCCCGCACGCCGGCACCGTCACCGAACTCGACGTCTCGCCCGGCACCACCGTGGCCATGGACCAGGTCCTGGCCGTGGTCACCGCCGACGAGGAGGCGGGCGAGTGAACGGGCTGCCGATGACCGTCCCGGCCCCCGCCGGGCTGCCCGCCCGGGTGCGGATCCACGAGGTCGGCGCGCGCGACGGGCTCCAGAACGAGAAGAGCGCCGTCCCCACGGAGGTGAAGGCGGAGTTCGTGCACCGCCTGGCGGCCGCCGGCCTCAGCACCATCGAGGCCACCAGCTTCGTCCACCCGAAGTGGGTTCCGCAGCTCGCGGACGCCGAGCAGCTCTTCCCGTTGCTCGCCGACGTCGGGGCGGCGCTGCCCGTCCTGGTCCCCAACGAGCGCGGCCTCGACCGGGCGCTCGCCCTCGGGGCCACCCGCATCGCGGTGTTCGGCTCGGCGACGGAGACCTTCGCCGCGCGGAACCTGAACCGCACGGTCGCCGAGTCCCTGGCCATGTTCGAGCCCGTCGTGGCCCGGGCCAAGCAGGAGGGGGCGCACGTCCGGGGCTACCTGTCGATGTGCTTCGGCGACCCGTGGGAGGGCGCCGTTCCGGTCGAGCGGGTCGCCGGGGTCGCCAAGGCCCTCCTCGACCTCGGCTGCGACGAGTTGAGCCTCGGCGACACCATCGGCGTCGCCACCCCCGGGCACGTCCAGGTCCTGCTCTCCGAGCTGAACGCGCGGGGCGTGGCCACCGACCGGATCGGCGTGCACTTCCACGACACCTACGGCCAGGCCCTGTCCAACACCCTCGCCGCGCTCCAGCACGGCGTGACGACGGTCGACGCCTCCGCGGGCGGCCTCGGCGGCTGCCCGTACGCCAAGAGCGCCACCGGCAACCTCGCCACCGAGGACCTGGTGTGGATGCTCGACGGCCTCGGCATCGAGACCGGCGTCGACCTGGCCGCCCTCACCGCCACGAGCGTGTGGATGGCCGAACAGCTGGGACGCCCCAGCCCCTCCCGTACCGTCCGCGCCCTCTCCCACAAGGAGTAGTCACACCATGTCCCTCGACCACCGGCTCACCCCCGAGCACGAGGAACTCCGCCGCACGGTGGAGCAGTTCGCCCACGACGTCGTCGCCCCGAAGATCGGCGACCTGTACGAGCGGCACGAGTTCCCGTACGAGATCGTCGCCGAGATGGGCCGCATGGGCCTGTTCGGCCTGCCCTTCCCCGAGGAGTACGGCGGCATGGGCGGCGACTACCTCGCCCTCGGCATCGCCCTGGAGGAGCTGGCCCGCGTCGACTCGTCGGTCGCGATCACCCTGGAGGCCGGCGTCTCCCTGGGCGCCATGCCCCTGTACCTGTTCGGTACGGAGGAGCAGAAGCGCGAGTGGCTGCCGAAGATGTGCTCCGGCGAGGTCCTCGGCGCCTTCGGCCTGACCGAGCCGGGCGCCGGCAGCGACGCGGGCGGCACCCGCACCACCGCCGTCCGTGACGGCGACGAGTGGGTCATCAACGGCTCGAAGTGCTTCATCACCAACTCCGGTACGGACATCACCGGTCTGGTCACCGTCACCGCCGTGACGGGCCGCAAGGCCGACGGCCGACCCGAGATCTCCTCGATCATCGTCCCGTCCGGCACCCCGGGCTTCACGGTGGCGGCACCTTACTCCAAGGTCGGCTGGAACTCCTCGGACACCCGCGAACTGTCCTTCAGCGACGTGCGGGTGCCGCTGGCCAACCTGGTCGGCCAGGAGGGCCGCGGCTACGCGCAGTTCCTGCGGATCCTCGACGAGGGCCGCATCGCCATCTCGGCGCTCGCGACCGGTCTGGCGCAGGGCTGCGTGGACGAGTCGGTGAAGTACGCGAAGGAGCGGCACGCCTTCGGCAAGGCCATCGGCGACAACCAGGCCATCCAGTTCAAGCTGGCGGACATGGAGACGCGCGCCCACATGGCGCGCATCGGCTGGCGGGACGCGGCCTCGCGGCTGGTGGCGGGCGAGCCCTTCAAGAAGGAGGCGGCCATCGCGAAGCTGTACTCCTCGACGGTGGCGGTCGACAACGCCCGCGACGCCACGCAGATCCACGGCGGCTACGGCTTCATGAACGAGTACCCGGTGGCCCGCATGTGGCGCGACTCCAAGATCCTGGAGATCGGCGAGGGCACCAGCGAGGTGCAGCGCATGCTCATCGCCCGCGAGTTGGGCTTCGGGGGCTAGGAACGACCCCTTCGCGGCAGTGGGGTGTCCGGGCGGTCGGTCCGCCCGCCCGGGCCCGCACGGCAGTGCGCTCTTCGCGCTTTCGGGGAAGGTTAGGCTAGCCTTCCTGGCGAACGGCCCTGTGGTCGCCTCGCACGCACGCACGAAAGCGGACCTTGACATGCCCAAGCCCCGGACCTCCTCCCTCTCCCGTCGTGGCCTCATCGCCGCCGGCGGCGCCCTCGGCCTCGTCGCGGTCCTCTCCGCGTGCGGGAGCACCGACGCGGCGAAGGACGGTACGGGCAAGGACAAGGCCGCCGCCTCCGCCCCCGCCGGCCCGTGGAGCTTCAAGGACGACCTGGACAAGGACGTCACGGCCAAGTCCACCCCGAAGAACATCGTCGCGTTCACCGGCACGGCCGCCGCGCTCAACGACTACGGCGTGAAGGTCAAGGGCGTCTTCGGCCCCACGAAGACCGCGGACGGCAAGCCCGACGTCCAGGCCGGCTCGCTGGACATATCCAAGGTCGAGATCCTCGGCAACGTCTACGACGAGTTCAACGTCGAGAAGTACGCCGCCCTCCAGCCCGACCTGCTCGTCACCAACACCTGGGACGGCTCGTACTGGTACGTGCCCGAGGCCTCCAAGGACAAGATCCTCAAGCTGGCCCCGGCCGCCGCGATCTCCGTGGGCGGCAACGCCACCCTGGACAAGGCCCTGGAGCGCACCGCGGACCTCGCCAAGTCCCTCGGCGCCGACATGAACTCCAAGACCACCGTCGACGCCAAGGCCCGCTTCGAGGCCGCCTCGGCCAAGGTCCGCGAGGCCACCAAGGCCAACCCGGGCATCAAGGTGCTCGTCGGCTCCGGCTCCGCCGACCTGTTCTACGTCTCCACCCCGAAGACCTCCGCCGACCTCAAGTACTTCGAGCAGCTCGGCGTCGAGTTCGTCACCCCCGACAAGGTCGAGGGCGGCTTCTTCGAGAGCCTCAGCTGGGAGAACGCCGGCAAGTACAAGGCCGACCTTGTCCTCCTCGACAACCGCACCGGCACCCTCCAGCCGGAGCAGCTGAAGGCGAAGCCGACCTGGGCCGAGCTGCCCGCCGTCAAGGCCGGTCAGATCACCCCGCGCGTGACCGAGCCGATCTACTCGTACGACCGCTGCGCCCAGATCCTGGAGGACCTCGCCAAGGCCATCCAGAACGCGAAGAAGGTCGGCTGACGCGACCCGGCTCCGGCCACCGCCCCGGGACCGGCCCGACCCGCCGGCTCCCGGGGCGAACCCGTACCCGAACCCCTGGGGGGACCCGCATGACCGCCGCAGCATCCGACGTCCCGGCCGCCGCGCACTTCCGGTTCTTCGTCCTCGAAGTCCTGCGCACCCGGCGGCTCGGCCACTCGTTCCTGCGGGTCACCTTCGGCGGCGACGCCCTCGCGGAGTTCCGTTCGGGCGGCTTCGACCAGAGCCTGTCGCTGTTCCTGCCGCCGCCCCACCGGGAGCACACCGAACTGCCCTCGACCGACGAGGACACCTGGTTCGCGGCCTGGCGCGGGATGCCGGACGAGGAGCGCCCGGTGATGCGTTCGTACACGGTGCGCGGGCAGCGGCGTGCGCCGGGGGGCGCGGTCGAGCTGGACATCGACTTCGTCCTGCACGGCCCCGGCGCGGCGGCCCCCGGGGCGGGGACCCCGGCGTCCGACTGGGCCGGACGTGCCGTCACCGGCCGCCGGATCATGGCGATCGGCCCGGCCGTGGCACAGAACAAGTCCGTCCGCTTCCAGCCGCCGGCGGGGGCCGACGCGATCCTGATGTACGCGGACGAGACGGCGCTGCCCGCCGCCGCCGCGATCCTGGACCGGCTCGCCGCCGGCACCCGGGTCAGGGCCTGGTTCGAGGTTCCGCACGCGGGCGACCGCCTCGACCTGACGACGCTCGCCGACGCGGACATCACCTGGATCGTCCGCGGGGACGCCGCGGGCCGCGGGCGGACCGAGCGGGTGCTGGACGCGCTGCGCGCCGCGCCCCTGCCCCCGGCCGAGGCCCCGTACGCCTGGGTGGCGGGCGAGGCGGGCACGGTCCGCGAGGTGCGCCGGCACCTCGTGCGGGAGCGTTCCGTGGACCGTCGGGCGATCCGCTTCACCGGCTACTGGCGGCTGGGCGCGAGCGAGGAGCAGCTCCTCGCGGAGGCGTACGCGGGCCGGGCCCCCAGCGAGGAACCCGCTTCCGAGCTGTAGCGGAAGCCGCGCCCACACCCTTGCCCTTCCATTTAGGTTAGGCTAACCTAAACACAACACACCGTCACGGGACCTGCCCCTGCCGGTGGAGCAAGCCCGGGCGGGCGATCGATACGGTCCCTCGATCGCCCGCCCGCTGCTCTTCCCCCTTCGCGTCCCGACCCGTCAGGACCAGGGGACGTCCGGCGCCCGGTGGTAGTTGATCTCCTGGGCGTCCAGCCGGGGCCCCTGCGCCGCCAGCCGCTCGCGGTACGAGGTCCAGCCCAGCGCCCCCGCCGGGGACCAGCCCAGCTCCGCCACCCCGAGCACCCTGGGGAAGGCCATCAGCTCCCAGTCGCCCCGCGCGGAGATCGTCTCCGTCCACAGCGGCGCCTCCACTCCGAGGACGGCGGATTCCGGAGCCCCGGCCAGATAGGTCCCCGGGTCCCACGAGTAGGACCGCTCCACCGGCACGTACCCGGCCCACGCCAGCCCCGGCTTCGTCGTCGTGTCGTACTTCATGTCCAGGTACGCCCGGTCCGCCGGCGACAGGATCACCGGGTTCCCGGCCTTCGCCGCCGCCACCACGGCCGCCTTCTCCGCGGCCGGCGTGCGGTCGTGTCCCCAGTACTGGATCACCGCGCCCGCCGTCGGACGCGCCTGCGCGAGCTGGTGCCAGGCCACGACGGTCTTCCCGTGCCGGGCGACTACCTCCTGGGCCCGGTCCATGAAGGCCGCGTAGTCCGCGGCCGGCGTCGCGTGCGCCTCGTCGCCCCCGATGTGCAGGTACTTCCCCGGGGTCAGCTCCGCGATCTCGCCCAGCACCTGGTCCACGAACTCGTAGGTCCGCTCGTCGCCCACGCACAGGGAGCTGAAGCCGACCTTGACCCCGGTGTAGCGCTCCCGCGCCTTCCCGTCGCAGTTGAGTTCGGCGTAGGACGCCTGCGCCGCGTTCGTGTGGCCCGGCATGTCGATCTCCGGGACCACGTCCACGTACCGGCGGGCCGCGTACTCCACCAGGTCCCGGTACTCCTCCTTGGTCCAGTGGCCGCCGGGGCCGCCACCGACCTCGCTGCCGCCGCCGTGCTCCGCGAGCCGCGGCCACGCGTCGATCGCGATCCGCCACCCCTGGTCGTCGGTCAGGTGCACGTGCAGCGTGTTGATCTTGTATTGGGCGAGCTGGTCGACGTACCTCTTCACCTGTTCCACCGGGAAGAAGTGACGCGCCACGTCGACCATCGCCCCGCGGTAGGCGAACCTCGGCGCGTCCGTGACCGTGCCGCCCGGCACCTCACCCGTCCCGCGCACCGGCACCAGCTGTCGCAGCGTCTGCCCGCCGCGGAAGAGCCCCGCCGGGGTCCGGGCGGTCAACGTCACCCCCGAGGCGGTCGTCCGGAGCCGGTAGCCCTCCGCCCCCAAGTCCTGGGCGCCCTCGTCCAGGAGCAGCCGGATCCCGTCCCCCTCCTGCCCGTCGACCACCGGCAGCGGCAGCCCGCTCGGCCCCCGCAACTGCTCCGCGAGGAGCTCGCCGACCTGACGGACCTCCTCGGACGCGCCCGCCCCGGTACGGATGACCGTGCCGGCGCCGAAGGCGTACCCGGCGCCCTCGGCGCGGGCGGAGGCGGGGGCCGGCAGGAGCCGGTCGTAGGGGGCGAGGGCGGCGGCGCGCGGGCCGCCGGGTTTGGCGTCGTCGCCGTGGGCGGCGGTGCAGGAGACGGCCGCGCCGAGGACGAGGAGGGTGCCGAGCGTGCGTCGCAGGACTCTCATGCAGCCCAGGTATAGACCAAACGGCGGGCCGTGACGATGGGAGAATCGCCGGATGGCGGAAATCATCCAGAAGGACGGTACGTGGACCTTCGACGGGGACGCGGTGCGCATCGTGCCGGGCCGCGACAAGGGGGTGTCCCTGCTGCGCCAGCACCTCGGCGAGGTGACCGTGCCCCTGCGCGCGATAGCGGGGATCAGCCACGAACCGGGCCGCAAGGCGGGCCGGTTGCGGCTGCGGCTGCGTGACGGCGCGGACCCGCTCCTCCAGGTCACCGGGGGACGGCTCCCGGAGGGCTCGGACCCGTACCGGCTGACGGTCGAGCCGGACCGCACGGGCGTCGCCGAGTACTTCGTCGACGAGGTCCGCAACGCCCTGCTGCTGGACCAGGTCGAATCCGGACCGTCGGACGCCTACCTGATGCCCGGCCCCGCGGTGCCGATCTCGGTGAGCGCGGGCGACGGGACGGTGACCTTCGACGGGGACGCCGTCACCCTGCAGTGGAGCTGGACCGCCGAGGACGCCAAGACCTCCGGCGGGTCGCGCACCTTCCGCACGGCGGACCTCAGGTCGGTCGAGTGGGTCCCCGCCCGGGGACTGGAGAACGGCTGGCTGCGCTTCGCCCTGGCGGGCGTGCCCTCGGCCGGCCCGCCCAAGTACGACCCCTACACGGTGGAGATCTTCGGGCTCAAGAAGGACCCGCTGATGGCGCTGGCCGCCGCCGCGGTCGCGGTCCGACTGCCCCACCCGGCTGCTGCCGCCGCCGCGTCCGCCCCCGCCCCCGCCGTCCCGGCGGCGCCCGCCCCGGCCGCCCTCCCCTCGCCGGCCCCTGCCGGCGACGACCACGACGCCCTGTTGCGCCGCCTGCGCGAGCTGGGCGAACTGCACACGACGGGCATCCTGACCGCCGAGGAGTTCGCCCTGGCAAAAGCGGCGATTTTGAGTCGCTTCTGACCGACCCGAGCCGGAATCACCCATTCCTCTGGTCCAGACCAGCGAGATCCTGCCCGATTCCGGGCAGGATCTTTGCGTTCCGCCCGTTTGCCGGTCAATATCTACGAGTGCTCGACCGCCGCCCGTCGCATGACGACCTCGTCGACCACCTGGTGCGCAGCACCGCGCTACAGCGCGGCGAGGCCGCCCGGGTGGTGCTCGACGTACTCGCCTACTTCGACGAGACGACCGAGGAGTTCGTCCGGCGCCGCCACCGCGAACTGCAGTCCGGCGGAGCGGTCAACGCCGAGATCTTCGAACGGATCGCGGCAGAACTGCCGCACCGCGCCGTGGCGCCCCCGGAGCTCTCCCTCCGGCAGCTGCGCCGCATCGTCTACGGCTGAGCACGGCATCCGAACTTCAGGAGGGGCAATACCGTATGTGCGGAATCGTGGGTTACATCGGCAAGCGCGACGTGGCACCGCTGCTGCTGGAAGGACTCCAGCGGCTGGAATACCGCGGCTACGACTCGGCGGGCATCGTCGTCAACAGCCCGAAGTCGGCGGCCCTGAAGGTCGTCAAGGCCAAGGGTCGCGTCCGTGAGCTGGAGTCCCGCGTCCCCAAGCGCTTCGCCGGCACCACGGGCATCGCGCACACCCGCTGGGCCACCCACGGCGCCCCGAGCGACATCAACTCGCACCCGCACCTCGACGCCGAGAACAAGGTCGCGGTCGTCCACAACGGCATCGTCGACAACGCCTCGGAGCTGCGCGCCAAGCTGGAGGCCGAGGGCGTCGTCTTCGTCTCGGAGACCGACACCGAGGTCCTCGTCCACCTGATCGCCCGCTCGCAGGCCGAGACGCTGGAGGAGAAGGTCCGCGAGGCCCTCAAGGTCGTCGACGGCACCTACGGCATCGCCGTCATGCACGCCGACTTCGCCGACCGCATCGTCGTCGCCCGCAACGGCTCCCCGGTCGTCCTCGGCATCGGCGAGAAGGAGATGTTCGTCGCCTCCGACGTCGCCGCCCTGGTCGCCCACACCCGCCAGGTCGTCACCCTCGGCGACGGCGAGATGGCCACCCTGAAGGCCGACGACTTCCGGACGTACACCACGAGCGGTACGACGACCACCGCCACGCCCGAGACCGTGGAGTGGGAGGCCGCCTCCTACGACATGGGCGGCCACGACACGTACATGCACAAGGAGATCTCCGAGCAGCCCGACGCGGTCGACCGCGTGCTGCGCGGCCGGATCGACGACCGCTTCAACACCGTGCACCTGGGCGGCCTGAACCTGGACCCGCGCGAGGCGCGCGGCATCCGCCGGGTCAAGATCCTGGGCTGCGGCACCTCGTACCACGCGGGCCTCATCGGCGCCGGCCTCATCGAGAGCATGGCCCGGATCCCCGCCGACGCCGAGCCGGCGTCCGAGTTCCGCTACCGCAACCCGGTCGTGGACCCCGACACCCTGTACATCGCCGTCTCCCAGTCCGGTGAGACGTACGACGTGCTCGCGGCGGTCCAGGAGCTCAAGCGCAAGGGCGCCCGCGTCCTCGGCGTGGTGAACGTGGTCGGTTCCGCCATCGCCCGCGAGGCCGACGGCGGCGTGTACGTGCACGCCGGCCCCGAGGTCTGCGTCGTGTCCACGAAGTGCTTCACCAACACGGTCGTCGCGTTCGCGCTGCTCGCCGTCCACCTCGGCCGGATCCGGGACCTCTCCGTCACCGACGGCAAGCGGATCATCGAGGGCCTGCGCAAGCTGCCCGCGCAGATCCAGGAGATCCTGGACGGCGAGGAGGACATCAAGAAGCTGGCGGCCGAGTACGCCGAGGCCAAGTCGATGATGTTCATCGGTCGCGTCCGCGGCTACCCGGTGGCGCTGGAGGCCTCCCTCAAGTTGAAGGAGATCTCCTACATCCACGCCGAGGCCTACCCCGCCTCCGAGCTCAAGCACGGCCCGCTCGCCCTCATCGAGCCGGCGATGCCGACGGTCGCGATCGTCCCGGACGACGACCTGCTGGAGAAGAACCGCGCCGCGCTGGAGGAGATCAAGGCCCGCAGCGGCCGCATCCTCGCCGTCGCCCACCGGGAGCAGGAGAAGGCCGACCACACCATCCTCGTCCCCAAGAACGAGGACGAGCTGGACCCGATCCTGATGGGCATCCCGCTCCAGCTCCTGGCGTACCACACCGCCCTGGCCCTGGGCCGGGACATCGACAAGCCGCGCAACCTGGCGAAGTCCGTCACCGTCGAGTAGGTCGGACGACAGGACCGCACGCACGGGAGCGGCCCCCGGGGATCCCCCGGGGGCCGCTCCGTGTCCGCTCCCCGCGCCTCAGCCCGCGGCGACCGCGCCGCGGCGGGAGGACCTGCCGAACGCCACCGGCCAGTGCGCCAGGACCGCGGTGGCCCCGTACCAGGCGAGCAGTCCGGCGACCGCCGCCACCCAGCCCGCCGCCTTGGCGAGCACGCTGCTGTCGGCGAAGGCGCCTATCGCGAGCAGCAGCAGGGAGAGGGTGAAGAGGCCGTACACGCCCTGACCGAAGAGCCCGCTCGCCGCGCCCACGGTGAGGGTCAGGCCGAGCAGGGCGAACAGGACGAGGAAGGATCCGGCGGCATCCGCCGAAACCTTTCCGTCGGCTCCGGCCGCCCAGGTGAACCAGAAGGCGCCGAGGCCCGCGAACGCCGTGCCGTTGAAGCCGTTGCCGCCGCGGAACTCCAGGAGTCCGAGGACGAACAGGGCGAGACCGCCGACGTAGGTGGCGAGCGACACGGAGTTGGCCGCGGACACACCGTCGATGATGCCGGTGTGGCCGATACCGAACGCGAGAAGGGTGAGACCCAGGGCGATGTGCCCCAAGGTCGAGGTCGAGGCCGTGCTTCCCGCAGAGACACCATTGTCCACGGCGGGCTCCCTTCGATCTGCAGTTGTTTGCTGCGTCCCAGCAGCATTTATCTACCCTTTACATGGGGGTTCACAACCGCACGAGCGACATACAGCGGGTTACGGAATGACAACAACGGGTCGCTGCGCCCGCTTCGCCAGCCGCCCCGCGACCGATCCGAAGATCCGGCCCACGATCCCGTGCGTGGAGCCGACCACGATGGCGTCGGCCGAGTACTCCCGGCCGACCTCCTCCAACTCGTGGCAGATGTCCCCGCCCCGCTCGACCAGGATCCACGGCACCTCGGCCAGGTAGTCCGCGCAGGCCAGCTCCAGCCCCAGCACCTCGGTGCGGTGGTCGGGCACGTCCACGAAGACGGGCGGCTCACAGCCGGCCCACACCGTGGTCGGCAGCCGATTGGCCACGTGCACGATGATCAGACCGGACCCGGAGCGCCGGGCCATGCCGATGGCGTACGCGAGGGCTCGCTCACTGGAAGTGGAGCCGTCGAAGCCCACCACCACCCCGTGCCGGAAGGCAGGGTCGCAGGGGTGGCGTGTCTGTTCCACCGCGCGCAGGTCGGCCGAAACGGAGTCGGCGAGAGGTTTGCGCTTGCGGTCCGCGGGTTCGGAGAATTCGTGACCGGCCATGGATGTCTCGGCGAAGGATCCTCGGGGGAAGCGACAGGGACGATTTCGGCGACGCAGTGTGACGGGGCTCTGTCCGGGAAGCATCTTCCCAAGCCCTTACCCACCAGGGTACGGCGACACTCCTGTCCTGCACAGGGCATGCCGCCCTTGGAGAGCGTCCCAGGGAGCATGCCGGAGGTCCGGCGCCTTGGCAATGTCCGCTGTCCCCTACAGGCAGTGACGAAGGACCCTTCCGTCACCCCCGCACACAGTGACCGAGCGCTGTCGCGGGCGTTGGACAGGCGTCCGACCGTTCAGGAAGAGCCCGCAGGGAGTACGCCGTGCCCGGCCATCCGGTTCACCCCGTCCAGCCCGCTCCGCCGACGCAGTCCGCCCCGTCCGCCCCTCCTTCCCCCTCCTCGGCGCATCCACTGCTTCACCCGTCCGTGCCATCCGGCAGGGCGTCCCATGATGACGACCCGGCGGGTGACGTGGTCCGTTGGGCCGCCTTCAGCTGTCTGCTCGTCCCCGTGGTCCTCGTCGTCTACGGCACCTCCTACGGCGGGGCCGCCGTGGCGACCCTGGGGTTGGCCGCCGTCACCGCCGCCTGCCGGGTGCTGCTGCGGTACTCCGAGAAGGCCGAGCGGGCCGCCGCGCGGGTGCTCGCGGAGGATCCGCTTCCGTCCGGACACCGCGGCCGGCACTCGCGCACCGGGGGCGGCTCGCACCGCGGTTGCCACGGTTCCGGACCGGCGTCCCCTCACGACTGACCGGTTCGCACGTACACACCCGGTTGTTTTCAGCCAACTTCCCGATCGAGTGCCCCCCTTGCCGGAATGTCCCCCCAACCCCCCTACCACCAGCGACTACAGAGCCCCGACGGCGTCACGACCCCATGGGTACTGGCCATGGCCGGACAGGACGCTTCCCACCCGGGTAGCGGAGTGGAACGCTTCCTGATCGAATGCTTTTCGCCAAGTTGCCAAGTCGACATAGCGCTGCGTGCTGAACTTGTCACGCCGACACCACGGGACGCAGTAGATTCGATCATGTATTTACGGCGGGGGATCCACGTGCAAGGCCGAGGGGAAACGTGCAGGTGCGACCAGACCAAGGAGTCGCGACACCCAAGGGGGGCTTAGCGCCATGAGCCAGGATTCCACCGCCGTCGTCGCGGACGCGGGTCGGAAACTCGCGGGGCGTCGCCGCAGGGAGATCGTCGCGGTGCTGCTGTTCAGCGGCGGGCCGATCTTCGAGAGTTCCATTCCACTTTCCGTGTTCGGCATCGACCGGCAGGACGCGGGAGTTCCACGCTATCGACTGCTCGTGTGCGCCGGGGAGGACGGTCCGCTGAGGACCACCGGCGGACTCGAACTGACCGCGCCGTACGGGTTGGAGGCGATCGCCCGGGCAGGCACGGTCGTCGTGCCCGCCTGGCGCTCCATCACCTCACCGCCACCGCCCGAGGCGCTCGACGCACTGCGCCTGGCGCACGAGGAGGGGGCCCGGATCGTCGGTCTGTGCACGGGTGCCTTCGTGCTCGCCGCCGCCGGACTGCTGGACGGCCGGCCCGCCACGACGCACTGGATGTACGCGCCGACGCTGGCCAAGCGCTATCCGTCCGTCCACGTCGATCCGCGCGAGCTGTTCGTCGACGACGGTGACGTGCTCACGTCCGCGGGCACCGCGGCCGGAATCGACCTGTGCCTGCACATCGTGCGCACCGACCACGGCAGCGAGGCGGCCGGGGCCCTGGCCCGCAGGCTCGTCGTCCCGCCGCGGCGCACGGGTGGCCAGGAGCGCTACCTCGACCGGTCGCTGCCCGAGGAGATCGGCGCGGATCCGCTCGCCGAGGTCGTCGCCTGGGCGCTGGAGCACCTCCACGAGCAGTTCGACGTGGAGACGCTGGCCGCCCGCGCCTACATGAGCAGGCGCACCTTCGACCGGCGGTTCCGTTCGCTCACCGGCAGCGCGCCGCTGCAGTGGCTGATCACCCAGCGGGTGCTCCAGGCACAGCGACTGCTGGAGACCTCCGACTACTCGGTCGACGAGGTCGCCGGGCGCTGCGGGTTCCGTTCGCCCGTCGCGCTGCGCGGTCACTTCCGGCGGCAGCTGGGGTCCTCCCCGGCCGCCTACCGCTCGGCCTACCGGGCACGCCGCCCGCAGGTCGACGTGGCCCCGGTGACGCAGCTCTCCGACGTACCGGTTCCGCACCAGCGCACCGCCCAGCCCCAGCGGGCGGCGGCGGCACTGGCCGCTTCCGGTCCCAGCGTGACGGAGCTGTACGCGCCCGGCAGGGTGCTGCGCGAGCACGCGTAGCGTCCCCGGGAGCCGTGCCCCGGCCCATGACGAAGGTCCCCCGCACCGGTCGAGCACCGATGTGGGGGACCTTCGGCATAAGGTGGGGCGCATGAACGATCGCATGGTGTGGATCGACTGCGAGATGACCGGGCTCTCGTTGACGGACGACGCACTTATCGAGGTGGCCGCACTGGTCACCGACTCGGAGCTCAACGTGCTCGGCGAAGGCGTGGACATCGTGATCCGCCCGCCGGACGCGGCCCTGGAAACCATGCCGGACGTGGTGCGCGAGATGCACACCTCCTCCGGGCTGCTCGACGAGCTGGCCGCCGGCACCACCCTCGCCGACGCCGAGGCGCAGGTCCTGGCGTACGTGCGGGAGCACGTGAAGGAGCCCCGCAAGGCGCCCCTGTGCGGCAACTCCGTCGGCACCGACCGCGGGTTCCTGCTGCGCGACATGGGCGCGCTGGAGAGCTACCTGCACTACCGGATCGTGGACGTGTCCTCGGTCAAGGAGCTGGCGCGCCGCTGGTACCCGCGGGCCTACTTCAACAGCCCGCCGAAGAACGGCAACCACCGGGCGCTCGCGGACATCAAGGAGTCCATCGCCGAGCTGCGGTACTACCGCGAGGCGGTCTTCGTGCCGCAGCCCGGACCCGACTCCGACACGGCCCGCACCATCGCCGCCAAGCACGTCGTGCCCGGCGAGTAGGACCCGGGGCGACGGGTGCGGGAAAAGGGGGGAGCGAGCACCCTCCCGGACCCTGTACCCTTTTCTTCGGCCGGTCGTTCTGCGACCGGACATGGTGGGTGTAGCTCAGTTGGTAGAGCACCTGGTTGTGGTCCAGGTGGCCGCGGGTTCAAGTCCCGTCACTCACCCTGAAGGAAGGCCCCGGTCCGCGGAAGCGGACCGGGGCCTTCTGCGTGTCCGGGGAAGGCCGGTCCGGGGCGTCACGAGGACTCCCGGACGACGAGTTCGGTCGGCAGGACCAGCGCCCGCTCCCCCGGCTCGCCGTCCGCGCCGTCCCGCAGGCCCGCTATGCGGTCCAGCAGGACCCTGGCCATGGTCCGGCCCATCTCCTCGATCGGCTGGCGGACGCTGGTCAGCGGCGGGTCCATGTGGCGGGCCACCACCGAGTCGTCGAAGCCGACCAGCGCCACGTCCTCCGGGACCCGGCGGCCCGCCGCCCGGAGCTCGCGCAGGGCGCCGGCCGCCATCACGTCGGAGGCGGCGAAGACGGCGTCCAGTGCGGGGCGCCGCTCCAGCAGTTCGCGCATGGCCCGGCGCCCGCCGTCCTCGGTGAAGTCCCCGACGGCGATCAGCGGCTCGTCGACGGGGTGCCCGGCGGCCGCGAGAGCCTGCCGGTAGCCGTCGAGGCGGCACTGGGCCCCGTACACGTCGAGGGGACCGGTGATGGTGGCGATCGTGCGCCGGCCCCGCCCGAGGAGGTGGCGCACCGCCCCGGCGGCGCCCGCCAGGTTGTCGGAGTCCACGCTCGGGAGGGTCTCGGCGGCCGACCGGCGGCCGCTGATCACCGCCGGGATGCCCAGCTCGGCCAGCAGCTCCGGCAGCGGGTCCCCGGCATGCACCGAGGCCAGCAGCACCCCGTCGACCCGGTGCCCCGACAGGTACTGCGCCAGTCGGCGGCGCTCGCGGTCGCTGCCCGCGAGGGTGAGCACCAACTGCACGTCGGTCTCGGCGAGGGTCGCGCCGACGCCGCGCACGACGTCGGAGAAGTAGGGCTCCGAGAAGAAGCGGGCCTCCGGCTCGGGGATCACCAGGGCGATGGCGTCGGTGCGGTTGGCGGCGAGCGCGCGGGCCGCCCGGTTCGGCACGTACCCCAGCTCGACGACGGCGGCCTCGACGGCCTCCCGCGTACGGTCGCTGACCTTGGATGATCCGTTGATCACCCGGGAGACGGTGCCCCGACCGACCCCGGCCCGGACCGCGACCTCCTCCAAGGTCGGCCGTCCCCCACTGCGCCCGTGCCCGTTCATGGCTTCCTCCCGGTTGTGAATCTACCCCTTGACGACTGTGGGAGCGCTCCCACACTGTGGCACACGACACCCGGCACGTTCCGTCCTTCAGGGAGGACCCAGATGCGAGCCCGAAGAAACCTCGTCACGGCGGCCTGCGTGGCCGCCGCGACCGCCCTGCTGCTCGCCGGCTGCGCGCAGGACCCGGAGGAGGACCCGAAGGCGGGTTCCCCGACGGGCGGCTCGGGGCGGACGACCCTGACGGTCGGCGTCTTCGGCGCCTTCGGGCTCAAGGAGGCGGGCCTCTACGACGAGTACATGGCGCAGAATCCGGGGATCCGGATCGAGCAGACCTCCATCGAGCGGAACGAGAACTACTACCCGCAGCTCCTGACCCACCTGGGCACCGGCAGCGGTCTCGCCGACATCCAGGCGGTCGAGGTCAACAACATCGCGGAGATCACCGCGACCCAGGCGGACAAGCTGGTCGACCTCGGCAAGGTGGCGGGGGTGGACAAGGCCGCGTACCTGCCGTGGAAGTGGGCGCAGGGCACGGCTTCCGCCGCGAAGGGCGGGGCGACCGTCGGTCTCGGCACCGACATAGGCCCGCAGGGCATCTGCTACCGCAAGGACCTCTTCGCGGCGGCCGGACTGCCCACCGACCGGGCGGCGGTCGGAGCGCTGTGGGGCGGGGACTGGAACAAGTACCTGGAGACGGGCCGCGCCTACAAGGCGAAGGCCGGGGAGGGCAAGGCGTTCGTCGACTCGGCGTCGGGCGTGATGGCGGCCGTCACCGCGAGCAGCGCCCAGCGGTTCTACGACGAGCGGGGCGAGGTCGTCTACAAGACGAACCCGGCGGTGCGCGGGGCCTTCGACCTCGCGGCCTCGTTCGCCTCCGAGGGGTTGAGCGCGAAGCTCCAGCAGTTCACCCCGACCTGGGACCAGGGCTTCGCCAACGGCACCTTCGCGACGATCTCCTGCCCGGCCTGGATGCTCGGTTACATCCAGGACAAGGCGGGGCCGGCGGGCAAGGACAAGTGGGACGTGGCCCCGGCCCCGAAGCCCAGCAACTGGGGCGGCTCGTTCCTGGTGGTGCCGAAGGCGGGCAAGCACGCCGAGGAGGCGGCGAAGCTGGCCGCCTGGCTGACGGCTCCCGCGCAGCAGGCCAAGCTGTTCGAGAAGCGGGGCAGTTTCCCGAGCGCGAGCGCCGCGTACGGGCTGCCGGCGGTGGCGGGCGCACAGCACGCCTACTTCGGGGGCGCGCCCATCGGGGAGATCTTCGCGCGGGCGGCCGAGGGGGTGCCGGTCACGGTGATCGGCCCGAAGGACCTGGTGATCGCCCAGAACCTGGCGGACATCGGGATGCTCCAGGTCGATCAGAAGGGCCGCAGCGCGCAGGAGGGCTGGGACGCGGCGGTGAAGGCCATCGACAACGCCCTGGACCGGTGAGGTACCGGTGACGGACACGACCGCTGCGCCGGCCCCGGCCCCGGCCTCCTCCGCCCGCCGCGTGCGGGGCGGGGCGGGCGGGACCGGGGGCGGGCGGTCCGGCCGGGGTCAGGTGTGGCGCTCGCGCCGCTACCGGTGGGACCTGCGCTGGAGCCCGTACGCCTTCGTGGCGCCCTTCTTCCTCTTCTTCGCCGCCTTCGGGCTGTTCCCGCTGCTGTACACGGGCTGGGCGGCGCTGCACCAGGTGGAGCTGACCGACCCGGACTCCATGACGTGGGTCGGGCTGCGGAACTTCACCCGGCTGTGGGACGACGCCTTCTTCTGGAACGCCCTGCGCAACACCGTCACCATCGGGCTGCTGTCGACGGTGCCGCAGCTGGCCGTCGCGCTGGGGCTGGCCCACCTCCTCAACTACCGGATGCGCGGCTCGGCCTTCTTCCGGGTCGTGGTCCTCACTCCGTACGCGACGTCCGTGGCGGCGGCCACCCTGGTGTTCGTGCTGCTCTTCGGCCGGGACTACGGGATGGTCAACTGGGCCCTTTCGGCGGTCGGGTTCGGGTCGGTGGACTGGCAGAACGGGCCGTTGGCCTCGCAGCTGGCGGTGTCCGCGATCGTGGTGTGGCGGTGGACGGGCTACAACGCGCTGATCTACCTGGCCGCAATGCAGGCCGTACCCGGGGAGCTGTACGAGTCGGCCGCCCTGGACGGGGCCTCGCGGTGGCAGCAGTTCATCCACGTGACGGTGCCCTCGCTGCGGCCGACGATCTTCTTCACCTGTGTCGTCTCCACGATCGGGGCGACGCAACTGTTCGGCGAACCGCTGCTGTTCAACGCGGGGGCGGGCGCGACGGGCGGCTCGGACCACCAGTTCCAGACGCTGGGGCTGTACCTGTACGAGCAGGGGTGGGTGAACCTGCACCTGGGGCGGGCCTCGGCGATCGCCTGGGCGATGTTCCTGATGCTGCTGCTGGTCGCGGGGGCCGCCCGGCTGCTGCGGGGACGGGGGACGGGGCGATGAGTTCACTGCGCGCGGGCAGGCTGACGTACGTCGCTCTCGCCCTGTTCACGGTCGGGTCGCTGTTCCCGCTGGTGTGGACGGCGATCGCGGCCTCGCGGAGCAGTACGCGGCTGGCGCAGACCCCGCCGCCGTTCTGGTTCGGCGGGAACCTGGGCAAGAACCTGAGGACCGCCTGGACCGACGCCAACATGGGCTCCGCACTGCTGAACACGCTCGTCGTCGCCGGCACGGTCGCGGCCGTGACCGTCGTGCTGTCGACCCTGGCCGGGTTCGCCTTCGCCCGGCTGCGGTTCCGTGGGCACCGGGTCCTGCTGTCGCTGGTGGTCGGGACGATGTTGATCCCGCCGCAGTTGAGCGTGGTCCCGCTGTACATGCTGGTCGCCGAACTGTCCTGGACGGACCGGCTCCAGGCGGTGATCCTGCCGGCGCTGGTGTGCGCCTTCGGGGTGTTCTTCATGCGGCAGTACCTGGCGCAGGCGCTGCCCATGGAGCTGGTGGAGGCGGCCCGCACCGACGGGGCGAACTCGCTGCGGGTGGTGTGGCACGTGGTGTTCCCGGTGGCCCGGCCGGCGATGGCGGTCCTCGGGATGCTGACCTTCGTCATGACGTGGAACGACTTCTTCTGGCCGATCGTCGCGCTGACCCAGAACGGCAGCCCGACGGTGCAGGTGGCCCTGACGGGGCTGGGGCGGGGCTACGTCCCCGACCAGTCCGTGATCATGGCGGGTGCGCTGCTGGGCACGCTCCCGCTGCTGCTGGTGTTCGTCGTCTTCGGCCGCCAGATCGTGGGCGGCATCATGCAGGGAGCGGTGAAGGGATGAACGGCGTGGGGGACATGCGATTCCCGGAGGGGTTTCTCTGGGGGGCGGCCACGGCCGCCTTCCAGATCGAGGGCGCGGCCGGGCTGCGCGGGCCGTCGATCTGGGACACCTTCTGTCGTACGCCGGGCAAGGTGCACGGCGGTCACACGGGTGACGTGGCCGTCGACCACCACCGGCTGTGGCGCGAGGACGTCCGGCTGATGGCGGAACTCGGGCTGGGCGCCTACCGGTTCTCGGTGTCGTGGCCGCGCGTCCTGTCCGGTGGGATCGGCTTCTACGACGCGCTCGTGGACGAGCTCCTCGCCCACGACATCGAGCCCTGCGTGACCCTGTACCACTGGGACCTGCCTCAGCACCTGGAGGAGGCGGGCGGCTGGCCGGCCCGGGGGACGGCCTACGACTTCGCCGGGTACGCGCAGACCGTCGCCGACGCCCTCGCCGACCGGGTCGGGCTCTGGACCACGCTCAACGAGCCCTGGTGCAGCGCCTTCCTCGGCTACGCCTCCGGGGTCCACGCCCCCGGCCGCACCAGCCCGGCCGACGCCCTGCGCGCCGCCCACCACCTGAACCTGGCCCACGGGCTGGCGGCCTCGGCCCTGCCCTCGGGTGTCCGCACGGGCATCGCGCTCAACCCGAGCGCGGTACGGCCGCTGACCGGTTCGGCCGGTGACCTGGACGCCCAACGCCGCATCGACGCCCTCGCGAACCGGATCTTCACCGGCCCCCTGCTGCACGGCGCCTATCCCGATGACCTCCTCTCGGACACGGCGGCGCTGACCGACTGGTCCTTCGTCCGGCCGGGTGACGAGGCCCTCATCCACCAGCCGCTCGGTTTCCTCGGCGTGAACTACTACACCCCGGCGGTGGTCTCGGCCTCCCCCGACGGCCCCCGCGCCGACGGGCACGGTTCCACCGGCCACTCCCCCTGGCCCGGCGCGGACGGCATCGCCTTCCACCAACCACCGGGCGAACGCACCGACATGGACTGGTCGATCGACCCGACGGGCCTGTACGACCTGCTGATGCGGTTCCGCGCCGAGGCGCCGGGCCTGCCCCTGCTGGTCACCGAGAACGGCGCGGCGTACGCGCCGGACCTGCACGACCCCCGGCGGATCGGCTATCTGCGCGAGCACCTGTCGGCGATCCACCGGGCGATCGGCGACGGCGCCCCCGTCGGCGGGTACTTCCTGTGGTCGCTGATGGACAACTTCGAATGGTCCTACGGCTACAGCAAGCGCTTCGGCATCGTCCACGTCGACTACGAGACCCAGACCCGCACGCCCCGCTCCAGTGCCCGCTGGTACGCCCACCTGGCCCGCACGGGCACCCTCTGACCGTCGGCGCCCGGCCCTGCTCCCCCCGGCCCTGCCCCCCGCCCTACGGCAGGTGGAAGTCGTCGGCGTTCTCCTCGGCCCAGGTTTCGAAGGACCGCGCCGGGTGGCCGGTGAACCATTCGACGGTGTCGGTGGTGGCGGCCGGAAGGCCTTCGGCAGCCGCCCAGTGGCCGAGGAGGGCATCGGCGTAGGGAGCGGGCAGGTACTCCGCCACATCGGCCTTCCACTGCTCGGGGGTGACGCTCTCGTAGGGCAGGGGCCGGCCGAGGACGGAGCCGAGTATCGCGAGCTGGGTCACGAAGGTCAGGGACTGCGGCCCGGTCAGGGTGTGGGCACCGCCGCCGAGGCCGGGGTCGGCGAGGAGGGCGAGGGCGGTCTCGGCGATGTCGGCCTCGTGGATCGGGGCGGAGTGCGCCTCCGGGTGGGGCAGTCGGACGGGCCGCCCGGAGGCGAGGGACGAGAACCAGGGGCGGGCGTTGCCCGCGAAGGCTCCGGGGCGCAGCAGGGTGGTGTGCAGCGCGGAGGCCGACAGTGCTTCCTCGACGGCGAGGTGGGCGGCGGCGAGGGGGTTCACGGTGGCGTCCTCCGTGATCACCGCGGAGGAGGAAAGGAGCACCACGTGCTCCACCCCGGCGGCGCCCGCTTCCTCGACGAACGCCTCGATCCCGGCGGCCTCGGCGTAGAGGAAGACGGCGCGGATCCCGGCCAGCGCCCCGGGGAAGGTCGTGGGGTCCGCGAGGTCGCAGCGCACGACCTCGGGAGTGTCCGGCTCACGTGAGGCGAGGCGGTGAGGAAGGCCCCGGCCGGCGAGGAGGGTGGCGAGGGAACGGGCGACGGCGCCGCGGCCGCCGGTGACGAGGATCGACATGATGATCTCCTGCTCTGTGCTGTGTTCTGCTCTGGGTGAGGCGCGTGAACTAAGCTGAGTACGTGGCACAGATTCTGCGCGATACATTCTCTGCGTCACACAGTTAAATTTCAGGCATGGAGAGGTCGATGTCAACCGATTCCCCCCGTAAGGGTGAGTGGAGCCGCGCCGAGTTGCTCGCGCGCATCGTCACGGAGAGCCAGCGGCACTACGCCGACTACTCGCTCTTCAGCCAGGCCATGGCCGACCACGTCGGCCTGCACCCCACCGACCTCCAGTGCGTCGGCCTCCTCGACCTGGAGCCGGGTCCCGTCAGCACCGGCGACGTCGCCCGCCTCACCGGTCTGACCTCGGGATCAGCCACCCGCCTCGTCGACCGCCTGGTCAAGGCGGGCATCGTCGAGCGGCGGGCCGATCCGCACGACCGGCGCCGCTCCCTCGTCGTCCTCTCCCCCGCCGCACGCGAACGGATCAACAAGGCCTGGGACACGCCCGGCCGGGCCTTCGGCGCCGTGCTGGACCGCTACTCCGACACCGAACTCGCGCTCATCGCCGACTACCTCCACCGCGCCGCCGAGGTCGGCCGGTCGCAGGCACAGCGGCTGAACTCCGCCGACCCCGCCTGACCTCCCCGCGGCCGCTTCCTCGACGTCCGGGACGGGACCGGACGGGACCGGACGGGACCGGACGGGACCGGACGGGACTGCCTCGCCCTCCCCGTCGAACCGGAAGCGGGGAGGGCGCCGGGCCGCGAAAGCGCCGGGCGGCGAGGGCCTCGGACGGGGAGAGCTCCAAGCGGCGAGGACCTCGGGCGGGAAAGGGCCTCAGCCCGGGAGGTGGAGGCCGATGTCGAGGAAGGACCGGTGGCGGGTCGGTTCCTCCGGCAGGAACCAGTGGAAGCCCTCGTCCAGGAAGACGGCCGCCGCGCTGACGGCGATGACCACCCCGAGGAAGCCCAGTGCGAACGTCCCCGCGGCCCGGTGCGGGCCGGGGCGGGCGGCCGGGACGGCCCGGTCGGCCGTCGCGTGGGCGAGGGCTAGGACGACGCCGATGGCCGCGGCAGAGACCGTGAACAGGATCCACGCCCACACGTACATGTGCAGGCCGAACAGCGCGCTGCCGTGGCCCTCGTCCCCGGGCAGCGCGTGCAGCAGCGTCTGCCGCCCGGCGGCGACGGAGCCCCCGGTGACGGCGACCAGGGCCATGCCCCAGCCCGTCATGTAGTCCCGGCCGGTCACGGCGCCCTCGCTGAGCGCCCTGCGGATGACGTACCCGGCCCCGACCGCCGCCAGCAGCATGAACATGCGCTGCACGACGCAGAGCCCGCAGGGCGTTTCCCGGAGCCCGAGCTGGTGGAAGAGGCCGGCGCCGACGAACGCCGTCCAGCCGATGACGAAGGAGCACGCGAACCAGTACTGGGCCCGTCCGAGCAGGCCGCCCTCCAGGGCGGTCTCCGGGACGAGGGTGTTCATCGCGGCCACGGGTCAGTGGCTCAGGTGGAGGGCGGGACCGCCGACGACGTGGTGCGCCATCAGCAGCAGCACGGCGCCCAGCATGACCCACCAGGCGCCGAGCACCACGCTCCGGGACGACTCCCGGTACATGGCGATCAGGGTGGCGAGGAGGCCGCCGAAGATGAGGGTGTCCATGGGGCGGACCGTACCGACCTGCGGACTCGCCTCCCACGAGGCGCGCCCCGGGGGTACGTCGGTTGCCCCGCCGCCCCGGCCCCGGACGACCGCGCCCCGTACCGGTGCGCGTCGGTCAGTCGCCCCGCCGCTTGCGGCGCGTGCGGCGCCCGCCCGCGCCGCGGTCGCCGCCGCGGGCGCGGTCGTCCAGGGCGATCCAGACCCGTACCTCGGTCCCGCCGAGGACGGAGCGGCCCAGCCGGACGTCGCCGCCGGTGGATTCCGCGACCCGGCGCACGATGTCCAGTCCGAGGCCGGTCGAGCCGTCGCGGCCGCCGTCGTTGCCGCGCCGCAGGGCGGCGTCGGGGTCGGCGATGCCGGGTCCGGCGTCGGAGACGAGGACGATGACGGCGTCGCCCGCGTCGTGCACGTCGACGGCGAAGGGAGTGGCCTCGGGGGTGTGCCGGAAGACGTTGCCGAGCATGGCGTCCAGTGCGGCGGCGAGCTCGGGCCGGGCGACGGGGATGCGGACGACGCGGTCCACGCCGGCGAGCCGCACCTCGCGGCCCTCGTCCTCGGCGAGCGCCGACCAGAAGTCCATGCGGTCGCGGATCACCTCGGAGGCGTCGCAGCCGGCTCCGGCTCCGCCGGCGGCGCCCGCGAACCCCTGGGAGACGGGCCGCTGTTCACGGGCGGTACGGATGATCGTGTCGACCTCCCGTTCCAACTGCTCGACGGCGGCCCGGGTGTGGTCGGCGGCCGGGCCGTCGCCGAGGGAGGCGGCGTTGAGCCGCAGCACGGTCAGGGGCGTGCGCAGCCGGTGGGAGAGGTCGGCGGCGAGTTCCCTCTCGTTGGCGAGGAGTTCCACGACCTGGTCGGCCATCGAGTTGAACGCGACGGCCGCCGAACGGAGTTCCTTCGGGCCCTCCTCGGGCACGCGGGCGCCGAGCCGGCCCTCGCCGAGCTGGTGCGCCGCGTCCGCGAGCCGTTCGGCGGGGCGCACCAGGCGGGCGCCGAGCCGGTCGGCGACCGCCACGGAGCCGATGATCAGGGCGAGACCGACGCCGGCGAGGACCAGCCAGGCGGTGGTGACCCCGTTGCTGACCTCGTTCTCGGGCACCAGGATCTCGATGACGGCGATGTCCCCGGAGCCGAGCGCGGTGGGCTGGAGGACGACGGAGTCCCCGCCGGCGACGTGGGCGGTCGTCGCCCGGCCGAGGCTGCGGACCTCGGCGACGACGCCGGCGCCGGCCCAGCCGTCGCCGATGTCGACGGGTCCGGAGCCGCCGATCGCGGGCACGTGGACGGCCATCCGCCCGGCGGCGCCCATCTGGGTCGACTCGACGGCCTTGCGCAGTTGGACCGGGTCGGTGGTGATCGACAGGGTCGGGCCCATGGTGGCGGCCTGCCGCTCCGCGTTGGAGATGGCCCGGTCGCTGGCCATCTCCTGGACGACCATGCCGAGCGGGACGGCGAAGGCCACGACGACCATCACCGTGACCGCGAGGCACACCTTGACCAGGGCCCACCTCACGCCGGCGGCTCCAGCTTGACGCCGACGCCGCGCAGCGTGTGGAGGTAGCGGGGGCTGGCGGCGGTCTCGCCGAGCTTGCGGCGCAGCCAGGACAGGTGCACGTCGATGGTCTGGTCGTCGCCGTACGACTGTTGCCACACCTCGGCGAGCAGTTCGCGGCGGGCGACGACCACGCCGGGCCGGCCGGCGAGGAAGGCGAGCAGGTCGAACTCGCGCCGGGTGAGGTCGAGGACGGCCCCGTCGAGTTCCGCCTGGCGGCGCAGCGGGTCGATGGCGAGTCCGCCGACGCGCAGTACCCGCGAGGGGGGTTCGGCCCCGGTGGCGCGGGCGCGGCGCAGCACGGCGGCCATCCGGGCGGAGAGGTGTTCGACGGAGAAGGGCTTGGTCAGGTAGTCGTCGGCGCCGTCGTTGAGGAGCCGGACGATCTCCGCCTCGTCGTCGCGCGCGGTGGCGATGATGACCGGGACGTCGGTGATGCCGCGCAGCATCTTGAGCGCTTCGGCGCCGTCGAGGTCGGGCAGGCCGAGGTCGAGTATCACCACGTCGAAGCGGTGGTGGGCGACCTCGCGCAGCGCCTCCAGGGCGGTGCCGACGCTCCGCACGGTGTGGGAGGCCTCGGTCAGGTGCCGGATCAGGGCGGAACGTACGAACTGGTCGTCCTCGACCACGAGCACACTAGCCATGGCCGCACGGTAGTCCATTCGGGGGAGCCCGGGAGGCGCCGGGCCGCCTCTGGGGCGGGTGGTGCAGTATGTCCCCGATGCGTCGAGGACTCGTACATGCCATGGCTTGGATCCTGGCGACCGCCGCGGCCGTGACCCTGTCGTGGTGGGGCGTGCGTACCGTCATGTCCGGGACGGCCTACGATCCTCCGCTCGCCGTGCCCCTGACGACGCCGCCGTTGTCCTCCTCGACGCAGGGCACCGTGGCACCGGGTTCGCCCTCGGCGTCGCCGTCGTCGTCACCGCCCGCGTCGTCGTCCCCGTCCGCCTCCCCGTCCGCCTCCCCCTCGGGCTCCCCGTCCGACCCGCCGGCGGACTCCGCCCCGGCGGCCGGGCCGAAGTCCCCGCCGGTCGGCGCCGGGCCGTCCCGGGGGTCGGACACGACGGGCCGGGTCAAGGGGTACTCGGTCACGGGCGGCCGGGTCGTCCTCGACCTGGGGACCGACTCGGCCGAGTTGGTGTCGGCGACGCCGGAGGCGGGGTGGCGGATGCAGGTGTGGAAGCAGGAGCTGTGGATCCGGGTCACCTTCACCCGGGACGGGCGGGAGTCGTCGGTGTTCTGCACCTGGCACGACAGCGCCCCGCGCGTGGAGTTCGACGAGCGCTGAGCGGACCCGCCCACCGCGCCCGGCCGCGCACCCGCCGGGAGCCCTACCGGAACACCGACGGCGGCGGCTGCGGGGAGGCGACGGCCGAGGCGTCCTCGACGGGGGCGGCCCCGCCGGTGAAGTCGGCGAGGGCCCGGCCGTGTTCCACGCGGCCGGGGTGCGGGTCGCTCGCGACCCGCCGGGTGAACTCCGCGACGGGCAGTTCCCGATCGGCGGCGACGAGCACGGCGTTGCCGAAGCGCTTCCCCCGCCACACCACCGGGTCGGCGGCCAGCGCCAGTTCGGTGAACCGGGAGGCGGCGGTGGCGATCTGGCTCCGCAGGTGGGTCAGCGGCGGACCGTCCGCGAGGTTCGCCACGTACCAGCCGGTGGGCGCCAGGGCCCGGCGTACGTCGTCCAGGAACTCGGTGCTGGTCAGGTGCGCCGGGGTGCGGGCGCCGCTGAAGACGTCGGCGATGACGAGGTCGGCCCAGCCGTCCGGGATCCTGGCCAGGCCCGCCCGGGCGTCCACGGAACGGACCCGGATCCGGGCCTGGGGGTCCGGCGGCAGGTGTTCGCGCACGAAGGCGACGAGGGCGGCGTCGATCTCGACGACCTGCTGGGTCGAGCGCGGACGTACGGCGGCGGTGTAGCGGGCCAGGGTGAAGGCGCCGCCGCCGAGGTGGACCACGTTGAGCGGCCGGCGGGCGGGCGCGACGAGGTCGATCAGGTGGCCGATCCTGCGCTGGTACGAGAAGTCCAGGTACTCGGGGTCGTCCAGGTCCACGTGGGACTGGGGGGCTCCGTCGATGAGCAGGGTCCAGGCGCGGGCGCGCTCGCGGTCGGGCGCCAGCTCCGCCAGGCCGCCGCCCACCTGCGCGGTGACGGGCTCCGCGCTCCCGCGCGGAGCGCCGGCGCCGCCGCCCTTGCCGCCCCTGTTGCCCTTGCTCTTGCCTGCCACGTCACCATTATGGCTGGTCAGCGCATCAGCGACAGTTGTCGGCCGCTTCGATGAGCCGGGCGGCCTCGCCGAGCGCCGCGCGCAGTACCGCCGGGTCGGTGACCGGCCCGACGGCTTCCGGCGGGAGCAGCCAGCCGGTGCCGCCGGCGGTGGGCGAGGCGGCGTCGCCGAAGCGCATGCCGCGTCCGTTGGTCTGCGTACAGGCGCTGCCGGGCATGTCCCAGGCGTCGGCGGTGCCGGGCGGGACGAGGAACCCGAGGGTGCCGCCGGAGCCGTCGTGCAGGACCGGGCCGACGCCGGGGGCGGCGAGACCGGCGCCGCGACGGATGATGTCGACCGCCTCCAGGCCCTGCCGGGTGGGGACGGTCACCAGGTCGGGGGCGTCGGGTGCGTCGGGGGTGTCGATGGCGGTCGCGCCGGTCCCGGGCGCGAAGTTCGTTCCAGTGCTGTCCATGCCGGCCTCCACCAAGGGAACCCCTCCTCGATCCGTATCCGCATGGGTCCAACGCGCGGGAGCGTCAACGGATGCGGCGGCAAGACGCCGCAAAGGATGGCAGTTCATGGCGGATCGCGGGTGAGATATCCGTTTTGTAGGCAAACATCGCGTGAACGGCCCTCCGCTGGCGGTACGTTCATGCGCGCCGGGGCCCTTCAGGGGGCGAGCACGACCGGGATCCACGGAGATTGCCGAGCTTGTCCAGAGAGGCCACGTCCATGGCGGCGTTCCCCCACTCACCCAACTCCTCCTTCCGGCGACTGCGCGCGGCGCACTCCCCGGCCGAGTTCGCGGCCATGGTGCGCCGGGCCGCCCGGGAGATCGGCGAAACGGTTTCCTGCGACGCCCGTTACATCGGCCGGGTCGAGTCGGGCGAGATCCGCTGTCCCAACTACGCCTACGAACGCGTCTTCCTGCACATGTTCCCCGGCCGCACGCTGGCCGACCTCGGCTTCTCCCCCCGCGAGGCGGTACGCGGGAGGTCGGCGCAACGCGCCGTCCCCGAACCGCCCGCCCCCGTCCACCTCATCCACCGTTCCAAGGAGAGCGACGTGCTGCGTCGCGCGTTCATGGCGGGCGGCTCCGCGACCGTGGCGGCCGCGACGCTCAGCCTCACCCTGCTCGGCGACACCCGCCGGCTGCCCACCCGCGCCGGCGAGGCGGAGGCCGCCGCCGTCGAGGACGCCGTACGTCAGATCCGGCTGCTGGACGACCGGCACGGGGCTGACGCCCTGTACCGGCGCGCTGCCGGACCGCTGCGGACCGCCTACGCACTCCTGGACGCGGGGGCCACCCGGCAGTCCACCGAGGACCGGCTGCACGCGGGCGCCGGGGAACTCGCCGTCTCGGTGGGCTGGCTCGCGCACGACTCCGGCCGCTTCGAGGACGCCCGCTCGCACTACGCGGAGGCGTTGGCCACCGCCCGGGTGTCGGGGGACTGCGGGCTGGAGGCCCACGCGTTCAGCAACATGGCCTTCCTGGCGCGGGACTGCGGCCGCCCCCGCGAATCGGTACGGGCCGCCCAGGCGGGCCGGCTCGCGGCCCGCTCGGTCGGCTCCCCCCGGCTGCTGTCGCTCCTGGCGCTGCGGGAGGCGGGCGGCTGGTCGGGGCTGGCCGACCGCAGGGCCTGCGAGGAGGCCCTGACCCGGGCGCACACCGAGTTCTCCAGGGGCCCCTCGGCGGCGGACCCGGAGTGGATGTCCTTCTTCGGCGAGGCCGAACTGGAGTCGCTGGAGTCCCGCTGCTGGGCGTCCCTCGGCGAGTTCGCGCGCGCGGCCCGGCACGCCCGGCGGGCCGCCGACCTCCAGGACCCGCACTTCGCGCGGAACGTGGCCCTCTACACCGCCGAGCTCGCCGACGACCTGGCCCGGGCAGGGGCGCCCGACGAGGCCGCCTGGGCGGGGGGCCGCGTGCTGGACCTGCTCACCGAGGTCCGGTCGACCCGGATCCGGTCCATGGTCGCGGGCACGGCCAAGACCCTGGTCCCGCACCAGCGTTCCCCGCGCGTGGGCGCCTTCCTGACCCGGCACGCCTCGATCTGAGGGTCGTCGGCCGGCCGTCAGGCGTCGAGGTGGCCGGTGTCGTTCCAGCGTTCCAGCGCGGGGGCCCCGTACGCCCATCCGAGGACGGACAGGGACGTCGGGTCCAGCCGGATGCGGGCGCCGAAGGAGGCCTCGAAGCCGAGCCAGCGGGCGGCGAGGGTGCGCAGGATGTGGCCGTGGGCGAAGACGAGGACGTCGCGTTCCGCCGAACGGGCCCAGGCCACGACCTCGTCCGCGCGGGCCGCGACGTCGGCCACGGACTCGCCGCCGGGGACCCCGTCGCGCCAGATCAGCCAGCCCGGCCGGACCGCCTGGATCTCGGCCGGGGTCATGCCCTCGTAGTCGCCGTAGTCCCACTCCATCAGGGTGTCCCAGGACTCCGCCCGGACCCCGAAGCCGGCCAGGTCGCAGCTCTCGCTCGCCCGGACCAGCGGGCTGGTGCGCACCTGGAGGTCGTGCAGGTCCGACCAGGGTTTCCGGGCGAGGCGTTCGCCCAGCAGCTTCGCACCCTGCCTGCCCTCCTCCAGCAGCGGCACGTCCGTGCGGCCGGTGTGCTTGCCGAGGCGCGACCAAGCCGTCTGGCCGTGGCGGGCCAGCAGGATGCGGGGAGCCATGTGAGTTTCTCCTGGTCCGTGGGGGTTCGCTCCGGTACGGGCGAATCCGTCGTCCGACCATCATCCATCACATGAACACCAGGCAACTCCTCCCGCCCCTGAGGCGTCGTACACCGTATGACCAATCGACGGCGACCCACGTGGTGGGCGGAACTGCTGCTCCTGGCCCTCGTGTACGGCGCCTATTCCGGCGGCAGGCTCCTGGCCCGGGGCGACGTGGACCTCGCGGTCGATCACGGACTCGCGATCCTGCGCGTCGAGGAGTCGCTGTGGATGGACTTCGAGAGGCCGCTGAATCGATTCTTCTCCGGGTCCGGGCTCCTCGGCATACCCGCCGACTTCGTCTACGCGTCCCTGCACTACCTCGTCACCCCCGCGGTCCTCCTCTGGCTCCACCGCCGCCGTCCGCAGCACTACCGCGCCGCCCGGACCTGGCTGGTGGTGTCCACCCTGCTCGGGCTCGTCGGCTTCTCCCTGATGCCCACCTGCCCGCCCCGGCTGCTCGACGCCTCCTACGGGTTCACCGACACGATGGCGCAGTTCAGCGCCTACGGCTGGTGGGGCGGCGAGGCCAGCGCCCCGCGCGGGCTCGGGTCCTTCACCAACCAGTACGCGGCGATGCCGAGCCTGCACGTCGGGTGGGCGCTGTGGTGCGGGGTCCTGCTGTGGCGGCACGCCCGCACGCCGCTGGTGCGGGCGCTGGGGATCGCCTACCCCGTCCTGACGACGGTGGTGGTCATGGGGACCGCCAACCACTACTTCCTCGACGCCGTGGCCGGGGCGGCCGTGATGGGCGCCGGCGCGCTGATCGCCCACCGGCTGCTCGCGTTCCGCACCCCGGCGGAGGGCGTCGCGCCGGACGGCACGGGGGCGGCCCCGACGGCCGTTCACGGAGGAGGAGCTGCCGGTTTCCACGGTAAGTCCCCGATTGTCGGTGGCGGATGGGACACTTCCGCCCGTGAGCTCCTTCCCGCCCAGCGGCCGCCCGCAGCCGACACCGCAGACGACGACACTGCGGCAGCGGCTCGCTGACCTGCGCGGCCCCGCCGTACCGCCCCGCCCGCTCGACGCCAGGGCGCTCGCGGCCCTTGCCGCCAACCCCGGTTGCGGCAGAAGGGCCCTGCTCGACGGCGCGGGCGTGGACAAGACGGCGCTCGCGGCGGCCCTCGGTTCGCCCGCCTCCTTCGGCCAGTCGCAGTTCGCGATCGTGCGCGGGAACTCCTTCGAGGCCAAGGTCAAGGGCGACGGCGGCGCCGAACTGCTGCGGCTGGTCCACGACCGCCTCGGCGGCGGCACCGAACCGCCCGGCCCCGGCGCCCTCGTCCCCGACCTCACCGCCGCCGGGCCCGAGGGCCGGGCCGCCCGTACGGCGCTGGCCCTGCGCGAGGCCACCACCGCCCGGGCATGGACGCTGCTCGACCATCCGATGCTGGCCCTGGAGGTGGCGGGCACGCCCGCCTACCTGGAGCCGGACGCCGTCGTGGTGCACCCCGACGGCCGCTGGACCGTGGTGGAGATCAAGTCGTTCCCGATGATCGACGGGGCGGCCGACGCCGCGAAGGTGGGGGCCGCCGCACGGCAGGCCGCCGTGTACGTCCTGGCGCTGGAGCGGACCGCCGGGAAGCTGGCCGAGGCCGAGGTGGGGCACCGGATCGTGCTCGTCTGCCCGAAGGACTTCTCCAACCTGCCCACCGCCGCCCTGGTCGACGTGCGCCGCGAGCACGCGGTGACCCGGCGCCAGTTGGAGCGACTGACCCGGGTCGAGGACCTCGCCGCGGCCCTGCCCGAGGGGCTCTGCTTCGATCCGGCCCGCCCCGCCGAGGAACTCGACCGGGCCGTCTCCGCCGTCACCGCCGCCTACGCCCCCGAGTGCCTGGCCGCCTGCGAGCTGGCCTTCCACTGCCGCGAGCGGTCCCGCGCCGCGGGCGACCCGGCCGCGCTGGGCCGTTCCGTACGGGGCGAACTGGGCGCCCTGACCACCGTGGAGGCGGCCTTGGCGGCGGCTTCCGGGGCGGGCCCCGCCGAAGATCCCACGGCGGCCGCGCTGCACCACGCCGCCCGGCTGCGCGCCGAGGCGCTGGAACAGGCCGCGGCCCGTCCCCCGCACCACTCCCCGGAGACCCCCGAATGCCCCTGCTGAGCACCCTGGCCCGGCTGGAGGCGGTCCGCGCGGGCCGTGCCCAGCCGCTGGCGACCGTACGGCACCGCCACCTGAGCGCGCGTCCGATGGTCTTCGTACCGCTGACCACCGCGGGCGAGGCCGGGGCCCCGCTCGGCGCGATGGTGGGCACCGACCGGCACGAGCCGCGGGTGTTCGTGATACCCCAGCCCCGTGACCGGGACCTGCGCTGGGCGTTCCTCGCGGAGCTGGCCGTCCACGTGCTGGCGCACATCGACGCGTACGCGGACACCGTGGAGCCGGCCGAGCGGACCGAGACCGACCCGGAGAGCGGCAAGCGCGTCAAGGTCGAGGCCGAGCTGTGCGTGGACGCGCCGCAGCTGATCGTGCCCAGCCGCGCGGGCATCGAGTACGTACGGCTGCTGGGCCGGTCGATGCGGTTCCGCCGGACCACCGAGGAGGACCCGGAGAACCCCTACCCGGCGCCCTCGCAGGTGCCGATGCTGGGGCGCTGGTTCTCGCACCTCGCCGAGCGTTCCCGGGTGCCCGGCTCCTCGATGCTGCTGTCGGCGACCGATCTGCTGTCCCGGCACTGGGCCACGGGGCAGAGCAACCTGGAGGACCAGCACCTGGGCGCGCTGCTGGGCTGGATCGACCCGCCGGAGGGCACCTCGGGTGCGCGCGCGGCGCACGAGGCGGAACTCGACCGTGACGGGAAGGGCCAGTTGTCCTGCCCTCCCGCCGGCCCCGCGACCGATCCGGCGTTCGACAACACGCTGCTGGCGCCCGCCATCGCCCGGTTCGACGCGGCCCGCTCGGCCCTCGCGGCAGGGACCGCCGGTGACGGCCCGGTGCGCATCGCCGAGGACGCCGTCCACGCGCTGGTCGTCTCGCAGATGGAGAACACCTGGCGGCATACCTGGCAGGCGCTCGACCTGGTGCGCGCCCTGCCGTCGGGCGGGCGGACCGAGGAGCGGTGGACCCGCGACCGCTGGTCCTACACCGGGCACCGGGACCGCGTCCGGGCGGGCGAGCCGCCGCAGCCGCGCCGTGACGACGCGGTGACCGCGGCGCAGAAGCTCGCCACCCGGGAGACCGAGCAGGTGCGCCTCGACGCCCAGGAGGCCCTCGACGACCCCCTGGTCATGGCGGGCCGGCGGCTCGCGGGCGAGGCGTTCGCCGGTGAGGTCACCGAGGTGGTGATGGAGTGGACGGACTCGAAGCGGCCCAGTCCGCGGCCGTTGGTGACGGTGGCGACGGAGGACCGGCCGCAGCTCGCCGAGGACGGCGGCGGGAAGGTGTACCGCTCGTTGGACGGCCGACCCCAGTCGGCGCTCTTCGTACGCCGCGAGGAGGACGGGCACATCGTGCTCCGGCTGCTGGACAAGATGGGCCGCACCCGGGAACCGGAGCCGGGCTCGGTCCCCGGGAAGGGCGACCGGATCTGCTGGACGCTGTTCGAGCACGACGCGCGCGGCGGGCCGAAGCTGCCCGACCCGGAGAACACCCCGTGGACGCACGGAGGGCCGCCCGGATCCGCGGCGTCCGCTCCCGCCGGCCTGCCCGACGCCGTGACCGACGAGGACATCCTGTGACCGCCTTCGATCCCGGTGCGGCCGCCGACCGGGCGACCGCCGACATCCTGCGCGACACCCTGCACGGCACCGAGCGGGGCGTGGTGGTGGATTCGCCGCCCGGGGCCGGCAAGTCGACGCTCGTGGTGCGCGCCGCGCGGGAACTGGCCGCGGCCGGGCGCCGGCTGATGGTGGTCGCGCAGACCAACGCCCAGGTCGACGACCTGGTGCTGCGGCTGCACGACAAGGATCCGGAGCTGAGGGTCGGCCGGCTGCACAGCAGCGACGGCGACGCCTACGACCCGGCGCTGCGCGAGCTGCCCTCGGTCACCCTGTCGTCGAAGCCGGGTGACCTCGCGGAGCTGCCCGTCACCCTGTCGACGGCGGCGAAGTGGGCGTACGTGAAGGACGTCGAGCCCTGGGAGCACGCCATCGTGGACGAGGCGTACCAGATGCGCTCGGACGCGCTGCTGGCCGTGGCGGGGCTCTTCGACCGGGCGCTGTTCGTCGGGGACCCCGGTCAGCTGGACCCGTTCAGCGTGGTCGGCGCCGAGCAGTGGGCGGGCCTGTCGTACGACCCCTCGGCGTCGGCGGTCTCCACGTTGCTGGCGCACAATCCGGGGCTGCCGCAGCACCGGCTGCCGGTGTCGTGGCGGCTCCCGGCGACGGCCGCGCCGCTGGTCTCGCGCGCCTTCTACCCGTACAACCGGTTCCGCAGCGGCACCGACCACGGCGACCGGCGGCTCTCGTACGGTGTCGCGGGCGACGGTTCGGGCCCCGACCGGGTCCTGGACGAGGCCGCCGAGTCGGGCTGGGGGTTGCTGGAGCTGCCCGCGCGGCACACCCCGCGCACCGACCCTGAGGCGGTCCGGGCGGTGGCGCTGGTGGTCCGCCGGGCCCTGGACCGGGGCGCGGTCACGGTCGACGAGCGGTCCCCGGACCCGTCGCCGCTGACGGCGGACCGGATCGCCGTCGGCACCGCGCACCGCGACCAGGCGGCGGCGGTCCGCGCCGCGCTGGCCGCGCTGGGCGTGTCCGGGGTCATCGTGGACACCGCGAACCGGCTCCAGGGCCGCGAGTACGACCTCACGGTGGTGCTCCATCCGCTGTCGGGCCGGCCCGACGCCACCGCCTTCCACCTGGAGACGGGTCGGCTGTGCGTGCTGGCCTCCCGGCACCGCCACGCCTGCGTGGTGGTGGCCCGGGCGGGCATAGCGGACCTGCTGGACGCCCACCCGTCGACGGAGCCGGTACAGCTCGGGGTGACGGTGAAGTTCCCGGACGGCTGGGAGGCGAACCACTCGGTACTGGCGCACCTGGCGGAGCACCGCGTCTCCTGGCGGCCCTGACGGGACGGGCCCGCCGGGGCGTCGGCGGGCCGGACTTTGACATAGTCCACGGCCCGCGTTTCCCCAGGTGGGGCGCCCGCGCCCACAATGGCGGCCGATCAGCACGGTGCGGCCCGCCTTCGGCCGCACCACGGCACCACCCACGGGGAGTTCACCCATCATGACCCGCCTGCACGTCATCTCCGCCGCCACCCGGCCCACCTCCAGCGGCCGCCCGCTCGCCGCCTGGGTCGCCGACCGGGCCCGCGCCCACGGCGGTTTCGAGGTCACCCCGGTGGACCTGGCCGAGATCGCGCTGCCCTTCCTGGACGAGCCCGAGTACGCCTCCAGCGGCGTCTACGCGCACCAGCACACCCGCGACTGGAGCGCCCTGGTCTCCTCCGCCGACGCGTTCCTGTTCGTGCTTCCGATGTACAACGGCGGGTTCACCGCGCCGTTCAAGAACGCCGTGGACTTCCTCTACGGCGAGTGGCAGGGCAAGCCGGTCGGGCTGGTCAGCTACAGCGCGGGCGGGACGGGCGGCGCGCCGGCCGCCGAGATGCTGCTGCCCGTCCTGACCCGGCTCGGCATGCTGCCGGCCGGCCGTTCGGTGGCCGTCCCGGGCATCAACGCCCTGGTCGGGGAGGCGGGCTTCGAGGCTCCGGCCGGCCTGACGGACGAGCTGGACGGGGTGCTCGACGACGTCGCGGCGCTGGCGAAGGAGCCCGCCGCCGTGTGACGCGGGGCACTCTTGCGCGACGTTGGACAATGGAGGGTGGCCCGGAAGGATTTCGTACGCGCAGCAGGAGGACACGCATGGCAGAGCCCGAGCGGACCGAGCGGAGGCTGCGGCCCGCGCCGTTGCTCTTCGAGCCCTCGGACGCCGCCACGGACCCGGAGCACTTCTTCGACCTGGAATCCATCGAGGATCCGCGTGAGCTGCTGGCCCGGGCCACCGAGCTGACGCTGGCCTTCCGGGCGGCGCACGACCGGGCCGTGGAGTTCCAGGCCCTGGCGGCGGCCCAGCTGGCCGACCCCCGGCGTTTCGACCGGATCCCGCCGGAGGCGATCGCGGAGGTCGCCGAGTGGACCGAGGACTACGCCCGCAAGATGATCGAGTTCGGCGAGGACCTCCAGCGCGGCACCGCCCCCGACCGTCCCTAGTGCCTGTCGTCGAATTCCCGTCTGCCTCGCGGTGTCCGGCACGCACTCCCGCCGCACCGGGCACCGCGAGGCCGCCCTCCGGGCGACGACGGGACTTTGACGACCGTCCCCAGCCCGTCGGGGGGGGGGGGGGGCCCCCCCCCCCCCCCCCAGCCCCCCAGCCAGAGAGACGCGGCCCAAAAACCCCCCCCCCCCCC